>CACANS010000005.1 GCA_902533945.1 uncultured Pelagibacteraceae bacterium | reverse complement strand
CCCCCGAATTTATCGGGGGCATTTTTTTTATGGACTTACTAATTTTTCAGGCGCCAATATTAATGGTGCAAGCATCCTTAGATGGAATTCTTTTAGGAATTCTATTTGCATTGATTGCTTATGGAATGGCACTCCAATGGGGTGTTATGAATATAATTAATATTGCTCAAGGAGAACTTGTAATTATGGGCGGGTATGTTGCCTATTTTATGTATATAATGGGAATTCATCCAGGTTTTGGAATCATCATTTCTCCAATAATTATGTATTTTGTTGGATGGGGTTTATACAAGTTAGTAATTAATAAAGTTGTCGACAGAGATTTATTTATTTCAATTCTAGCAACATTTGGAATTAGTATTTTAACTCAACAACTAATGAATTTTATTTTTGGTTCCGATGTAGTTGTAGCTCAATCAAATTTTGGAACAACAATGTTTTTTGATGGAATGGTAACTCTTCCTAATGCAAAAATATTTGCAGCAGTTGTTAGCGTTATTTTTGCAATTGGATTAGTTATGTATATGCGTAAATCAAAATTAGGTAGAGCGATAAGAGCAACCGCTCAAAATGCGAGAGCAGCAAAAATTTTGGGTGTAGATACAGAAAAAGTTTATGCAGCAACTTTTGGAATAAATGCAGCACTTTGTGGTGTTGCAGGCTCATTAATTGCAATAACTTTTACCTTACATCCTTATGTTGGCCTTCCATACACAGTCAGATCTTTCATGATAGTTATTGTTGCAGGGCTTGGTAATTTACCAGGTGTTGCTTTATCTGGCATGGGACTAGGAGTTTTTGAAGAATTTGCTGATTATATACTAGGAACAGAATTTAGAATTGGCTCAGTATTTTTACTATTAGTTTTAATTCTTGTTTATAGGAGATTTAAATTATCTAAAAAAAGAGAGTATCTAAAATGAAAAAAATTCAATTTATTTTTTTTATTATTATGTCACTCATAATTTCTAAGTGGGCAGTGGCTGATTCAAGATTTGGAGACTTAACAGAGTTAAGAGATGAAAGAATGAGAGGAAAAGACAATCAGTGGGTAAGACCTCACCCTGGACCTTTTATATGGAATGGAATTGAGAGGGAAAAAGGATTTTTTTCCTGGGAAGCAGCAGATAAATATGTTGTTTATGCACAAGAACATAATCAAAAAACCATAGCAACTATTTGGCCTCATGCAAATTGGGAACAGAAATCATGTAAGAGAAAAAAAGCTAGGAGCCCATTTGGAAGAAAATTTACAAAATATTTAAGCAAACCGTGTTCAATGGAAGATTATAAAAATTTTCTTATAAAACTAGTAGATCGTTATAATGGTGATGGCAAAAATGATATGCCAGGTTTAACTAAACCTATTATTCATTGGCAAATAATGAATGAGCCTGAGTTTAAAATGTTTTTTAAAGGAACAGAGGAAGATTTTGTTGAAATTTTTAATTTTTCATCAAAATTAATTAAATCAAAACAAAAAGATGCAGTTATTATTATGGCTGGTGCAGCAGGGATGTTTCCTGAGAATAAAAAATATTGGAAATCAGCTTTACCAAAAATAAAAGATCATTTTGATATAGCCGCTATACACCACATAACTCCTCCTGACGGAAAGTGTGATAAAGAATTTTGGGTAGATGAATTCTCTAGTTTATTAAAAAGTTTAAATATCAAAAAACCTATCTGGGTTACAGAAGCGATGATTGGTAAATGTAAAGTTTTATCAAGTTATATTAATGCTTTCGTAAATGGAGCGGAAATAATAATTGATGTTGGTGTAAATGCACCAGGCATGAAGATGAGCAAAAGAAGTAGAAAAAAACTTAATGAGTTCATAGAAAAGATTGACGGTTTTAAATCTGTAAAATTAATTTCTGAAAGACAAGCAGAATTTATAATGAAAGATGACTCTAAGAAAATAATAGATTTTTAAAATGAAAAAAAATAATTTAATTTTATATGCCGCTATTTTGATTTTTGGTCTAGCCGCTCCATATCTATTTCCCGCTTATAAACTTCAGATATCTTTTTTGTGGATATTAATTGTACTCGCAATGACTTGGGATGTTCAAGGCGGTCAGATGGGCTATAATACTTTTGGAAATATACTCTTTTTTGGTGTTGGAATGTATTTGTGCGCCAGTATTCAAATAGGAATGTTTTTTCCTTTAGCTGAATGGACAGAAGCCGGAGGGGAGAAAACATTTGTTCATACACCATCACAATATTTTCAAGGTTTTTTTGTTGGATTAATTTTAGCAGGGATAGTTCCAATGATAATCGCTGGATTAATTGGTTATGGAATTCTTGGACTAAGAGGACATTATTTTGCAATCTGCACATTAGGTCTTGGAATTGCAGCAGGTGAAATAGCTGGTGGAATAGAATTAATTGGAGCTGGCCAAGGAATGACAATGCCACCCTGGCCAAAAAATATAGGACATACAGAATTTAGATCAGAATTCTTTTATTTCGTTTGTTTTATTTTAGTAATAGCAACTTTTATATTTTTAAAATGGGCTTACTCAACAAGATTTGGATTAGTTTTAAATGCAATTAGAGACAACGAAGATAAAGCTGAAGCAATGGGAATTTATACAATGAGATATAAAATTATTGGATGGATGGTTTCTGCATTCTTTGTTGGAATGGCAGGAGGATTAATGGGAAACATGGTTGGTTATATTGAACCCATTGAAGTAGCTTTTGCCGGACCAACATTTGGTGTGTTCATGGTATTGATGGCAATACTCGGTGGAAAAGGAACATTATGGGGACCAGTTATTGGAGCAACAGTATTTCATATTTTTAAAGAAGGATTTTGGACTTTCTTTTTAGGATGGCAGTACGTTGCTTTAGGAGTTTTAATTGTTGTTATTGTTGTTTTTTTTCCAGAAGGAATTATGGGCTGGCTAAGAGAAAAATATCCTGAAAAATTTGGAGAAGTAGTTGATGAAGCAGACAGAAAGGCACAAGTAACTTTGAAATGAGCATTCTAGAAGTAAAAAATGTAAGTAAATTTTTTGGCGGAGTTAAAGCAAACGTTGATATATCAATGTCGGTTGAACAAGGTTCAATTGTAGGATTAATAGGACCAAACGGTTCAGGAAAAACAACTTTATTTAATTCTATAGTTGGAACACACCCAATTGATAGTGGTTCAATTAAATTTAATGGAACAGAAGTTTCACAATTACCAGTTCCTGTCGTTGCAAAACTAGGTTTGTTAAGAACTTTTCAACAAACAAGAATTTATGGCAAATTAAATTGTATAGACAATATGCTAATTAGCAATAAAACAAATAAAGAAGGTCTATTATCTGTTTTTTCCAAAATACCACCTGAGTTAAATGACAAAGCCGAAAACTTATTAAACTTTGTGGGTTTGTATCAAAAGAGAAAATTAAGAGCGGGTGATTTATCATTTGGTCAGCAAAAACTTTTAGAATTAGCTATGGCATTAATGAATGAACCAAAAATGTTATTGCTTGATGAACCTACCGCAGGAATTAATCCAACTTTGATAAATGGAATTATAGATAGATTAATAAAGGTAAATAAAGAATTTAATATTACTCTTTTAGTAATTGAACATAACATGAGAGTTATAATGTCATTGGCACAGAATATTTTTTGTTTAGCTCATGGAGAGCTCTTAGCAAATGGAACACCAGAAGAAATTAAAAATGATAAGCGTGTTATAGATGCTTACTTAGGAGCACAATAATGTCAGATCAATATTCAGTTCTTGGAAAAGCACCTCAAGCAGAAGATTTAAAAAAACTTTCGTCATCAAATGTTCATTTGAAAATTAGCAACTTATCAGCAGGCTATGGCAAGATGGAAATTCTACATAATTTAGATTTATATGTAAGTAAAGCTCAATCACTTTGCTTAATTGGTCCAAATGGAGCAGGTAAATCTACAATACTTCATTCAATTTATGGATTTACAAATATATTTAAAGGAAAAATAGAAATAGATGGCAAAGATATAACCAATCAAACTCCTGCAGAAAAATTAAAAAATTATGGAATAGCATATATTTTGCAAGATAATTCAGTTTTTCCAGATATGACCGTCGAAGAAAATTTGCTAATGGGAGGATATATAAAAGATAAAACTGAAGAGTCTTACGAGGAAGCAGAAAAGGTTTTACAAAAATATGAAAGATTAAGAAATAGAAGAAATCAACCCGCAAAAGTTTTATCTGGTGGAGAGAGAAGATTGTTAGAAATTTCTAGAGCTCTAGTTATGAAACCTTCAGTATTATTAGTGGATGAACCATCCATCGGTTTAGAACCTAGATATATTCAAATGGTCTTTGAAATATTGAGAGATCTTCAGCAAAATGAAAAAAAGACAATTATTTTAGTTGAACAAAATGCAAAAAAAGGTTTGGAATTTGCAGATATAGGATATGTTTTAGTTTCAGGAGAGACTGCTATCGCTGGAAAAGGTGAGGATTTATTAAATAACCCAGACGTTGGTAGATTATTTTTAGGAGGATAGGATAAGAAGTGAAAAAATTAATTTTAATACTAGTCACGTTAATTTTTACAACAAATGTAAATGCTCATGACACAAAAAATATAAATTTTGATCTAAAAAAACAGTGTACAAAAAAAAAATCTGCACTCAAGTGGGTTTCAAAAAATAAAAATACTAAAGGTGGTGAACTAATAAAATTTCAGTCTTACACTGGTTTTGACCAAAGAACTGTTCTTATTGGTGGTCACAAAAATAACCCAATTGAAATAATAGGATATCTGCAATTACCAAAAGGCTCGGATAAAGTGCCAATAGTTATATGGACACATAGCAGTGGTGGTCCTGGTGAATATGCATGGAATGACTTTGTCTACCATGGCACTAAAAACCTTTTAGAAGCAGGAATAGGAGTAATGTATGTAGATAATTTTTGTCATAGAGGTGCAAGAGATACTTGGAGAGATCAATCAAAAGTTCCTCTTATTAATGGAGCTATAGATGCTATTATGGCATATAAGTTATTACAATCTCATCCAAGATCTAATGGTAAGTTTGGAACTACTGGACATTCAAGAGGTGGAAACAACAGTCTTTTTTTAGCAGATGTGAAATTTACATCTTTGTTTTTGGAAGGTACTAGGGGATTTGATGCAATATTACCTGAGGCGGCAGAATGTAAGCTGGCAGGTTTCTTTGATAAGCCAGAACTAACATCAAATACTAAATTACTTTATGTTCATGGTGCAGCAGATGACTACACATTGCCAAATCATTGCGAAAATTATGTAAAAAAAATTAAATCTAAACCTGGTAAAGTTGAGATTGATTTAAAAAAAGGTTGGTATCATGGATTCCATTACAGTCAAAAACCTAAAAGATATCAAGCAATGACAGTTCATAATTGTCCCGCTTTTTTTGTTGATAATGATGGTTTTGTTGTTGGAAATGAATGGCCTGATATGGTGTTAACTAAACATAAACTTTTTCCATCTATGGATGCTTTTTATGAAGCAGCACAAGTTGAGCCAAAAAAATTATGGAAAAAAACATTTAAAATTTTAAAAAAAGAAAAATGTCTTAAAAGAGGAGCTACAGTTGGTGGGGACCACATGAATGAATATATGCCTCAATTTATAAATTTTTTTAAGGAGAACTTATTATGAAAAAAATAATATCATTAATATTACTCAAAGGTAGAAAAAATGAGTGGTGTACTTATAGACTAACTGAATATGCAGAAGAGAGTTGGTTCAAAAAATGGAAAAAATAATAGGTTTCGAAATTTCCAAACATGAAAAATCAAAAAGAATTTACAAAGTAAAAATAGAAGATCAAATAATTGATAAATTAATTTTCCCATTTCACAAATTTGATGTTACAGCTTTAGAATATAAACCATTTACTAGATTTACACTTGCAAAAAGTTTAGATGATTTAACTTCAAACAAATTTAGTAATTTAATTAATTCAATTCTTAAAGAAAGAGAAACTGGTTGTTTTATTATTGAAACAAATCCTGAAAATAAAAAAATAGATGATATTTTTTTAGTTAAACTTTCGACAGCTGTTACTCACCTCATTGGAATACCAAATCACGACTCTATGGCTGGCAAATATTATGCAAGATTTCATGTTAAACATGAAGATCATAGCGATTCTTATTTACGAAAAGCGTATATAAATATGGATCTACATACAGATGGAACTTATGTGAAAGAAGTAACTGACTGGCTTTTAATGACTAAACTTGAAGAAAAAAATGTAGAAGGTGGAGAAACAACTTTATTACACTTAGATGATTGGGAACATTGCGAAGAACTTTCAAAAGATCCAATAGGAAGGCAAAATTTTATTTGGGTATCACCAAAAAGTAAAAATGTTGATTATAATGTAGAACATCCAGTTTTTACAGAGGACGAGAAAGGTAGACCACAAATATCATATATAGATCAGTTTCCTGAACCAAGTAGCATGAAACAAGGAAACTTTTTACAAAAACTTTCTGATGCTTTAGAAGAAAGCAATAATAAAGTAACAACAAAATTACCCGTTGGTTCAATAATAGTTGCTAATAATTATTTTTGGCTTCATGGAAGAAAAGCATTTAAACAAAACAAAAATTTGAGCAGAGAATTGTTAAGAATAAGAGGATCTTTTTTTACCAATTAATTTTAAAATAATTGAAATAACTTACAACTTATATATTGTTCAACGATTATGAAATTAGGATTTATTGGAACAGGTAATATTTCTTCTGATGTTATAACTGGCATTTGTAATTCAAAAATAGCATTTAAACGAATTCTCGTTTCTCCAAGAAACAAACAAAAAGCTCAAAAACTAAAAAAAAAATTTAAACGAGTCAATATTGCTAAAAGCAATCAAGAAGTAATTGATAAATCAGACTGGATTTTTCTAGGAGTACTACCGGAAGTTGGAGAAAAAATATTACCTAAATTAAATTTTAAAACTAATCAAACAATCGTTAGTTTTATTTCTACAATCAACTATGCACAATTAAAAAAAATAGTTAAAAAAAAGGCAAAAATTGTTAGAGCTATACCAATGCCACCAATATCATTAGGCAAAGGACCGGTACCTATTTTTCCTCAAGATAAAAAAGTTAAAAATTTTTTTGATAAAATTGGAACGACTATTGAAATTAAAAGTGAAAAACTTTCTAAAAATTTCTGGGCTATTTCTGGCTCAATGGCTTCTTTTTATGAACTATTAAAAGTTTTATCTGATTGGTTAGTTAAGAAAAAACTTAAAAGAAATCAGGCTCAAAAATATATTACATCTTTATACTCAGCTTTGGCAGCGCTTGCAGCAGTTCATTCTGAAAAAAATTTAAAAAATTTTGTTGTGGAGTCACAAACGCCAGGAGGGTTGAATTGGCAAGGAGTTAATGAGCTAAGAAAATCAGGTTATTTTAAATCTCTAGAAAAATCTATTAATAATATTTTAAAAAGATTAAATAAAGTATAATTATCAATGCAGCAAGATTCGAATATTCTGCAAATAGATAATCTCTCAAAATATTTTGGAGGTCTAGCAGCAGTTAGTGATTGTTCTTTAAAAATTAAGAAAGGTTCAATTACAGGAATTATTGGACCAAATGGTTCAGGAAAAACAACATTATTTAATTTAATTGCAGGAAATCTTAAACCTAATGGTGGCAAGGTATTGTTTAATAATGAAGATATAACTTCCGTTCCATCATATGAATTATTTTCAAAAGGTTTGTTAAGAACTTTTCAAATTGCTCATGAATTTACAAATCTTACAGTTTTAGAAAATTTAATGATGGTCCCTGGAAATCAATCTGGAGAAAATTTAATGAATGCATTATTAAAACCTTCTTTGATAAAAAAGGAAGAAGACCAGATTAGAAAAAAAGCTTATCAGGTGATTGATTTTTTAAATCTTAAGCATTTAGCCAATGAATTAGCTGGAAATTTATCAGGTGGTCAAAAAAAACTTCTAGAACTCGGAAGAACTATGATGGTTGAAGCAAAATTAGTTTTGTTAGATGAAGTAGGCGCTGGAGTAAACAGGACCCTTTTAAAAGATTTAGGAACTGCAATTTTAAGATTAAACAAAGAAAAAGGTTATACTTTTTGTATGATTGAACATGATATGGATTTTATAAGCAGAATGTGCGATCCAGTAATTGTTATGTCCGAAGGATCAGTTTTATTTCAAGGAAATCCAAATGAGGTGAAAAAAAATGAAAAAGTAATAGAAAGTTATCTAGGAAGAGCTAACACAATAGATGGAGATAATAATTAATGGCTTTTTTTGAAGGAAGTAAAATGACAGCTGGTTACGGCAGTGGACCAGATATAATAAGTTCTTGCTCGATAAATGTTGATAGGGGGGAAATTGTTGCAATTTTAGGTCCTAATGGAGCTGGCAAATCTACTGCCATGAAAGCCATGCTTGGGCTTTTAAAATTAAAATCTGGCTCAGTGTTAATGGATGGAAAAGATATATCAAAATTATCTCCACAAGATAGAGTTAAACAAGGGATATCTTTCGTTCCTCAAAATAAAAATGTTTTTCCTGATTTAACCGTTAGAGAAAATTTAGAAGTAGGAGCATTTTTAAGAGACGACGATGTTAATAAAGTTATTGAAGAAATTTATGACTTATTTCCAATTTTGAAAGAAAAAAATTTACAAATAGTAGGGGAATTATCTGGAGGACAAAGACAACAAGTAGCGTTAGGTAGAGCATTAATGATTAAGCCATCAGTTTTAATGTTAGATGAACCTACTGCAGGAGTTTCACCAATAGTAATGGATGAATTATTTCAACATATTATTAAAGTTAAAGAAACTAATGTAGCAATTATAATGGTTGAACAGAATGCAAAACAAGCATTAAGTATTTCTGACCGTGGATATGTTTTAGTTACAGGACAAAATAAATTTGAAGGATTAGGAAAAGAATTACTTCAGGATCCTGAAGTTAGAAGGTCATTTCTAGGAGCTTAAAATGGATTTTTTAAACGCAATTATTTTACTTTTAAATTATACAATTATACCAGCACTTACTTATGGTTCTCAATTAGCTTTAGGCGCAATATTTGTAACTTTAATTTATGGAGTTCTTAGATTTGCAAACTTTGCAACAGGAGACATGATGTCATTTGGAACAATGGTAGCAGTTTTACTAACATTTTATTTTCAATCTTTAGGAGTAAACCTGGGAGTGCTTCCAACAGCATTACTCACAATCCCTTTTGCTATAATTATGATGATTTTATACATGCTTACAATTGATAAATTTGTTTTTAGCTATTATAGAATTAAAAAAAGCCCACCAGTCCAACTTGCTATGGTTAGTGTAGGAGTAATGTTTGTAACTCAGGCAATTATAAGAATAATTATAGGACCTTTTGATAGAAGATTTCTTGATGGTGAAAAATTTATTTTAAAGGCTAATGAATTTAAAGAAATGAGTGGATTAAATGAAGGATTAACAATTAAATCAACTCAAGCGATTACAATAGTTGTTACCATTATTGTTGTTTCAATTATGTTTTGGTTTTTGAATAAAACTAAAACTGGCACAAGCATGCGTGCTTATTCTAATAATGAGGATCTTGCTTTGTTATCAGGTATAGATCCTAAAAAAGTTGTAATGTTAACCTGGGTAATCGCCGGAGTATTAGCGACTGTAGGAGGTGTCCTATATGGTTTAGATAAAAGTTATAAGCCTTTTGTATATTTTAACAATATGCTTCCCATATTTGCCGCAGCAATTGTAGGAGGAATAGGAAATCCATTTGGCGCTTTTTTAGGAGGTTATGTTGTAGCTTTTGGCGAGATTTTTATAACGTATGCCTATAAAAAGTTTTTTACTTATATACTGCCTGAAAGTTTAGAACCAGAGTCTCTAATGCAGTTATTGTCCACAGATTACAAATTTGCAGTGTCATTTTCTATTTTAGTAATTGTATTACTTTTTAGACCTTCTGGTATTTTTAAAGGAATGAAATTATGAAGCAATATTTAAATGTTGTGACGGCCTATACAATAATGATCATACTTATTATTTTAGTAGGAATATTCCAATCCTGGTCAGTTGCGTTATCAATTTTAAATTACTGTTTAATCTCTGCAGTAATGACCATGGGTGCAAATATCCAGTGGGGGTATGCAGGGTTAATAAATTTTGGAATTATGGGTTATACAGCTTTAGGCGGACTTGCTGTAGTCCTTGTGTCAGTTGCACCAGTTCCACAAGCTTGGAAAGTTGGAGGTGTTAACATGATGGTTTGTATTGCAATTATTGTAGGGATAGTTTTTTCAATCCGTTATACTTTAAAAAAGATTCAAAAATCAAAAAAAAGAAATTACGTAATAGCTGGAATTATAATTATAGGTTTTATACTTCTTCGGCTAATATCCGGTCCAGCAATCGAGAGTATAGAAGCTGTTGAACCAGCTAAAACTGGTTTCCTAGGAGGTTTAGGAATGCCGGTATTATTCTCTTGGATAGTAGGAGCATTTTTTGCTGGAGGATTAGCATATGTCATAGGTAAAATAGCTCTTGGATTAAGGGCAGACTATCTTGCGATAGCAACACTATTAATTGCAGAAATTATAGTTTCAATAATTAAACATGAAGACTGGCTAGCCAGAGGAGTTAAAAATGTTATTGGTTTAAAAAGACCAGTTCCTTATGAAGTTGATCTTCAAGCTACACCTTGGTTTATAAATTTAGTAGAAAAATTTAATTCAGGAAAATTAAAACTTATTAATTCAGTTTCAGAAAGACAAGATGTTTTAAATCAATTGGTAATTGACGCGTCTTCAGTTTACGTAAAACTGTGTATGGCAGGACTTTTTTTAACAGTTGTGATTATTTTACTAATTATCACGCAAAAAGCTTTATATTCTCCGTGGGGAAGAAAAATGAGAGCAATCAGAGATAATGAAGAAGCAGCAGGTGCTATGGGCAAAAACGTTGTTAAAGAACATCTTTTAATTTTTATTTTAGGATCAGCTGTTGTTGGTATTGCAGGAGCTATGATGGTTACAAATGATGGATTATTTACTCCTGGAAGCTATAGACCTATGCGATATACATTTGTAATTTGGGTCATGGTAATTGTAGGTGGCACAGGAAATAATTTTGGTGCAATATTAGGTGGTTTTGCCGTCTGGTTTTTATGGGTTGAAGCAGCTCCAATAGCTTTATTTTTAATTAATTTTTTTACTGCCCACTTACCAGAAACTAACGCTCTTAAAATTCATTTAATTGAAAGCGCTCCGTACTTTAGATTTTTAATGATAGGAATAGGATTATTAATAATAATGCGCTATAGACCGCAGGGTATTTTACCTGAAAAGATTGTAAAACAATAAATATGAAAAAAATTTTAATATTTATTTTTTGTACTTTCGCTTTAAACTCCAATGCATTGGATAAAAAAACAACTTTTGATGAAGAGTTGTTCAAAAAAGCCCAATCGGAGGGTAAAGTTGTACTAATAAGTTCTTGGATGAAATATTGTTCATCTTGTGCGAGCCAAATGAAAGTTTTAAATACAGCAAAAAATGAATTTGAAAATATTGAATACTTTACATTCGAAATAACAAATAAAAAAATTTCAAGTTTATTAAATGTGCAATATCAAACTACACTTTTAATTTTTAAGGATAATAAAGAAGTCTATAGAAGCATTGGTGAAACAAGCAGAGAAGAGATTTACACAGCTATAAGATCTTCAATTTAAAAATATTTAATAAATTCTTCGTTGATATTTAAAATACTTAAATCAACCAAACCACCTATTATTAATTGAATAGCTACAATTAATATAAATGCTAAACCAACATATGCTATCCATATATGTTTTTGGACATAATTAGCTAAATATGAAGCAAGTGCTCCAGTTAGCACAACTGACAAAACTAATCCAAATATCATAAACCCAAAATATCCTTTTGCAGCACCGACTACCGCAATAACATTATCAAAACTAATAGTGATATCAGCCAACAATACTTTGAATACACTTTGAATATAAGATGGTTCTTTCGATTTTTTTGTTGGGGATTTTATTTTTTTTATTTCTAATAAATCTTTTCTTAGATCATTTACTATCCATATTAATAATAAACCGCCTGCGATTTTTATAAAATAAAATTTGAATAGGTATGTAGCAAAAAGTGCAAAAATAACTTTAAAAACCAAAGCCCCGGCTACTCCCCATAATATTATTTGTTTTCTGTGCTTTGGAATAAAGTTAGCCGCAATGAGTCCTATTATTATTGCATTGTCGGCAGCTAAAACTATATCTATGAATATAATTTGTAATAGTATTATGGATTGTTCTATCAAGATGCTTATATAATATAAAAAAATTAAAAAAATTCAATCAAAAGTAGTGTAATATTTGTATTGATTTAGATTCAGATACATAATCATATAACGAAATTAAAAAATGGAGGATAAATGAAATTATTTAAATATTTTTTTACAATTCTTGCTTCATTACTAATCTTTTCAAATATTTCTTTAGCTGAAAAATGGGATATGGCTCTAGCATATGGCGCTGGAAATTTTCACTCAGCTAATGCTACTGAGTTTGCAAAAAATGTTTCTGAGAAGAGTGATGGCAAGCTTACTATTGTAACACACCCTGGAGGCTCTTTGTTTAAAGGTGGTGAAATTTTTAGAGCAGTAAGAACTGGTCAAGCGCCTATAGGCGAAAGATTTATGTCAGCTTTAGGTAAAGAAGACCCTTTATTGGAAATAGATTCACAACCTTTTTTAGCTACTACTTACAGCGATGCAATGAAACTTTATAAAGCATCAAAAGATGAAATCGCAAAAAGTTTAGAGTCAAAAGGGTTAATTTTTTTATATGCTGTTCCGTGGCCAGCTCAAGGTCTATACAGTAAAAAAGAGATTAATAGTGTGGCAGACCTTAAAGGTTTAAAATTTAGAGCTTATAATTCTGCTACGGTTAGAATAGCTGAACTTACTGGAATGGCTCCTACTAAAATTGAAGCTGCAGAAATTAGCCAAGCTTTTTCAACAGGAGCAGTAGAAAGTATGATTACTTCACCAACAACTGGTAAAAATAAAAAAATCTGGGAAAATGGAGTTAAATATTTTTATGATATTGCTGCATGGTTTCCAAAAAATATGGTGATAGCTAATAAAGATGCTTGGGACAAATTAGATAAATCAACACAAGACTTAATCAGAAAAGAAGCAGCACTAGCTGAAAGAAAAGGCTGGCAGTTGTCAAAAATGGGTAACAAAAATGACAAAAAAGCCTTAGCTGATGCTGGAATGATCGTTGGAAAAGTAAATGCAACTTTAAAAAAACATTTTGAAGAAGTTGGAGCTACTATGTCCAAGGAGTGGGCTGAAAAAGCAGGTTCAAGAGGACAAAAAGTTTTATCAGCTTATTAATTTAATAATCTTAAAATATATAAGGCCACCATATAAAGAGTGGCCTTATAAAAATCATGTTAAAAATTTTAGATAAAAATCTTAAAAAAATTTATATATTGTCAGGGTTTATTGCTGCAGGTTTTTTAATATTAATAGCTCTTTTTATATTAGTTGGAATTTCATCAAGAATATTTGGTTTTTACATAAGAGGACTGGCAGAATATTCAGGATATAGTATGGCTGCAGCATCTTTTTTTGCATTATCTTATACTTTCGTAGAGGGTGGACATATTAGAATAACTTTATTTTTAGAAAAAGTAGGAAAAGCAAAAAAAAACATCATGGAATTATGGTGTTTGATCTTAGGCACTTTTTTTTCTGGATATTTAGCATTTTACTTTATTAAAATGTTAATTATTTCTTATAAATTTCAAGAAAGGAGTGAGGGTGCTGATGAAATTTTGATCTGGATACCTCAAACAAGTGTAGCTATTGGTTCATCTATATTTTTTATATGTGTTTTTCACCAATTAATTTTAAAAATATTCAAAAAATGACAGAAATTTTTTTAACTATATTTTTTATAAGTATCTTGCTATTTTTTTTAGGATCTGGAGTTTGGGTTGCGATTAGTATGATTGGTGTTTCCTCTTTAGGAATGATGTTATTTACATCTAGACCAGTTGGAGATGCTATGGCAACAACAATATGGGGAACCAGCTCTTCTTGGACACTTACTGCGCTTCCATTATTCGTATGGATGGGAGAAATATTATTTAGAACAAAATTATCTGAAAATTTATTCAAAGGTCTTTCCCCGTGGATGCAAAGATTACCTGGTGGGTTAATACATGTTAATGTTGTTGGTTGTGCATTGTTTGCAGCAATATCTGGATCTTCAGCAGCAACTGTTGCAACGGTTGGAAAAATGTCAATTCCTGAACTGAGAAAAAGAAATTATCCAGAAAAAATTTTACTTGGTAGTTTGGCAGGGTCAGGAACCTTGGGATTACTTATACCTCCATCAATAATTTTGATTATTTATGGAGTAACGGTACAAGAGTCGATAGCAAAGTTGTTTATTGCAGGAATTTTACCAGGCATAATGATAGCGATAATCTTTATGTTTTACGTAATTTGTTGGTCATTAATTAATAAAAATCAAATGCCAAAATCCGATGAAAATTTTTCATTTTTAGAAAAATTAAGTAGATCAAAGCAACTTTTACCAGTTATTATTTTAATTTTAGGTGTTATAGGATCAATTTATACAGGAATTGCAACAGCTACTGAAGCTGCATCTTTAGGTGTTTTAGGAGCATTAGTTCTTTCATTTTTTCAAAAAAGTTTAACTATTGAAACCTTCAAGCAGTCATTATTAGGTGCAACAAAAACTTCTTGTATGATTGCATTTATCTTAGCTGGATCTTCATTTTTATCTTTAGCTATGGGATTTACTGGATTACCAAGAAATCTTGCAATTTGGATTGAGAGTATGGAACTATCACCATATTTGCTAATTTTTGTTTTAACAATTTTCTATATTATATTGGGAATGTTTCTTGATGGAATTTCAGCAGTAGTATTAACAATGGCTATTATTGAACCAATGATAAGACAAGCAGGATTTGATATGATTTGGTTTGGAATTTTTTTGGTTGTAGTAGTAGAAATGGCGCAAATTACCCCACCAGTTGGTTTTAATTTATTTGTGCTCCAGGGAATGGCGAATAAAGATATGGGTTATATTGCAAAAAGTGCATTTCCACTTTTTTTACTGATGATATTCGCAACTATTATTATTATTATATTTCCAGAAATAGCTCTTTGGTTGCCACAACAAATGGTACAAAATTTAAACTGATTATTTAATTAAATTTAACCATTTTATTTAATGGTTTTAAAGAAATATTATTCTCAATTAGGTTTTCTCTTATAGATTTAGCAGTTGATAATGAACTTTCGTTGTCACCATGTATACAAACAGAATCAATTTCACAAGGTATTTTTTTTCCAGACAAGCAGTTCAAAGACTGATTTTTTATCATACTTAGAACATGATTTTGTGCTTCAACTGGGTTTGTAATTAATGCATTCGGCTTGGATCTCGAAACTAAATTGCCATCATCTTCATAATTTCTATCAGCAAAAATTTCACATGCTATTTTCATTTCTAGTTTCTTTGCAGCTATTTCCATTTTTGAACCAGTTGGTACTAAATATATTAAATCTTTATTTATATCATTGATTGTTTTCGCAATTGTTGTTGCTAGTTCTATATCTTCGCATGCCATATTGTTAAGGGCTCCATGGGGTTTTATATGAGTTACCTTCTCTCCATGAGATACCGCAATTTTTTGTAATATTTCATATTGATCAACTATTAATTTTTTAATCTCTGCATTATTTAGATTAATTCTTTTTCTTCCAAAATTTTCAGGATCATTAAATGATGGATGTGCACCTATGCTTACACCATTATTTTTTGAAATTTTTATTACTTGGTTCATGGTCATTTCGTCACCCGCGTGATAACCACAGGCAATATTTGCTGAATTTACTATTTTAAGTAAATCTGGATCATGCTTATTAGAGTGAAATTTAGATTTTTCTCCTAAATCACAATTGATATTAATTTCCATAATATTAATAGTAAAGTATAACACATCATGATCAAAAATATAACAAATCTTGGTGACGCAGCTTTATATTGTGATTTTGGCCAGGAAGTTAATAGAGCAACTAATTTAAATGTAATTAATTTTTTTAATAATTTAAGAGATAAAAATTTTTCAGAAATTACAAATATATCACCATCATATAATAAATTAATTATTTCATTTGATCTTAATTTAACTAATTTTGAAAAAATTAAAAAAAAAATTTTAAATCTTGAATTAAAAAAATTGAATAATCAAATTAATAAAAATGTTAAAATACCAGTATGCTGTGACGAGAAATATAGTCTTGACTCAAAGAGAGTCGAAGCTAAGCTCAAAATTTCTTTTGAAAAAATTTTAGAAAATTTTTTTTCTAAAGACTATTTTTGTTATATGACGGGATTTATAGCAGGAATGCCGTTCTTAGGCGACATTAATCAAGAAATTAGGTTAAATAGACTTGAAACACCTAGAGTTAAAGTTCCAAAAGGGTCGATAGGTATAACCGAACAATTTTGCAATATTTATACTTTTGAAAGTCCAGGAGGATGGAACATAATTGGAAATACACCAATAAATATTTTTAATAAAGAAAATAGTAAAAATCCTGCTGTAATAAATCCAGGAGATAAGGTTAATTTCTACAAAATATCTATAGATGACCACAAAGGATGGAATGAAAGAAAATAATTTTGAAGTTATAAGACCAGGTATAAATACAACATACCAAGATTTTGGAAGAAAAAATCTTTATCACATAGGGGTCCCTTTTAGTGGAGCAATGGATAATAGAAATTATTTAATTTCAAATAAATTAGTTAATAATAAAATGAACAGTGCGGTTATAGAATTTGCTTATCAAGGACCTATGTTAAAATTTAATGGAGAATCGGCTACTTTTGCTATCACAGGAGATGTTAACTTTAATATTAAAAGAAAAAAAAATTTAATTTTAGAAAAAGGCAATTCTTATCAAACATATAATTTAAAAAGTGGAGATGAAATAGATATATTATCTACCAATAGATCGGTGTATGGTTATTTGGCAATAGCAGGAAACATAGATGTTAAATTATTTGGTAATAGTTGTTCGACTAATACAAAAGCGAAAATTGGATCTAATGATGGTGAAAAAATTAAAAAAGGTGATAAAATTTTTTTTTCAAATTTAAGTAATATAACTCAAATAAAAAAATTGAAATATATAAATACTAAAATAGAACAAATAAGGGTTATTAGAGGTACAAATTATAATTATTTTTCTAAAGAATCTAAAAATATTTTTTTTAAAAATGAATTTAATGTAACAAAGTTAACAGACCGAATGGGTATGAGACTAGAAGGTAATAAAATTAAAAATATAGTAGATACCAATATAAAGTCCGAAGGATTAATAAAAGGTACTATACAAATCCCTGCAGATGGAAATCCAATCATAATGCTATCAGATCATGGAACTATTGGTGGTTATCCAAAAATTGGTGTAGTTATAAGTGCTGACTATGATAAACTAGTCCAAATTGCTCCTAGTTCAAAAATAAAATTTAAAGAAGTAAGCCTGTCGGATGCGGAAAAACTATATAAATTTTATAATCTTGAAACACAGAATATTTTAAATCAAATTTCATGAATTTTATACAAAAAATCCCTGGACCTTTTTTAGTCTTTCTTGGAGCTTGTTTTTTAAGTTTTGGTGGATTAATAGTCAAATCTTTTGAAGGTGCAACTCTTTGGCAAATTTTATTTTGGAGACAATTTTTTTTTGTGATAGTTGTATTTTTGTTTCTAATTCTTGTTTATAAAAAAGATATATTTAAGGCCGTTTATAAATCGGGATTTCCTGGACTAATAGGAGGTATAATTCTTGGAATAGGTTTCAGTAGTTATGTTTTTGCCATGTATAAAACTACCGTTGCTAATACAAATTTTATTATACAGACTCAAACAATTTTTTTAGCGATTTTTGGTTATTTTTTTTTAAAAGAAAAAATATCTAAAATTACATTAGCTTCAATAATTTTAGCTGTATCAGGACTAATTATTATGTTGGGCAATAATTTGTCACCAGGGCAAATGTCAGGAAATATAGTGGCCTTCATAATGCCAATTACTTTTGCTATTCTTATATTAATAGTAAGAAAATACCCAGATGTAGATATGGTTCCTTTGCAACTAACCGCGGGTTTGGTAGCAATGTTAATTGGTTATATCGTTTCAAACAAAATAACTATTTCATTAAATGATCTTGTTTTAGCTTTTCTAGCAGGATCTTTTCAAATTGGTTTAGGATTTATATTTATAACAATTGGAGCAAAAAAAACATTATCAGCAATGGTAGGAATAATAATGCTTACCGAGGCAGTTTTAGGTCCTTTCTGGGCTTGGTTATTTATCAATGAAAATCCACCATTTTCAGTAATTATTGGAGGTGTAATAATTATTTTTGCTGTATTTCTTCAATTTTACACACTTTTAATTGACCAAAAAAAAAATTAAAAAAATTGTTTTATATGATATGTTAAACCTCACGGGAGAGACTATTTTATAATAGCGCCGAAGGAGCAACCACCCCGGAAACTCTCAGGCAAAAGGACCGTACATATTAACTCTGGAAAGAGAATTATTCTCGCCGAAGGAGCAAATCTCTCAGGCACATAGACAGAGGGGGTCGAGAGTTAATATGAATGTAAAAAAAACAACACTATTTAATCTTCATAAAAAACATGGCGCGAAGTTTGTTAACTTTGCCGGTTATGAGATGCCAATTCAATATAAGGATGGAATTATTGCTGAGCATAATATGACAAGGAAAAAATCAGGAATTTTTGATGTTTCTCATATGGGACAACTATTTATTAAAGGTAAAGATGATCTAACTGAAAATTTGCAAAAAATCTTACCAACTGATCTAAAAAAATTATCTATTAATCAAAGTAAATATTCTTTTTTAATGAAAGAAAATGGTGGGATTTATGATGATTTAATTATAACAAAAATAGAAGATGGTTACATGATTATACTAAATGCTGCATGTAAAGAGAATGATTTATCAATTATAAAATCTAAACTTGATAGTAAATTTGAATTAATTTTAAGAGATGATTTATCTTTAGTTGCAATTCAAGGACCTGAATCAAAAGATATTTTAGAAAAAATAATTCAAGGTGTTAAAAAAATAAAATTTATGAATGGAAATAAATTTAACTTTGAATCAGAAGATATTTATATAACTAGATCAGGATATACAGGAGAAGATGGTTTTGAAATATCAATTAAGAATAACTCAGTAAATAAATTAGTCGAAAAAATGATAGAGTTTGGTTCAAACCTAATAGGGTTAGGTGCTCGTGACACTTTAAGACTTGAAGCAGGACTTTGCTTATATGGTCATGATATTAATGAAGAGACCAGTCCGATTGAAGCGAACTTAAAATGGGCAATTTCTAAAAATAGGATTAATGAAGAATTTACTGGAGCTAAAGAAATAAAACGACAATTTAATGAAGGTGTAAAAAAATTAAGGGTTGGAATTAAACCTGATAGCAGAGTTATAGCTAGAGAATCTACAAAAATATTTGATGAAAAAAATAATCAAATAGGAAAAATAACAAGTGGAACATTTGGGCCAAGTGTTAATGGTCCTATAGCAATGGGTTATGTTTCAAATTTATTTTCAAAATCAAATACAAAGGTATTTTTAGAAGTTAGAGGAAAAAAAATATCTGCGAGTATATGTGATTTGCCATTTTATAAAAAAAACTATGTGAAAGGAGAAATCGATGTCAGAAGTTAAATTTTCAAAGGAACATGAATGGGTTACGGTTGCTGAAGATATAGCTACTATTGGTATTACCAAACATGCCACAGATCAATTAGGAGATATTGTTTTTGCAGAACTTCCGGATAAAGGATCAAATGTTGAAAAAGACAAAACTGCTGGCGTTGTAGAGTCCACAAAGGCTGCTAGCGATGTATATACACCGATAAGCGGTGAAGTAGTAGATATTAATCAATCTATTGTGGATGATCCTTCGAAAATTAATTCAGATCCAGAAGGTTCAGCATGGTTTTTTAAATTAAAAATTAAAGATAAATCTGAAATTGATACTTTAATGAATAGAGAGGAATATGAAAAATTTGCAAAGGAAAGTAGCAACTAATGTTACATAATTCTCAAAAAGATTTTATTAGAAGACACATAGGTCCTAAGAAAAAAGATGAGCAAGATATGTTAGGTCAACTTGGATACAAATCTTTAAGTGAATTAATAAATAATACTGTACCAGAAAAAATTTTATTAAAAGATACACTTAGTATAGGTGAACCTAATTCAGAATATGAGGCTTTAAGAAAATTAAAGGTAATTTCTAAAAAAAATCAAATTTATTCTAATTTTATTGGAATGGGTTATTATGGCACTTACACTCCAAATGTAATTGTAAGAAATATTTTAGAAAATCCAGGATGGTACACTTCTTATACTCCTTATCAACCTGAAGTAGCTCAAGGAAGATTAGAAATGCTTTTAAACTTTCAGCAAATGATCATTGATTTTACAGGAATGGATATCGCTAATGCATCATTACTAGATGAGGGTACTGCTGCTGCTGAAGCAATGGGTTTAAGTCATAGATTAAACAAAAAAGATAGCAAAATAGTTTTTGTTTCAAGTGACTGCCATCCTCAAACCATTGATGTAATTAAAACAAGAGCAGAACCAATGGGTTTAAAAGTAATAATTGGTAAAGACACTGAAATAGATCAGATTTCAGATGATATAATTTGCGGTATTCTCCAATATCCTGGAACACTAGGAGATATAAAAGATCCCAGCGAAAGTATAAGCAAAATTAAGAAAAAAAATGGAAAAGCAGTATTAGCCTGTGATCTACTTGCTTTAGCAAAGTTAAAAACTCCTGCAGAGTTGGGGGCAGATATAGCAGTAGGGAGTTCACAACGATTTGGAATTCCCATGGGTTATGGGGGACCACATGCTGCATTTTTTGCAACCAAAGATGAGTTTAAAAGATCAATGCCAGGAAGAATTATAGGAGTCTCAGTTGATAGACATGGGAACAAGGCTTATAGACTTGCCCTTCAGACAAGAGAACAACACATAAGAAGAGACAAAGCTACCAGTAACATTTGTACTGCCCAAGCTTTATTGGCAATTGTTTCAGCAGCTTATGCTATTTATCACGGACCTAATGGTATAAAAAA
Source organism: uncultured Pelagibacteraceae bacterium (assembly GCA_902533945.1). Lineage (GTDB taxonomy): Bacteria > Pseudomonadota > Alphaproteobacteria > Pelagibacterales > Pelagibacteraceae > Pelagibacter. Next base: position 31,516 of record CACANS010000005.1, on the reverse strand, counting down.
AATTTCAGAAAGAGTTTCACAATTAGCAAATAATTTTGCTGATAAGATAAAAAAATCTGGTTATGAAATATATTCCAACAATTTTTTTGATACAGTTGTAATTAAAACGAAAGATAAAACAGAGAAAATATTTAAAAATGCTTTGGATCAAAAAGTAAATATTAGAAAAGTTAATTCAGAAATGTTAGCAGTTTCTTTTGATGAAAAGAAAAATGTTTATAGGGCTAACCAACTATTAAAAATATTTAATTGTGCTGAATCAATAAAAGATAATCCAACTGAAAGCTTACCAAATTTGCCTAAAAATCTTTTAAGAACATCAAAGTATTTAGAGCATGCAGTTTTCAATAGTTATCACTCAGAAACTGAAATGCTCAGATACTTAAAAAGACTAGAGGACAAGGATATTGCGCTTAACCGTTCAATGATTGCTTTGGGATCATGTACTATGAAATTAAATGCAGTTGCAGAGATGATACCTATATCCTGGAGAGAATTTTCAGAACCACATCCTTTTGTGCCAATTGAACAAATGGAGGGTTTTAGGACACTTTTTACAGATCTAAAAAATTGGTTAAGATCTATTACAGGTTTTTCAGGCGTTTCATTACAACCGAATGCTGGTGCTCAAGGAGAATATGCAGGTTTAATGGTTATAAGAAAATATCATATTGAAAGAGGCGAAAAAAATAGAAATGTTTGTTTAATCCCAAGCTCCGCCCATGGTACAAATCCAGCTAGCGCTCAAATGGTTGGAATGAAAGTTGTTGTAGTTAATTGTGACAAAGAAGGTAATGTTGATTTTGAAGATTTAAAAAAGAAATCAGAACTTCATTCAGAAAATCTTGGCGCTCTTATGGTGACTTATCCATCTACACATGGAGTATTTGAGGAAAAAATATCTGATATTTGCGATTTGATCCATAAACATGGAGGACAAGTATATATGGATGGAGCAAATTTAAATGCACTTGTTGGAATAGCAAAGCCTGGAAATTTTGGACCAGATGTTTGTCACATAAATTTACATAAAACATTCTGTATACCACACGGAGGTGGTGGGCCAGGCATGGGACCGATTGCATGTAAAAAGCATTTAGAAATTTATCTACCTAAACATCCAGTTGTTGAAGATTGTGGTCCCGCTACAGGTATAGGTCCAGTTTCTGCTGCACCGTGGGGAAGTTCAAGTATTTTGTCAATATCTTGGATGTATATAAAAATGATGGGATCTGAAGGATTAAAATTAGCAACAGAAGTTGCAATACTAAATGCAAATTATATCGCACATAGATTAAAAAATCATTTTCCAATTTTATATAAAGGAAGCAAAGGTAATGTAGCCCATGAATGTATTATAGATATTAGAATGATTAAAAGTGAAACTGGAATTACAGAAGAAGATATTGCAAAAAGACTAATTGATTTTGGCTTTCATGCTCCAACTATGTCTTGGCCAGTTCCAGGAACCATGATGATAGAACCAACTGAAAGTGAAAGTTTAAAAGAACTGAATAGATTTTGTGATACTTTAATAAAAATTAAGTCTGAAATTGACAACATTAAATTAGGAAAGTTTGATAAAATTGATAATCCCCTAAAGAATGCCCCACATACTGATCTAGAGTTATCCTCAAATGAATGGAAACATCAATACACCAGGGAGGAGGCAGCTTATCCATCTGATTTTTTAAAATCTAATAAATTTTGGCCACCTGTTGCTAGAGTAGACAATGTATATGGCGACAAAAATCTTTTTTGTTCTTGTCCAAGTATGGACGAATTTAAAGAAGATGCAGCTTAATTATTAATGAAAATTGCAGTAATCGGATCAGGAATTTCTGGTTTAAGTGCAGCATATTTTTTATCCAAAAGACATAAAGTAGATTTATTTGAAAAAAACGATCATTTTGGAGGACATTCATATACCGTTGATGCTGAATATGAAAAGGATAAAAAAATATTTGTAGATGTAGGTTTTATTGTATTTAATCATCTGACTTATCCAAATTTAATAAATTTTTTTAGAGAAAATAAAATTGATATAGAAAAAAGTAATATGAGTTTTTCAGTTTCTGTAAAAGATACAAGTATTGAATATTGCGGAAAAGGACTAAGTGGAATTTTTGCAAATAGAAATAATTTATTTAACATTAAATTTTTAAAAATGTTTTTTGATATTTTGAATTTTTATAAAAAAAGTTCAAATTTAAAGAATTTGGATGTTAATGAAACATTGGGAAATTATTTAAAAAAACAAAATCTTTCAAAATTTTTTATTGACTATCATTTAATTCCTATGGTATCTGCAATTTGGTCTATGCCACCAAACGAGTCCAGTACAATGCCATTAAAGTTCTTTTTGAATTTTTTTCAAAATCATGGACTATTTAAACTTAAAGATAGACCACAATGGTATACTGTTAAAAACAGAAGCAGAACATATGTTAATAAAATTTTAAGCCAAATCAGCGGAGAGTACTATAAAAATTATAAAATTAACAAAGTAAAAAGAGAATCAAATAGGATAAAAATTTATTATGGAGATCGAAGCGAGTTTTTTGATTATGAAAAAATAGTCTTAGCAACTCATGCAGACGATGCACTTTCTATAATTGACAATCCACTAAAGGAAGAGAAGGAAATTCTTTCAAATTTTCATTATAAAAAAAATCATGCAGTACTTCATACTGATGAAAAGGCAATGCCAAAAAATAAAAAAATCTGGTCATCATGGAATTCAAAGATAGATAATAAAGATACTAAAAATAATTCAGTTACATATTGGTTAAATCTTCTTCAAAACTTAAATATAAATAAAAACATTTTTTTAACTTTGAATCCTTTTTTTAAAATAGACGAAAAAAAAATAATTAAAAAAGTGGATTTTACTCATCCATATTATGATCAAAAAACTTTAGTGAATCAAAAAAAACTAAACTTAATACAAGATAAAAAAAATATTCTGTTTTGTGGCAGTTATTTTGGTTATGGTTTTCATGAAGATGGAATTAAATCGTCTTTAGAAATGGTGAAACATATAAATGATTAAAGAATCTTTTATTTATACTGGGCAAGTAATTCACAAAAGATTCAAACCAAAAGAACATTCATTTAAGTATAAAGTATTTTCACTTTTTATTGATTTGTCAGAAATAGAAGAAATAGAAAAAAAAATACCCTTTTTTTCATATAACAAAATAAATTTAATAAGTTTCTTTGATAAGGATCATGGTGATAGAAACGGTTCTACATTAAAAAGTTGGATAGAAAAAAATTTAAATTCGCTAGGGATAGACACAAATGAAATAAAAATAAAGCTTTTATGTTATCCAAGGATTCTAGGTTATGTTTTTAATCCTTTAAGTATTTTTTTTGTCTATAATAAAAATTCATCTTTAATAGCAATTCTTTACGAGGTAAAAAATACATTTAATGAGCAGCATACATATGTTTTTAAAGTAAATGATAATGAGAAAATAATAAAAAATAGTTGCACAAAAAAATTTTATGTATCACCCTTTATGGATTTGTCTTCAGAATATTTTTTTAAAATTTTAATCCCAGAAAATAAATTATCTGTAATTATCGATCAAAGAGATCAAGAAGGAAAACTTTTGCATGCATCACAGGATGGAATAAGATCAGAATTATCCTCAAAAAACCTAATTTTTTCATATTTAAAACATCCTTTGATGACTTTTAAAATCATTGCCGCGATACATTTTGAAGCATTAAGATTATGGGTTAAAGGAATTAATCTAGTTAAGAAAAAATTAAATATAAAAAACAATATAACTATCGAGAATAAATAATGATAAGTAATATTTCAGATAAAATAGTTTTTAGCGCACTTAAAAATATAAAACATGGCAGAATTTATTTAACTAATTTTAATGGAGTGAAATACAAGTTTGGGAAAGAAAATGAAATTTTAAGAGTGAATATTAAGATTAACAAACCAGGCTTTACACTTAATGTTGTTAATAAGGGCAGCATCGGTATGGCAGAGGCATATATGCGTGGAGATTTTGAGACAGACAATTTATCTGATTTAATTGAGATAACAGCAAGAAATATAAAATTGATACATGGATTTTCAGGCTTACTAGATTTTCCAATTATTAATTTTATTAAAGATACTTTTTTAAAAAATACAAAAAAAAGAAGCAAAAAAAATATTTCTAAACATTATGATTTAGGAAATGACTTTTTTTCTTTATGGCTAGATAAAACTTTAACTTACTCGAGCGCAATATTTGATAGTGATAAACAAGATCTACATGAAGCTCAAATTAATAAATATCAAAAATTAATTAATCTTTTAAAACCAAAAGAAAATAGTAAAGTTTTAGAAATAGGTTGTGGATGGGGAGGATTTGCAGAATATTTGGGTAAAAATTATAATGTCAAGTTAGACTGTATTACAATTTCACAAAAACAATTTGAGTATGCAAAAAAAAGAATTCACAAAGCAGGACTTAATGAAAAAATAAATATAGAAATAAAAGATTATAGAGATTTAAAAGGAAAATATAATTCAATTGCATCAATAGAAATGATAGAAGCTGTAGGCCAGAAATATTTAGAAAGCTACTTTAAAACGATTAAAAACAACCTTTCTGAAAATGGCAAAGTAGGCATTCAAGCCATTACAATAGACGATAGTTTGTTTGATAGATATAAAACCAAACAGGATTTTATTCAAAAATATATTTTCCCTGGCGGCTTTTTACCTTCAAAAAAAAGTTTATTTAACTATGCTGATTCAAACGGTTTAAAATTTAACGAATATAATTCATATGCAAATCATTATTCTGAAACATTGATAATTTGGAGAAAAGAATTTAATAAAAAGTGGGATTTAATTAAAAGTCAAGGTTTTGATTTAACATTTAAAAAAATGTGGGAATTTTATCTTTCGTACTGCGAAGCAGGATTTAAATCTAAAAATATAGATTTAATACAATTTTCGATGTGTAATAAATGATAAGGTTAAAATTTATATTTGCTTTAGTTACTTTAATTTTGTTAACTAGTTGTTCAGTAAATGATATGAAACCAATTGATTTTAAAGGCCAAAAACCTCGACTAATTATCGAAGAATATTTGTCAGGAAATGTAAAAGCTTGGGGAATCTTACAAAACAGATCAGGAAAAGTTACAAGACAGTTTTCTGCTGATTTAAATGGCAAATGGGATGGAAAGCAATTAATTCTTGATGAAAAATTTGTGTGGAATGATGGAGAAATTCAAAATCGACAATGGAAAATTAATAAAATTGATGAACATAAATATGAGGGAACAGCAGGAGATGTTGTTGGCAAAGCTAAAGGTTATTCTTATGGCCCAGCATTTAAATTTGAGTATGTTTTATTGGTACCTGTTAAAGGCAAAGAAATCAAAATTACTTTTGATGACTGGATATTTAAACAAGATGAAAAAATTGCAATTAATAGAGCAACTATGAGTAAATTTCGATTTAAAGTCGCTGAACTTACAGTATTTTTTGTAAAAGAATAGTTATTAATATTTAATTTTTTTCATTCCTTTTTCCACTAACTTAAAATAAATCCAATTTGGAAGTATTCGTAATATTTTCATTACAATAGTAAAACTTTTTGGAAAATGAATTTCGAATGAATTTTTTTTGACTAATCCGTTATAAATTTGTTCTGCTGCAAATTCTGGAGATTTTATCATTGGCATTGGAAAATCATTCTGATCTGTCATCGGCGTTTTAATAAAACCAGGACTTATAAGAGATACTCTCACATTTTTTCTTTTCATGTCAAAATTTAAACTTTCAGTAAAACTTGTTAAAGCAGATTTAGAAGCACAATATGCTCCACCTGCGGGCAATCCTCTATATCCAGCAACAGACGAAACAATTGAAATTTGACCTGATTTTCTTTCTTTATAGTATTTATAAACAGCATTAACTGAATTTATCGTACCAAAAAAATTTACTTCCATTATTTGCCTTACTTTATTTAAGTCTAGTGACTTTTCTGATTTTGGATCATGCATTCCTGTACTAAAAACTGAAATATCAACATTTTTAAATTTTTCTTTAATGTTATTAAACACTAATTCGCAATTCTTGCTATTGGTTACATCAAGTGGGTATGGAAAAATATTATTATAAGTTTTAGCAATTTCATTTAATAAATTTTCTCTTCTAGCAGAAATTGCAACTTTCCAACCTTTTTTTGCAAATTTAATTGCTAAAGCTTTTCCAATGCCGCTGCTTGCACCTGTAATCCAAATTACTTTATCCTTCATAATCAAATGATATATATATTATTATGTTAAAAAATAAATTTTTATCTTTTTTAATTTTTGCTATAATCACGTATTCAGCATCTTTTATTGGCAGCATAGCGACAATAACGTACAAGGAACCATGGTATTCAACATTAACTAAGGCAAGTTTTAATCCTCCAGATTGGTTGTTTGCTCCTGTTTGGACAACCTTATATTTATTTATGACTATAGCAATTTGGTCTGCTTGGCATAAAAATTACAAAGATATAAATTTAGTTTTTTACTACTTAATACACTTATGTTTTAATACAACTTGGAGTATTGTATTTTTTGTATTCCACAATATTTTTCTAGCATTGATTAATCTTATAATTATCATTTTGTTTATTATATTTTTAATGATGAGATTTAAAAAAATTAGCAATTTAAGTTTTATTTTGATGATTCCTTATTTACTTTGGTGTACTTATGCAATAATTCTAAATTCAAGCTTATTAATTTTAAACTAAATATGGACGATATAGTAATAGTTGGTGGAGGAATAATAGGAGCTGCAACAGCTTATTTTTTATCGAAAGAGGGTAGAAAAGTAAAAGTTATAGAAAGAGATCCTACTTATAAAAAAGCATCATTTCCATTATCTTTAGGAGGATTTAGAAGGCAATTTTATCAAAAAGAAAACATTCTTCTAGGTAAATTTGCAAGAGAATTTATTTCTCAAATACCAGAAATTTTAAAAACTGAAAAAAATCCCAATCCTACAGCAAGTATGGTTCCAAATGGATACTTACTAATGTTCGGTCCTGAACATGCAGAAGAGCAATATAGAGCTCTAGAAAACCATAGAGCTTGTGATGCGGGAACTAAAAATATCAAAGGATCTGAGTTATCTAATATTTTTCCATATATTAATAACGAAGGAATAGAAACAGCAACATATACGGACAATAAGAGTGAAGGATGGATTGATCCTTTTATGTTTCATGGCGCTTTAAAGAGTAAAGCAATTGAATTAGGCGCTGAATTTATAAAAGGTGAGGTTAAAAGTATTTCTGATATTAAAGCAAAAATAATAGTTTCAGCAGCAGGATGTTGGACCAAAGAATTATTGAATGATATTCCTGTAGTACCACAAAAGCATACAGTCTTTAGAGTGAAATGTCCAAAGCACATTCCTGAAATGCCGTTGACAGGAGATTTAACAACCGGAGTTTATTGGAGGCCAGAAGGTAAAGAATATCTAGCTGGTTCACCAATATCAGTATTTGATGCCGAAGATCTTGAACCTGCTTGGAATGATTTTGAAGAATTAGTTTGGCCAGCACTTGCAAAAAGAATTCCAGTTTTTGAAGAACTAAAGCTAACCGGAGGTTGGGCAGGGTATTATGATTGTAATAAATTAGATAACAATGCCGTTGTTGGAAAACATCCTAAATACGACAATGTTTATATGGCATCTGGTTTTACTGGAAGAGGATTAATGCAAGCTCCAGGAATCGGGAGAGCCTTGACAGAATTAATTACAACTGGATCCTATCAAACAATAGACGTTAGCGTATTTGCAGTAGAAAGAATTCTCAAAAGCAATGCTAGACCAGAGCCTTATGTTTTATAGTCTTTTTATATAAAATACTAAAATATCATTAAGTAAGTTAGCTACTTTTATTATAGCTAACTTATTTAAATTTATTAAGCTTTTTTATACTTAGCAGCTTCTTCAGAACCACTTGTTGCTGATCCCTTACTGTATGAATGAGCTCCCATACCTGCTAATTGACCATCTTTTACAATTAAGTACTGATTTCTAATTTCTTTACCGTCAAAAAAGCATTCTAGAATTTCTCTTACACCATCAGCATATCTTGCTTGAGCAGTTAAGGATGTTCCAGATGTGTGTGGAGTCATACCGTGATTTGGCATACTTCTCCATACGTGATCATTTGGTGCTGGTTGAGGAAACCATACATCCCCAGCATATCCACTTAGTTGACCACTTTTTAAAGCTTTTGCAATTGCATCTTTATTACAAATTTTTCCTCTCGCAGTATTAACAATATAAGCACCTTTTTTCATTTTACTTATCATTGCATCGTCAAACAAATTTTCAGTTTCAGGGTGAAGAGGACAATTAATTGTTACAACATCACAAACTTTAACCATAGATTCTACTGACTCATGGAATGTTAAATTTAATTCTTTTTCGACGCTATCAGGGAGCTTGTGTCTGTCAAAGTAATGTAAATGAACATCAAATGGCTTCATTTTTCTTAGTGCATCTAAACCAATACGACCCGCAGCAACTGTTCCTACATGCATACCTTCAACATCATAAGATCTTTGAACTGCATCCGCTATGTTCCATCCACCTTCATTAACAATTCTATGTTGGTTATGGTAATCTCTTACCATTGAGACAATCATCATTACTATGTGCTCAGCCACTGATCTAGAATTACAAAAAGTTACTTCAACCACATCAATTTTATTATCCATAGCAGCTTGCAAGTCTACATGGTCTGAACCAATACCTGCTGTTATTGCCATCTTAAGATTTTTTGCCTTAGAAATTCTTTCTTTAGTTAAATAATATGGAAAAAAAGGTTGCGAAATTACAATATCAGCATCAACAATGTGCTTGTCTGCTTCACATCCGTCCCCATCTTTACTATTTGTTACTATTAATTCATGTCCATTGCTTTCTAAAAATTTTCTTAAACCCAGCTCACCAGAAACACATCCTAAGAGTTGACCAGGTGTGTAGTCTCTTCCTTTCGGCGTAGGTAATGTCATCCCATCAGGATATTTTTCTAATTTTGGAAGACTCGATAAGGGATATGATTTTGGCATTCCTCCCTTAGGATCATCGTATAATATACAAAGCACTTTCATTTTTTATCTCCTAATATTTAATTTGTTTAAAATAAAATTAATTTTATAAAATTGTAGCATAGAAACAGATGTTTGATCAAACATATTATGCTAAAGGATATTTTTTCTTTGCTATGAATCTATTTAAAATTACCCCAAACACTATTAGTATAATACAACCAAATATTATAGGGTTTAAAAGATAATCATAAGATGCAGATCCCATTAAAACTATCACCGGATTACCTCCAGCCGGAGGGTGAGTCACATTAAGTAATATCATTAATCCAACAGCAATACCTACAGCTAAAGGTATTGATAAATACAAAGGAAGAGGAACAAAATTCACAAATATAACCCCAACAGTAGCTGTTACAAAATGTCCAAAAAAAATATTTTTTGGTTGTGCAAAAGGACTTTCGGGATATCCAAATAGCAAAACCATAGTAGAACCAAAAGATGCGATTAAAAAAACTCCAAACTCAGTTTTATAAGTTAAAAAAGTTAATATACCTATAGTAATGATTGAAAAAACTACAGCAAATAATATTTGCTTAAAATTTTTAAATTTCATTTTATGATTTTAGAGCTTTCTTTAAAGTTTTAAAAGGTAATAATATACAACCTTTTCTTGCTATATTTTTTTCTTTAAATAAAATTTTATATTGAGGCCATTTTTTTTTAAATTTATTAGAACTGCTAGAAAAGAAAATCTCAAGATCCTGTATCAATTGCTTTACAATTTTGGTTTTTTTATTTTTAATATTAATTGATAACAAGCTTGCTGATGCTTGACAATAAATACACGATTTTGATTGATAACCAAAATCAATTATTTTATCATCAGTAATTCTCAAACTAATCTCCATTTCATCACCACAAATAGGGTTTTTATCTTTAGCCAAATGTGTAAAATTTTTAACAATTTTATTATTTTTGGTATTTGAAGCTATTTCTAAAATTTTTAAATCCATTTGTAATTTTTTTGATAAAATATAAATATTTTATATTTAATTTGTTGAACGAACACAATATCTATGATGCAATAATTGAAGACAAAATGATCATATATAATATAGAATATTAACGAAATGTTAGGTTATAAAAAAGCAATATTGATAATAAAAAAAAGCAAAATTAAAATTAATTCAGAGATAATTTTATCTATTAATTCAATAAATAGAGTTTGTGCCTCTGATGTTTATTCACCTAGCAACTATCCAGCAGCAAATAATACATCTTTTGATGGATATGCTGTCAGTTCAAAAGATACTAGAAATTTAACAAAAAAAAAATTTAAAAAATTTAAAATTTTAAAAACTCTTGCTGCCGGAGATAATCCAAAGATTCAAAAAATACCAAAATATTCAACAATAGAAGTTATGACTGGTGCTATAATTCAAAAACCATTTGATGCAGTTATACCAGTTGAAAAAACAAAAATTTTTACTAAAAAAAAAAAATATAATTACATTATTGTTGATCAAAAAATAAATAAAAATGATAATATCAGATTTGAAGGTTCAGATTTTAAAAAAGGAAAAAAAGTTATAAATAGAGGTGAATTAATTAAACCCCAGCATATTCTTGCATTTAAAGCTCTTGGAATTAAAAAAATTTTAGTTAAAAAAATTCCAAAAATTGTTTTTTTTACTACTGGAAATGAAATATCAAATAGTAAAAATATTCCCAAGTGGAAAGTAAGGAATTCTAATGGTTTTTATTTAAAATCATATCTAAAAAATTTTCCTATAAAATTTTTAGATAATAAAATTTTAAGAGATAATGAAAAAAAAAAATTTTATAACGAGATAATTAAAAACTTAAAAACGGATACTGATATAATAATCACATCAGGAGCTGTTTCAAAAGGTAAGTTTGATTTTGTCCCAGAAATAATTAAAAAATTTAAGCTAAGTAATTTTTTTAAAGGAGCTTTAATAAGACCAGGAAAACCGATTTTATTTGCAAAATTTAGAAATAAAAACAAAGTTTTTTTTGGTTTGCCTGGAAATCCAATTTCTTCAGCTGCTTGTTTTAGATTTTTTGTATATCCATTTATCTTAACTTCTTTAGGAATTATGTCTGGAAAGAGCATAAAAGCAAAATTGAAAAATAAATTTGTTAAAAAAAAATCCTTTACTAGATTTGTCAAAGGTTTATTAGTTCATAATTCTAAAGGTTATGCTGAGTTTAAAGTATTGAAAGGTCAGGAGTCATTCAAAATTTTACCTTTTACAAAATCTAATGCATGGGGAGTGTTTGGAGATAAAAAATCAGTATTCAAAAAAGGCGATTTAATTAGTTGCTTTAGCTTATAGCCTTTGATTAAATTTAGTTGTTAAAATTATTATAAATATTAATAATCACGAATGTTTCAAATTAAAGATCATAAGTTTGCAGTTACAATAACTCTCTTGGCTGGAATTTTCTGGTCATTAGGTCCTTATGTAGTGAGAAACATAGATCTATCATCAAATGTTCCATGGCAATATTTATTTACTAGAGGAATAGTAATTTTTCTTTTATTAAATTTGTTTCTTTTTTTTGAAGAAGGAAAATATTTTTATAAAAATTATTTTAAAATTGGTATTTCAGGAATAATAGGTGGAGTAGGTTTAGGAATCGCAATGACTACATTCATATGGTCTATAACAAATACAACAGCAGCAATAACTCTTTTGTGTTTGGCGGCTATGCCTTTTATTACAGCTCTTTTGGGTTTTTTATTTTTGAAAGAACAAATATCAATAAATGTATGGATATCAATAGCAATAGCGACTTTTGGAATTGGAGTTATGGCTAGCGATACAACAGGAACAAATTCTTTAATAGGATTATTATTCGGTTTAGCTTCAGCTTTAGGATTTTCAGTATTTTCAGTGTCTTTACGATGGAAAAAAGAAACACCAAAGTTTACTACAGTTGCAATTGCAGGTATATTTTGTTGTTTACTTTCATATATTATGCTGAAATACAATAACCAACCTCTACTTTCATCTAATAAAAACGAAGCTCTTTTTGCAGTTCATGGAACTTTAGTTTGTTTAGGTTTAATTTTATATTCAATGGGTTCGAAAACGATCCCTGCTGCGGAGCTAACTTTACTATCATTAACAGAGATAATAGGTGGGATTTTTTGGGTGTGGCTACCCATACTGGGAATAAATGAAATTCCATCTAATAATACAATTGTTGGAGGCTTTTTAATTTTTATGTCTATTGTTTATTATAGTATGATTATACAAGATAATAAGAGATTTATAGGTCTTAACTAAAAAATGAACTCAAGTGTTATTGTTAATAGTTGGAATGAATGGGATCCTCTAAAACATGTCATTGTTGGAAAAGCTGATGGCTGCTGTATACCTGCTCCCGAACCAGCTTTAGATGCAAAGGTGCCAGAAGACTCAGATATGAGAGGTCAGTATGGCCCAAGAACAAAGGATACAGTTGATAAAGCAAACGAACTTTTAGATAACTTTGCAAACATTTTGATAAAAAAGGGGATCAAAGTAGACAGACCTCAACCAATAAATTTTAATCAAAAAGTATCAACGCCTGATTGGAAAACTGAAAGTATGTTTGGGTGTATGCCAGCAAGAGATGTAATTTTAACAGTTGGAAATGAAATGTTAGAAGCAACCATGAGCTATAGATGTAGATGGTTTGAATATTTAAACTATAGACCTCTTCTTCAAAAATATTACAATTCTGATCCTAATATGAAACATGAAGCGGCTCCTAAGCCTAGATTAACCAATGCTGATTATAGAAAAGATTATTTATCAGATAAAATAGGAGTTCAAAAAAGACTCGAATGGGCAGAAAAAAAATTTTTTGTAACAACAGAAGAAGAAGTTTTATTTGATGCAGCTGACATTTTAAGATTTGGTAAAGATTTAATTGTCCAGCACGGATTCACTACCAACTTAAAAGGGATAGATTGGTTAAGAAGACATTATAAAGAACACAGAGTGCATGCTGTCAATTTTCCTGGAGACCCATATCCTATTCATATAGATGCAACTTTTACACCTATTAAAGAAGGATTAATTATTAATAATCCACAAAGAAGATTACCAAAAGAGCAAAGAAAGCTCTTTGAAGACAACAACTGGGAAATCATTGATGCTGCACAACCAGCTCATAATTCACCACCACCACTTTGTTATTCAAGTGTCTGGTTATCTATGAATGTTTTGGTTATTGACTCAAAAACAGTATGTGTTGAAAAAAGTGAAGTTTACCAGCAAGAACAACTAGATAAACTAGGTATGGAAGTTATTCCAGTAGATCTACGTGATGCCTATGCATTTGGTGGAGGATTACATTGTTGTACAGCTGACGTATATAGAGAAGGAAATTGTGAAGATTATTTTCCAAATCACTGATATAATATTATCGAATCAACGAAAGTGTAAATATAGAAGCGATAATTGCAATTGCCGTTTTAGTTTGGGCTTATAATGCTTTTGTAAGCTAAGATTAAAATATAATATTATATTATAATTAGTTTGGGTTTTTTTTTAAAAACTCAATGTATTCTATAACTTCGTTAAATTTTTCATCATTAATATCTTTATAACTATCATTAAATTTACTTTTTACACAAATTGCTACATGAGCATAAGGATTACGTCCTTTAGGGTGATTTGGATGATCTGGCAGTTGTCCCTGTAAATAATCACCAGCTTCCTGAATGATTTTCCAGAGTTTTTTTTTGTTTTCTTTATTCATAAAACCGAAAACAACGTTTTACACAGAAAAAAATAGTTTTATCTAGTTTTTTCTACTCTTGTCTATTTCAAAACTTTCAAGTCTTGAAGTTAAATCTTTTTCAATTTCAGGTTCGATTGATGTATTTGATTTTTTTTCATAATCTTTTCTTTTTAGTTTTTCTTCTTTTAACAATTCAAGCTTTTCTTGTAATCTTCTTTCGTTATCAAATTTTACTTCCCATTCTTTTATTTTTTGTGCTTCTATATCTTTAAGTCTTTGCTCTTCTAAACTTTTAATTTTTTGTTCTCTATATTTTCGTCTGTATTCTTTTTGTTCTTTTAATTTTTGATCTTCTTCTCTTACTTTCAGATCAACATTTTTTCTATTTATTTCATCTTCTTTTAGCTTAAATTCTTTTTCTTTAAGTCTTTGCTCTTTAGCTATTATACGAAGTTCTTCATCTTTTTCATTCAATTCTCTTTCTCTTTTATTTAGTTTCTGCTCCCTTATTATTTGTTCATCATCTTTGAGTTTTCTTTGTTTATCTCTCAACTTTTGTTCTTCTTCTTTTAATTTTAATTTTTCGCGATCTTTTATTATTTGTTCTTCTCTTTGTTTAAGTTCTTTTTTTTCTCCTATCTTTTCAAATTTAATTTTCTCTAATTTTTTTATTTTTTGTCTTTTTTTATAAGTTTCATAGGCTGAACTAAGAGATTGACCTGTAAAATTTGCTAACCTAGTTAGACCTTCTAAACTTTTAGTTTTATTTTTTTTATTTATCTTTTTTTTCATTTTTTAAAAACCTATTTCAACAAAATTATTAAATTTGATCAAGTCAAAGATTAGATTTTATGTTCAAACTATGTACAACCTGTGGTCGATTTTTTAAATGAGATTTTTTATTTTATATTTATTTAGTGGTTGGTTCCTCGCTAGATTTATCTATTTTTTTATAACTTACTCCTTTTCTTTCCAACATTTTCTGTACTTTTTCAGTATATGGTTCTTCAATATGCTCTGTTGTTGGGTTTAACTCCATACCAATTGGAGTTATAGTTTGAGGCACTGGAACGAATTGAGAGTCCGGATTTTCTTTGGTAGGTCGTACTTTCATTCTGTAAATCCCAAAAACTCCTATTAAAGAGTGAAAAATAATTAAAAAAATAAAAAATCCATTAGCTCCCGCAACGCCCATAAGCAATGAACATAAAAATGGACCACCAATTGCTCCTAATCCAAATGCAAATTGTAAACCTGCACCCGCAGCAACAAATTTATCTTTGGTTATATAATCATTTGTGTGTGCTAAAATTAATGAAAACATAGGTAAGCTGCAAAATGAAAAAAGTGTTAAAAAAATATAAAACCAAAATTTATTTCCTAAATTACCAGGTAAATGCATAGTAGATGAAGAAAAAATTGCAAATAATGCAAAGAATGCAGCACCAAAAGTTGTGTAAACAATAACTAGTCTTCGGTCATATCTGTCAGATAGATTTCCAATAGGGTATTGTGATATTGCACCAGATATTGATAGAAGAAAAGTTACTAAGGAAATTTCAAAAATTGAAAAATTCATTGAAGCTGCATATACAGCTAAAAGAGTAAAAAGAGCTGATTGTGTTGTTCCATAAAAAACCGCTCCTACCATTCCTAGAGGAGAACATTCGTATAGGTCTTTTAATGACATACTTTTTAATTTTTTAAAATTTGGAGGTTTTCTTTTTGTGAGTAAAATTGGTATTAATGCAGAAGACATAATTACTGATATTAATATAAACGGTTCAAAATTTTCAGGTTTACTAAAGTTAAGGAAAAACATTCCAATCCCCATCGCGCCATATAGAACAATCATATAAATCGATAAAACTTTACCTCTATTTTTGTTACTAGATCTATCGTTCAACCAGCTTTCAGCGATGGTAAATATGCACACCATACAAAAACCATTAATAATTCTTAAAAAAAACCATGTGAATGGATTTATAAAAATAGAATGAATTAAAATACCTAATGACGCAATTGATGCAAAAGCAGCAAAAACTCTTATATGACCTACACCAGAAATTATATTTGGAACAGTTCGTGCACCCACGAAATATCCAACAAAATATCCTGACATCATAAAACCCGTAGATACTAAGCTGAATTTTTCAGCAACAGCTCTTACACCTAACAAAGATCCTTGAAAACCATGAGCCATCATAATTAAACCCATTCCCAAGAAGAGAGCCCATGAATTTTTTAAAACTTTATTCATAAATCGACAGCTTATTATTTCTGTTTTAAGAGTAAATCAAGCTTTTAATGAGTCAGACTTATAAATTTTTAATTTTAAGAAAGGAGTGTATTGCTATGGTTGTTATTATAACTAAACCCCCTACAATAGTTTCCAAACTTGGTTGTTCTTTAATAACTAACCATACCCAGATTGGCCCTATTATTGTTTCAAGAAGAAAAAATAAATTTACTTCTGCAGCCGTAATAAATCTAGGAGCTATAGTTACAAGTACAAAGGGTATAGCAACACACATGACACACATTAAAGGTATAATTAAAATATCATTTTTTACTAATACAAAACTTTCAACAAAAAAGAATGCAAAAATAGCTACACAAAGTTTACCAATGACAGCAGAGGGAACAAGGTCAACATTTTTAGCATATCTTGCAAGATTAGCATTAACTGCTAAGCCTAAAGCAGTTATGAAACCGAATATATCTCCAACAATATTTCCTAATTCAATTGAATCATAGAATATATAAGTAACAGCTGCAAATGTTATAAATATTGCAAGCCAAGTTTTTTTATCAGGTACTTCTTTTAAAAATATAGCTCCCAAAACTGCCGATAACATAGGAGCCATAGCAACCATTATAAGAGTATTAGCAACATTTGTATTTTGAATTGAAATGATAAAGGTAATATTACAAATTGAAAAACTTATAATATAAAAAATTCCTGGATATCCAATTCTTAATAATGCTTTTAAAAAGTTATTTTTATAAAATAATAAAAGACCAAATAAAACGACAATAAATGGAATAGCTCCTCTATAAAATAGCATTCCCCAAGTTTCAATATTCGCCATTCTTATAAATAAAGAGTCGGGTGTAATAAACATTACGCCAATAAAAGCTAATAATGAGCCTTTTTGCTGATTTGTTAATTTACTAAAATTCATAAATTACTTTTTATGTATTCGTTAATTTGGTTTAAATCTTTTAATTTTTGTGAGCATGTTTGACTTTTGCATATTACAACAAAGAATTCTTCTTCATTTTCTTTATAAATTATTGAAATATTTCCCATAAATTTTTTTAAGATTTCTTTTTTTAATTTATTATTTACTTTGCCATGAATTGTAACTGTTATATTTTCTTCGCAAATATCTAAAATTTTTAAATAGCTAAACATTTGAGAAAAGTTAAAGTTTATAAATGTGTTGTAAGATTTACTTAAAACATTAACCTTTTCAGTCCAACTTTTTTCTTTAGTAATGTTGCTTAATTTACTGCATATAAGTAAATAGACACTATTTCCGTTTGGAATATTATTATCAGCAATATCTATTGGATTTACAAATAAATCATTAGATTTAATAATATTTTTTTGGAGTAAATTATTGTCTTTGTTGAAAAATAAACTCCAAACTTCTCGCATTATTCTTTTACATTTGTCTAGAGATTTTTTGTCATTATTTAATTCATAGAGAGTAACTAGTAGCAAAGCATAATACGCATAATCTTCTAAAAAAACATCTATTTCATTTTTATTTTTATTGTAACAATGAAAAATATTATTTTTTAACTTTTCATGAATTAGATCAATTGAATTTATTGTTTTTTCATATAAAGTTTGATCATCTAATATTAATGAAGAATAAAGATTAGAATATAACCAATAGCAATTTAAATCAGTTTGGACTTTATTATCAAAAAAAGGTTTAGTTCTTTTTTGTCTTTCTTTTAAAAGTATATTTTTTGCTTCTGTTATCTTAATTAACTCTTCGTTATTTAATTTATTATTATTTTCTACTAAAATATTACAACCTTCAAAATTTCCTTCATGTGAAATTTCATATTTTTTTTGGAATATTTCAAATTTATCTTTTAAGAGTTTTTTTAGTTCTTCATATTTCCAGATATAATATTTTCCCTCAACTCCTTCACTATCAGCATCAAATGCTGAACCTAAAAGATTATCTTCAGATAAAAATTCTGAATTTATAAAATTTATTGTTTGTTTAAGCTTAACTTTTAAATAATCTGATTTTTCTTTCTGTAAAAATTGATTAAGCAGGCACACATAAAGAATATTATCATAAAGCATTTTTTCAAAGTGAGGTACAATCCATTTTTCATCTACAGTATATCTGGCGATACCCCCTGCTAGTTGATCATAAATACCTCTAGATGAAATATTATTTAAAAGTGTTTCAACAGGTTTTAAAAAATTTTTATTATTATTTTTTTTATAGAAGTAAAAAATTGTTTCAAAAACATAAAATTGAGGAAACTTTGGAGCACCTTTAAACCCTCCATTTTGTTCGTCAAAATATTGAATTATTTTTTCAGCATACGGTTCTAAATCTTGTTTTAGTACTGAATTTTTTCTATTAAATTCTTTAAAAACCAATTGTAATTGAGAAATTTGTGCAATTATTTTTTCTCTATTTTCTGAATAAACTTTTGAAACATTTTCTAGCACTTGAGTAAAACTTGGTCTTCCGTGCATTTCTTTGGGAGGAAAATATGTTCCTCCTGTAAATGGAACTGCATTTTCATCTAAAAACATCGATAAAGGCCAGCCTCCTTGAGCACCTGTTAGTACACCTAAACTTTTTTGAAATATCGAATCAAGATCAGGTCTTTCTTCTCTATCAACTTTAATATTTATGAATTTTTCATTCATTATCTTCGCTATTTCGTAATTTTCAAAGCTTTCATGAGCCATAACATGACACCAATGACAACTTGCGTATCCAACACTTAAAAATATTGGTTTTTTTTCTTCTTTTGCTTTTGCCAAGGTTTCTTTATTCCAAGGTAGCCAATCAACAGGATTATTTTCGTGTTGTTTTAAATATGGACTTTTTTCGTTTTGTAGTTTGTTTGGCAAAAATTGTACCTAGTTAGAATAAGGTTTTCTGCTAAATATTTTTTTAACAAGAGGTTCAAATTTTTTTAATGGTAATGATTTAAAGTTAGGATCAAATGATTTTTGATCCCAATTTTCACAAAAATCTACTGTATCTTGATAATATTTGTGACCTTTATATTTATCTCTTTGATTTTTATTTCCACCCAAGTGGTGAGCATAGTAATACATTTGAAATTCACCATGTTTTTCAACAATCCAATGAGTTTTTTCGCTCACGTAAGGTCTAAGAACCGCGGCAGCATATTCTGAATGATTTAGAGGAGCTAACTCGTCACCAATATCATGCAATAATGCAGCAACAACCATTTCATCCTCAGCTTTATCATTTAAAGCACGAGTTGCTGTCTGTAAAGAATGTTCTAATCTAGTTATTTTGTAACCTTCCAAAGTTGCGGTTAAACCACTAATAAATTTTATTAGTCTATCAGCAGTGCCTTCAATAAATTTTTTTTCGTGCTTTTCTAATAAAAGATAGTCTTCTTTTGTACCATCTTTCATCTGAGTAAATTTTACTTTTTCCATAAACTTAATTGCTTGAAGTAGTGCTTAATAATGAAAGTTGAGTTACTTTATCGTCACCAAGATTATCAATCGGTTTAACTGGATAATCTCCAGTAAAGTAATGGTCTGTAAGTTGAGGATAATTAGTGTTTCTTTTTTCAAATCCCATGGCTTTATACATACCGTCTACTGTTAAAAATTTTAAAGATTTTGCATTTATATATTTGCAAATCTCATCATTACTTTTATTAGCTGCCAATAATTCATTTTTTGTAGGTGTATCTATACCATAAAAATCAGGATATTTTATTTCAGGAGAAGCTATTCTAACATGAACTTCTTTTGCTCCAGCATCATAAAGCATTTTAACTATCTTATAACAAGTTGTTCCTCTTACCAAAGAATCATCTATAAGAACTATTTTTTTATTTTTAATAGTTGATTTGTTTGCATTTAATTTTAATTTAACACCTAAACTTCTAATTTTTTGAACTGGCTCAATAAATGTTCTACCAACATAATGATTTCTTATTAAACCTAAATCAAAATTTTTTTTTACGTATTGGCTATATCCAATAGCTGCAGCATTTCCTGAGTCTGGAACTGGAACTACCAAATCTATATCAACATCTGACTCTTTGGCCAATTCTTTACCAAAATCTTTTCTATATTCATATGCACATTTTCCATTTAGTATACTGTCTGGCCTTGCAAAATAAATGTATTCGAATACACAGGGTCTTTGTTTTTTTGAAGGAAAAGGTTTAATACTTTTTAATTTATTATTTTCAACGCAAACAATTTCACCGTTTTCAACCTCTCTAACAAATTTCGCTCCGATTATATCTAAAGCACAAGTTTCAGATGCAAATATGTATGATTCATTTAATTTTCCTATAACCAAAGGTCTTATTCCTAAAGGATCTCTTACTCCTATTAAAGTATCTTGTGTCAAAAAGACAAGAGCATAAGCACCTTGTATTTGGAAAATTGCATCAATAATTTTCTCAATTTTTTCTTTTCTTTTTGATTTTGCAATAAGTTGTACGATAGTTTCTGTATCAGAGGTGCTATAAAATATAGCTCCATCTTTCACTAATTTTTGTCTTAAAGTTATAGCATTAGTAAGATTTCCATTATGAGCGACAACTATCCCACCAGCATTAGTATCTGCAAAAAAAGGCTGAACATTTCTCAAAGTTGTTCCACCAGTTGTGCTATATCTGTTATGTCCGATAGCAAAATTTCCAGGAAGTTTTTTTATTACTTTTTCCTTATTAAAATTATCTCCTACTAAACCAAATCTTTTTTCTGAATGATAATGTTTTCCATCAAAGGAAACTATTCCACAACCTTCTTGTCCTCTATGCTGCAATGCATGTAAACCTAAAGCAGCCAAAGTTGATGCATCCTTGGTATTACTAATACCAAATACCCCACATTCTTCTTTTATTTTGGGATTATAATTCTTGAACTTTATCTTTTGTTTTTTCATATTGTTTTTTGTCAGGAAATTCTTTTATAAGGTAGTTGCTACCAATTTCAACTAGAGGAAATGTATAAGATTTATTTAAATTAATTGGCCATTTTTTATGATTATAAATTATATTTATAGTTGTAAATATACACACAACAATTACATAAGATCTTATAAAGCCAAAGAAGAAACCAAAAAACTTATCTACATTTCCTATTCCAGAGTATGAAACCGCCTTACTGATTCCTTTATTTATTAATAAAATAACAAAAATAATTACAATAAATATGCTAACTCCTAGAGCAATATCCAATACATATTCGCTATCGATTATACCTTTTACATAAGGTTTAATTTTTGGGAATGAAAATAAAGTAAGCACATATGCTAATAACCATTTTGATGCAGCCAATATACTAAAGACAAAACCTTTTCTTGAACATTTTATTAAGGATAAAATAGTTATAATTAGATAAAATAAATCAAATCCATAAATATTATTAAATATTTTTACTAAAGCTTCCATTATGCTTAGTTTGTTTTAAATGGTTTGAAAATAAGAATTAAAGCTGGCAGAAGTGTTAATACTGAAAGTAAAGCAAGCAACATTGCAATACCTGTGAATACACCAAAATATATAGTAGGAATAAAGTTTGAAAATACTAAAATTGAAAAACCAAATACTATTGTTATTGAGGTATTTAATATAGCAACACCTACAGTTGAATGACAATACTTTATAGTTTGTTCATAATTTTTTTTTAAAAGAAACTCTTCTTTGAATCTATAAATATAGTGAATACTGTTATCTACCGCTATTCCTATTGTTATAGCTGCGATAGTAATTGTCATCATATCGAGAGGTATTCCTATTAAACCTATAATTCCCAATATAAAAAATGCTGCAATAAAATTTGGAACAACACCAATCAAAGATAGAGTTAAGTTTTTAAAAAGTACGAAAAACATTATAAATATTCCTGCCATCACAAAACCTAAAGTTAAAATCTGAGACTTAAATAAGCTTTGCAGCAGGTTGTTGAACAAAATTAATACACCAGCAAGTTTAATCTCTGATTTTTCAAATCCTAGTTTTGTTTTTAAATCAGAATTTATTTTTTTTATTAAATTATTTCTTCTTAAATCAGGCTGGGAATCTTTAATTCTTAAATTAATTCTAGCTTGATTTTTTTCAATTGATATATAAGGATCTACAATTTCCGATTTAATATAATCTGGAAGTTTGTTATACAATACTCCCATTTCTAAAGTGCCAAGTTCCTTATTATTATTTAATTCTTTTGCCACTTCTAGTAATGAAGAAAAAGATAAAACTTTTCCAACTTCTGGAAGAGTTTCAAGATAATTATGGACTAAATTAATCCTATCAATTTTATCTTTGGTGAACCAATATTTTTCATTTCCTTCCTCTTCTTCATTATCCCAATCTTCAAATTCATCGTCTTTGACTTTTTCAACTTTATTTTCAGGAAAATTTATAATTACTTCTAATGGAGTTGTGCCTCCAAGCTTTTCATCAATTAATTTCATTCCTTTATAAATTTCAGTATTTTTCTTGAAATAATTAATAAAGCTATTTTCAACTTCTAATTTTGAAATTCCAAATATACTTATTATAAGTAGCAAACTAGACAATAAAATTATTAAGTTTTTGTTAGATATGCTAATATTTGATAGATGTTTCGTAATGTTAGATTTTTCTTCTTTAATGTCAATTTTTGTTAATGGAAAAAAATTAATCAAAGTTGGAAGCAATAAAAATGTAACGGTAAAAGACACAACCAAGCCCAATGTCATCATCCAACCAAAATCTATAATTGGTTTAATACCACTAAAAATTAATGATAAAAAAGCACAAATAGTTGTAAGGACAGTATAAACAATGGGCCATACCATTTTTGAAGTTGAACTTTTAATTAAATCAAATTTTTTTAGAGAAGGATTATCTTTTTTTAACTGTAACAATCTTGTACTTAAATGAATATTCATTGCCATAGTAAGTATGAGCATTAAGGCAATAAAGTTTGAAGATATCACAGTCACTTTCCAACCAACTAAACCAAGCAAACCAATCATTATAAAAACTGAAAAAAAACAACTTGCTATTGGTATTACAATCCAAATCCATGATCTAAATACGTACCAAAGAGTTGCAATAATAAATATAAAAACTCCAACCCCAAAGTAAATAATATCACTTTTAATAAAACTGATCATATCATCAGCTATCATTGGTATGCCACCTAAAAATATTTGAGCATCATTTTTAAAAATTTTTATTATTTCTCTTATTTCTAAAATATTTTTATGATTCTGATCTTTTAGGCTATCTTTATATTTCTCAATTTCAGTATTATTTTTTAATTTTAATTCTTTTATATTAGGATTTGATTTTAAATTAACTATTATTCCAGTTGTTTTTCCATCCTCGCTTACTACAAAGTTTCTAAAAACTGGACTAGCTAGTATTTCGTCAAAACCTGCTTTTATATCAATGTCATCATCTTTTAATGTTTTAAATTTTTTAAGTTTTTCACTAATTGGCTGATCTGTACTACTGAATAATGGAATATCAAGAATAGTTATAACACTATGAACCCAATTTAAACTTTGTATTTTATATTTTAGACTAAGTAAGTTATTTAAAACTTTTTTTGAAGTTATTTCTTCTTTAGGAGTATAAGTTAGAACTAAAAAATCTTTAGAGCCATATGTTTCTGTAACTTCTCTTAAATATTTTAAATCTGGATCATCTTCTAAAAGTAGGGTATCAGAAGAAGCATCTAATCTAAAATTTTTAGAAAAATAACCAAAACTAATTAAACAAATTAATAATATTAAAACAATATATTTAGGATTTTTTAGTACATAGTTTTGATATAAATGAGCTATCATCAATACTAAACTATATAGTTTATATTATTGATTTTGAATATCCTTAAATTTAGTAAACATCGCCTCAAATTCGAGCATTATGTTTCCAGTTGGTCCATGTCTTTGCTTACCTATAATTATTTCTGCAAGATTTGAAATTTCATTCATTTTTGCCTGCCATTCAGCATGCTCAACTGTTGCAGGTCTAGGTTCTTGTTTTTCTAAATAGTAAGCTTCTCTATAAACAAACATTACTACATCTGCATCTTGTTCTATAGATCCGGATTCTCTTAAGTCAGAAAGCATCGGTTTTTTTATATCTCTTTGTTCTACTGCTCTAGAAAGTTGAGATAAAGCAAGCACAGGAACGGCCAATTCCTTCGCAATAGCTTTAAGTCCTTGTGTTATTTCTGAGATTTCCTGGACACGACCATCTTTGGTATTAGTAGCTCTCATTAATTGAATGTAATCCACAACAATTAAGTCTAAACCGTATATTCTCTTTATTCTTCTTGCTCTATTGCTCAGCGCAGCAATGCTTATTGCTGGAGTTTCATCGATATATAAAGGTAATTCAGCTATGTCTTTGGATGTTTCTAAAAATTTATCAAATTGCTCTTCAGAAATTTTACCTCTTCTAATATCATTTGATTTTATTTTAGATTGTTCTGCTAAAATTCTCGTAGATAGTTGTTCGGATGACATCTCTAAAGAAAAGAAAGCAACACAAGATTGTTTATTATCATCTTGTATTTTCTTTGCGGCATGAAATGCAATATTTGTTGCAAGCGCTGTTTTACCCATAGAAGGTCTTCCAGCTATAATTAATAAATCTGACTTATGCAAACCTCCCAATCTATCATCTAAATCTTTTAGTCCTGTAGGTACTCCAACTATTCCTTCTTCGTTTTTGTATGCGTTTGAAGCCATTTCAATTGTATATTTCATTGCTTCATCAAATTTAATTAATGAAGAACTAAAGGAACCTTTTTCTGCCAAATCAAATAATAGTTTTTCTGAATTTTCAATTATATTTTTACCAGTTACATCTACATTTTTCTGTTTTGCAGAGTCAATTGTATTTTCAGAAATTTTAATTAGTTCTCTTCTAACAAACATATCATATATAATTTTTGAATATTCTAATGCCTGTCTTTCAGAAGTTGAAAATTTCGTTATTTTTACTAAATATTCAGGAATATTTAATTCATCTTTTTCATTCTCAAAATAGTTTTTTAATGTAATTGGATTTGCCAACATTCCTTTGTAAATTAAATTTTCTATTGCATAAAATATTTTTTGATGCATTGGATCAAAAAAATTTGAACTTTTTATAATTGTATTTACTTCATCAAATATTTCATTGGTAATTAGAATAGAGCCAATAACTGACTGTTCAGCCTCAATATTATTAGGTAATTCATTGAAATTTGATTTAATTAAATTTAATTTACTCATTAATTAAAAGTTATTATAAAATAAAAACTTTTCAATGTTTATAAAAGTCTGGGGAAAAAAATGTATAAATTTTACTTACTTTCTTCTGCTTGAACAGTGATTTTTAGTTCTGCTTGTAATTGGGAGTGCAAATCAACTTTTACTTTAAATTTACCTAATTTTTTTATTTCTTGGTTTAGTTGAATTATAGAAGGTTCGATTTCAACTTTTTTTTGTTTTTTAATTGCTTCACATATTTCTGATGGTTTTACAGATCCATATAATTCTTCCTTTTCAGTAGCAAGTTTTTTAAATAGCAAATTAGTATTGTTTATTTGATCATATATTTCTTGAGCTTTTTTTTTTCTTTCTAAATCTTTTTTATCTA
Organism: uncultured Pelagibacteraceae bacterium; assembly: GCA_902533945.1. GTDB lineage: Bacteria > Pseudomonadota > Alphaproteobacteria > Pelagibacterales > Pelagibacteraceae > Pelagibacter. The sequence goes on along the minus strand of CACANS010000005.1, from coordinate 5,797 downwards.
GGTCTTTTTTAATTTTTTCGACTTGATTTATGTTTTCTTTAGATGCAAATAATGCTTTTTTTTTAGAAAATAAATAATTTCTTGCAAAACCTCTTTTAACATCAACTATTTGACCAATAGTTCCAATTTTTCTAATATTTTCTAATAAAATAACTTTCATATAATTTTATATTAGTGCCAAGTTTCTAGCTCTTTTAATTGAGATTGATAACTGACGTTGTTTTTTTAAGCTAACTGATGTAATTCTTGAAGCTAATATTTTTCCATTTTCAGAAACGTATCTTTTTAATAGTTTAATATTTTTATAATCAACTACAGGCGCACCTTTTCCAGACAAAGGACACTTTTTTTTAAACTTATATTTTGATTGTTGAAATATACTTAGTTTAGCAAAGCTACTTTGTTTTCCCTTTTTTTTAGAAGATTTAAATTTTTTTCTATTCATTGTTAGTCTTTTTATCTTTGTTATCTTTTTGGTTTTCTGTATTACTAAAATACTCAGTGTCTAGATCAAATTTTTTTACCCTTATGGTTAAATATCTTATTAAATTAAGATCTATTTTTTCATTTTTTTCTAATTCATTTACTACCTTTGAACTACCTTCAATTTTAAAATGTAGATAGTTTCCTTTTTTATTTTTCTTTATTAAATAAGATAAATTTAAAAGTCCCCAGTTTTCTGTTTTGACTATTTTACCTTTATTTTGTTTAATAATTTCAGAATATTTTTCAATTAATTCTTTTATTTGAGTTGGTGATGTATCTTGTCTAGCAATGATTGTATGTTCGTATAAGTTCATTTAATTATTTGATAAATCGTGAGGATATACTATTATAACTAAATAAATACAATACTTAAATTAACAAAAATAAATAAATAATCTAATGTTTTCAGTAGTTTTTCCTGGACAAGGGTCTCAATTTGTAGGGATGGGAAAAGAATTGCATAGTGAATTTAGCAATGTAAGGGAATTATTTCAACAAGCAGATGATGTATTAGATTTTTCGTTGAGCAAACTTATATTGGAAGGTCCTAAAGATAAATTAGATGAAACAGAAAATACACAACCTTCAATTTTTTTGATCAGCTATTCTATATATCAAGTAATAAAAAAAGAGACAAAAATTGACTTATCAAAAGCAAGTTTTTTTGCTGGTCATTCTTTAGGAGAGTACTCTGCTTTAACAGCAAGTGAATCTTTAAATTTTGAACAAACAATTAAATTATTAAAGATAAGAGGAAAGTCAATGCAGTCAGCTGTTCCTAAAGGCGAAGGAGGAATGTTGGCAGTATTAGGACTAGAAATAGAAAAACTAAAAAATATTTTAGAGGAAAATAAATCAAATTATAAGTGTTTTATAGCAAATGATAATTCAAATGGACAAATTGTTCTAAGTGGAAAAAATAAAGATTTAGATTTACTTATTTTAGATTTAAAAAAAAATTCAATAAAAAATATTAAACTTCCTGTTAGTGCTCCTTTTCACTGTGAACTAATGAATTCAGCAACAGAAATTATGAAAACAGAAATTACAAATACTGAATTTAAAAAGCCCAATAATCCTGTAGTTTCAAATGTTACAAGTACAGAAACATTAGATCCATTAGAAATTAAAAAACTGCTAATAATGCAAATAGAAAGCCCAGTTAGATGGAGAGAAAGCATTATTTATATGATAAATAAAGGTGTGAGAAAATTTATTGAAATTGGCCCTGGAAAAGTATTATCTGGTTTAATAAAAAGAACTGATAGAAATTTGAGTATTACAAATATAAATGAAATTAATGATATTAAAAATTTAAATATAAATGATTAACTTAAAAGATAAAAAAGTTTTGATCACTGGAGCTACAGGTGGAATAGGAAAAGCATTAATTGATAAATTTAATTCATTAGGAGCACAAATATTAGCTACAGGTACAAAGAATGAAAAATTAGATTTGTTAAAAAAACAATTTCCAAATATAAATATATTAAAATTTGATATTTCTGAACATTCAAAGATAGAAGAGTTTATAGAAAATGTTTTTTCCCAATTAGTTGGATTAGATATTTTAATAAATAATGCAGGAATTAATTTAGACAATCTTTCTTTGAGGATGTCAGATGATCAATGGAAAAAAGTGATTGATGTTAATTTAGGATCAACTTTCTTTTTAACCAAATATGCAATAAAAAAAATGTTAAAAAATAAATATGGTCGAATTGTAAATATAACATCAATAGTAGGTCATACTGGAAATTTAGGTCAATCGAACTACGCAGCATCAAAAGCAGGTATAGTTGGTATGTCAAAATCTTTGGCTATTGAGTACGCAAAAAAAAATATAACTATAAATTGTGTATCTCCTGGATTTATTCAAACAGCAATGACTGACAATATATTAGAAAACATCAAGGCTGTTCTAACTTCCAAAATACCAATGTCCAGATTAGGCTCCGGCGAAGATGTCGCTAATACAGTTGCTTTTTTGTCATCTGATGCCGCATCTTACATAACTGGAGAGACTATACATGTTAACGGAGGCATGTATATGTCTTGACAAAGTTCATTAATTATTTATTAACGAAATAACAAAAGGATTTATATGTCTGATGATATAACAAGCAAAGTCAAAAAAATAGTTGCAGACCATTTAGGAATAGATGAGGCAAAAGTTACCGAGGAAGCAAGTTTTATTGACGATTTAGGCGCGGATAGCTTAGATACAGTAGAATTAGTAATGGCTTTCGAAGAAGAATTTGGTTCAGAAATTTCAGATAGCGAAGCTGAAAAAATTTTAACTGTTGGTGACGCAATTAAATTTATAGAGAGTAAAAGCAACTAAAAAATTAAAATGTCATCAACCAAATTTGGGTTAATGATAGTTCTGTCTTCTCCATCAGGAGCAGGAAAAACAACTTTAGTAAAATTATTATCTAAAAGAAATAACTTTTCTGTTTCAATATCACACACTACAAGAAAACCTCGACAGCAAGAAAAAAACGGTAAAGATTATTTTTTTGTAGAAAAAAATGATTTTGAAAAATCAATAAAAAATAATGAATTTTTAGAATATGCAAAAGTTTTTAATAATTATTATGGAAGCCCAAAATTAGCAGTGATTGAAAAATTAAAAGTAGGCATAAATGTTATTTTTGATATTGATTGGCAAGGAACTCAACAGATAAAAAAAAGCAAAATGGATTTTGAATTGCTAACGATATTTGTTTTACCTCCTAGTAAAAAAGAGTTACTGGATAGACTTTCAAATAGAGATATGAAAGATAAACTTATAGTTAGTCAAAGAATGAAAGAATTTGAAAAAGATTTAATTCATTGGTCAGAGTACGATTTTGTGGTTATAAATGATAATTTAAATAATTGTTTTAATGAAATATTTGAAATAATTCAAACGAAGATAAATGGTAAGCCTATAGATTATCAAAAAAATAAAATAGAAAAACACATTAAAAAATTACTTAATTAACTTTTCAATTTCTTTAGTTAATATGTAATATTGCTCTGGTTTTAAATCTTGGGGTCTACAATTCAGATCGATATTTAATTTAATATTTGCAAAATCATCTTTGTTAACAATATTAAAAATAGAGTTTTTAATCATTTTTCTTCTTTTATTAAATAATGTTTTAGTTAATATTTCTAAATTTTTTACATCGCTAATATCAAAAAAATTACTTTTAGGTGTAAATTCTAAAAGGGTGCTTTGTACTTTTGGTTTAGGATAAAAAGAAAAAGGATTTATATCCATAATTTTTTTTACATTCATTTTCCATTGTGAAATTATCGATAATCTTCCGTAATCTTTTGTTTTTGATTTTGCAACTATTCTTTCGGCAACTTCCTTTTGAAACATAAGTAATAATTTTTTAAACCAAAATTTATTTTTAATATTACAAATCCATTTTGTTAGAATTTTTGTTGAAATATTATATGGCAGATTTCCAAATACTAATATTTGTTCTTTTGAAAAATTATTTTCTTCTATTTGTAAAATATCATTATTTAGTATTTTAATGCTATTTCCATATTTAATTATTAATTCTTCTGAAAGCCTATTATCCTTTTCAATTAATATTATATTTTTGGGTTTTTGCTTTATTATTTCACTGGTAAGACTCCCTGTTCCTGGGCCTATTTCTAATACAGTATCGTCCGGACTGATTTTCCCATACTGAACAATTTTTTTTGCAATATTTTTATCTATTAAAAAGTTTTGGCCTAAACTTTTCTTAGCTTTAAATTGCATTGAATTTGGAAGCGAATTGGAAAGTTTTCTCCAAACTTGTTGCGTCGGATTTATTTTGTCCAATCATTTTATAATTTGGTCCATGATCTGGACTAAGTCGTAAAAATGGAAGCCCTAATGTTATGTTTATAGCATCAAAATTGTATAATGCTTTAATTGGAGATAATACTTGATCATGGTACATTCCAATTATCACATTAAATTTTTTCCTATTATTTTGAGTAAATATAGTGTCTGCAGGAAAAGGTCCTTTTATATCAATACTAATATATTTTAGTTTTTTAATAACAGGTGTAATAATTTTTTCTTCTTCACTTATTTTTGCATTAGTTTCGCAGTGAGGATTAATACCACAAATTGCAATTTTCGGTTTAAATTTCAGATATTTTTTATAAAAATTATTAATAGTTTTAATTTGATTAATTATTTTTTTTGAATTTAAATTTTTTGAAACTTTATTTAATGAAATATGTGTAGTGGCAGGACTCACTGATAAATTTTCATTGTAAATTAACATAACTTCTTTGCCACCTGTTTTAGTTTTATTTGAAATATATTCTGTAACACCAGGGTATTTTTTATTTAAAAAAACCTTTTTAGATATAGGCCCATTTATTAAAGCAGAACCATAACCTTTCTTCATTATATTTAGAGCTATATCAAAACAGTTTTCAATATATTTTTTTGATTTATTAGAAATTTTCCCAAATTTATTTTTAAATTTAAAATTAACATTTATAATATTAATTTTTTTTAATTTTTTTTTTAAACTAAATTCTTGTTTGTGTATTGAATTAAGATTTAAATTAATTTTAAACTTTTTTGCTTGTTCATAAATTAATTTTTCAGAACCAATCAAAATTATTGGTTTTTTAAATTTGTAAAAAAATTTCTTTTTGTAAAGTTTAACAAATAACTCAGAAAAAATACTAAATGGCTCTCCGCAAACTACTATTATTGGTTTAGTTTTCATTTTATTAAAATGTTAGATTTAACTTTATTAAAATAAATCATAGAAAATTGATTAAATTTTTTATTTTTTTCGATATCTAATTTTTTTTTTAATTCTTTTTCAAAATTGAATGCTATTTTTTCTTCCTTTATATCTTCTAACTTTAAAATAAGATACCCAGATCCTTTTTTTATTACTTTAGTTGTTTCTCCTTTATTTATTTTATTTAATTCTTTAAGAATATTTTTATCCAATCTATCTTCTCTTATGAATCCGATCTTTCCCCCAAATTTTGAAGTTTCAGATATACTAAATTTTGATGCAGTATTTGCAAAACCATTTTCAGTTATACTGTCTTTAATTTTTTTATAATGGTCATCAAAAGCAGAGTTATTTTTTGGATTAAACATTATTTCCGAAATTGAATATTTTTTGTATATTTTTTTTGTTTCTTTCTTTTTTAAATCTGACTTAATTTTTTCTTTATTAATTTCTACTTGATTTGCATATTTTTGAAAAATTAAATTGTTCCACAAAGCCTCAATTTTTATTTTATTTACTATTTTTTGATAGTTTAATCCATTATCAATTAG
>CACANS010000004.1 GCA_902533945.1 uncultured Pelagibacteraceae bacterium | reverse complement strand
TATTATTGACGATCATCCAAACAAAGAAGGTCATCTAAAAATCGCTAAAAAACTAATAAAATATTTGAAAAATTAATGCTCCTATAATTGCTAAATTTCTTTTACAATGTCATATTTAGAACTATGAAAAGGTTTTTAGTTATAGTTTTTTGTTTATTTTTTTATAGCACTTTTGCTTGGGCTGAAACTTTTACATCGCGACAATTACTAAGTGATGATGAAACCTTTACTGTAGATTCTGGTGACACATATTATTACGATGGTAACAAAGTAATTGATGCTGTAGGCCACTCTAATGTAACCGTAATTAACAATGGAAATATAATTGCTCATCAACAAGAGAGCTACCCGACTGAACTTAGAGCTTGTGGATCAGGTTGTGATGACTCAATAGATGCATCAAGTTCAGTCAATTTTACTCTTACTAATAATGGAACAGTCTGGGCCGGACATAATAGAACAATAGATTTAAGAAGTGCTACTGGTGATATTACAGTTACAAATAATGTTGGTGGAAAAATTGCAGCTGGCGAACGTGTAAATGATTATGATGTATTAGATTTAGATGGAGCAGGTAGCTCAGGAGACACTATAACAATTGTTAATCATGGAACGATAGAAAATACAGCAAGAAATTGGGACCTTATTGGAATGTCAGATTTAGACAATGGAGCCATCATTAATTTTACAAATACAGGTACAATAAGACAAGGTACAGAAACTTTTGGTAGCAAAAATGCATATTGGGGAGTAGTTCAAGCCTTTGACTCAACTGATGAAATTAATTTTAATAATTCTGGAACAATGCAGAGCAGTAGAAGAATATTTTATTTAGGTGGTACAACTAATTTGACTATAACTAATTCTGGAACAATAAAACAAGATAATTATGCGCATCATGGAAGGACTGATGGACAAGCTCCAAATGCTTATGATTACACCACAATTCAAGTTGGAGAATATGGTTCTGGTACAAAAATAATAAATTCAGGGACAATTTCTGCTTTTGGCGCAAACAACCATGCCATTACTATTGGAGACAATGACGCAAATAATGCTCACAGTAATGCAACAATTGAAAATAGTGGAACTATATCAGCTGGATCAGGCGATTTTGGTAGAGCAATTATAATTATTCCTTCTGCAAGTGGAACAATAACTTCGGGAACTACAATTAAAGTAAAAGAAGAAGCTGAGTTTACTGGTGGTATTGACTTGGGAAAAACAGAATCCACTATAGTCTTAGATCCCAGCATAAAAAAAGATATTACTATTACAGTCTATAACTATGATGGTGATTTAACAATTACTAACAATCTTACAGGCAATGATACTTATACTTTAACAGAAGAAGATTTAGATAGTGATGGAACAGCTGATGACGGTACTCTAACAATTCTTGGTGAAGATCTTGAAATAGCTCAAAACAATCCGAAATACAGAAGCGAAAATGTTTTAACTAAGCTTAGAGGTTTATTTGATGCTGCAAACTATATTAATTGGCATTTTCCTGAAGATAAAATGTTTAAAATATTTCATAGCACGCAGAAAAGAGATGGGACTTATAAGGGAGAAATGTCAGGTGTTGTGGGTCAGTTAAGCCCAATGAGTTGGGGATCTTTAAGAAGTAATATTTTCCTCGGTTATACAAGACAAGATGGAGACTTTGACAATGGTGAGTTCCTAGGAGGAGATAATTTTGCACTAGGCTTAAAAAGTGTTTATGAAAATAATGGATTTAAAGCATCCTTTACACCTATGATTGGTTTGAACGATCTAACTGTTACTGATTTTGATACAGATACAAAAGCAAAAATAAGCACAAATTTATTATCTGAATTTGCTGGGTTTAATACAAAACTTGGAAAAGAAATAAAAACAAGTGAAGATGGTTCATTAAATTTAAGTGTTCAGTCAACTTTAGGATTGCAAAGATTTCCTCAGTATCTTGCAAAATTTAGTGAAGGTGATTTGTCAGTCGACGAAGCAATAGAACAAGTGCTGGGTGCAGGATTTGAAGTAAGATATACCGAAGAACTTGGCAAAGGTTTTATTATCCAACCTTATGTTGGGGCTAATCTTAACAATAATCTTAATAATTCTATAAAAATTACAGCTGATGGAGAAAATAAAAATGTATCTCCCGCATCTTCTTCAACAACTGGGTATTTTGCTGGTTTTTCTTTTACAAAAGAGACTAAAAATATGAACTTTGATCTAGATTTAATGTATGGCAATGAAGACGGTTTAATTAATCAAATTGCAGCTGTTTCTCTAACAAAGTCTTTTGGGAAAAAATTGTCAGAACTTCCAGTACCTGATACAAAACTGAAGAAAGATTTAAAAATAGCAAATACCATTTCTGAAAAAGATTTATTAGAACTTGAGGAACTTAAACAATTAAATAATGCACTTAAACAATTAAATAAAAAAATTCAAGAAGATAATGCTAAACTAAAAGCCCAAAACGAAAAACTAAAACTATTTAGTTCAAAAAATCTAGAAGAAAATAAAGCCAGTAAACAATTAATTGTTGAACTTCTTAAAGAAAATGAAAAAATAAAATTTGAAAAAGAAATTTTCAAAAATAAAATTTTAAAGGAAGAAAACAAAAAAATTATAGAAGAAGTTAATAAAAAACCAACCGAAAAAGAGATTAACAGATTTGCTTTATTTTTATTTATTATAATTTTGATACTAATGGCTTATGGAATAACTTCTTTTGTTGTTTCGATTTCTCAAGCTATATTTAAAAATAAACAGTATTAGTAATTTGGATTACCTTTAATAAGGGAAATTAGACAATTCTTGATTGCTTAAAAAATAAAAAGTATTATATATCAATACGAATTGTATGGCGGGGTAGCTCAGTTGGTTAGAGCGCGGGACTCATAAGCCCGAGGTCAGTGGTTCGATCCCACTTCCCGCTACCATTCTAGACGGATTCCAAATTATTGCTCCACTGGTGCTCCAATGATACTGAAAATTTATTTTTTTATTATTTTCTTGAATTTAGAAATATTCATTGTTGAATTTAATGGAAAATATTTTTGTTGAGATTTACTAGCAAAAATTTTTTTAACTTGAGGATTATGTTTTTTAGCAAAATTATATACAGATTGTATTTTACCACCAACATTTATTATTCCTTTTAGATTTATCAATTTATAAAGATTTTTTGCTAAGTTTTCTTGAAACATAAAATTAGTTTTCATATTTGCAAAAGCTTTTTTGTGAATAAAAGGTTTTTCGGTCATGCATATTCTTAGAATTAAGGAATTTTTATACATTTGAACTGCTGACTCAGCACCTAATTTTGACCATGCGTAAGTATTTCTTGGAAGGACGCTATTGTTTTCATTATAAATTCCTGATTTAGATGGATAAACATAATTTGTGGAAAAAAAAATTAATTTAATTTTTAGTTTTGAGCATATTTTAACAATATTGCATGTTCCAACTATATTTATATCAATGCTTTTATTAATATCTTTATCATGAATACTCATTGGTCTTGATAATGCAGCAGCATGAATAAGAAATTTTGGTTTAATTTTTTTTATATAGTTAAAAGATTTTTTATAATTTGTTATGTCTAATTTTTTTTTTGTTGGAAAAAAAACTTTATATTTAGTTTTATTTTTTTTTAAAACACTACCGAATCTACCACTTCCTCCGGTAAAAATTATTTTATTATTTTTCATTTAAGTTTTAAAATTTAATATCTTTAAATTTTTGTGCAGATCTATCTTTTTTTGAAATTATAGGATTTTTTATTCCCCAGTTTATTTTTAGATCTTTATCATTCCATAGAATAGATTTTTCACTCTTAGCATGTCTATAATTTGTACAGCTATATAATACAATATTTTCTTTACCTAGTCCTAAAAATCCATGAGCAAATCCTTTTGGTATAAATAAAAATTTACTGTTGTTTTCATCCAGTATAATTTTAAAATGTTTACCAAATGTTTTTGATTTTTTTCTTAAATCAACAACTACATCCAATATTTTACCTTTTAAAACTGTTATATATTTGTCTTGTGATTTTTTTGTTTGAAGATGTAAACCTCTAAGAACATTTTTTTTTGAACTTGAAGTTACAGAGAATATTAAGTTTTTTTTAATTATATATTTATGAAATACTTCTCTTAAAAATCCTCTCTTATCATCAAATCTTTTGTTTTGATATATAAGCAATCCTTTAAAAGGAGTTTTAATTTTTTTCATTATTTTATTAATTTATTTAAATAATTTGAATATTCACACTTTCCATAAAATTTTATTGAATTTAAAATTTCTTTTTTATTTATCCATTTATTATTTAGTGCAATTTCTTCTAGGCAGGCGATTTTTAATCCTTGTCTGCTTTCTATAGCAGATACAAAAGAGCTGGCTTTGTAAAAATCATCAATTGAACCTGTATCAAGCCAAGCACCACCTCTACCAACATAATCTGCATAAAGATTTTTAGAATTTTTATATTTCTTTAATAAATCAATTATTTCTAATTCATTTCTTTTCGAGGGTTTCAATTTTTTTGCATAACTAATAACTTTATTATCAAAAAAATAAAATCCAGTTACAGCAAATTTAGAGATAAATTTTTTAGGTTTTTCTTTTAAAAGAATAATTCTATTTTTATTATTTAATTTAGCAACACCATATAATTCAGGGTTAGAAACAGGATGAATTAATATTTTTGCACCTTTTTTTAATTTTGAGCATTTTAAAAGCATGCTACGTAAATTTTGTCCGTAAAAAAAATTATCACCTAAAATTAGAGCGACATTGTCTTTTTCTATAAATTTTTCTCCAATGATAAAAGCGTCAGGAAGACCTTTTGGTCTATCTTGTTCTTTATATGTGATTTTAATTCCTAAGTTGTTTCCATTAGGTAAAATTTTTTTGAACTGGCTTAATTGACCTTTGTTAACAATAATTAGTATATCTTTAATTTTAGCTAACATTAAAAGAGAAAGTGGATAATAAATTAACGGTTTATCGTATATCGGTAATAATTGTTTATTAACAGCTTTTGTTAATGGACTCATTCTTGTTCCCATTCCACCAGCTAAAACAATTCCTTTTTTAATCATTTTTTAACTCCCAGTCTTTTTACAATATTCTTTTTTGAAATACCTTTATAATATTTTTGATTATTCATATACCATAAAAATGTTTTATATAATCCTTGCTTAAAATTAGTTTTAGGTTTCCATTTTAACTTGTTTTTAATTTTTGAACTATTTATCGCATATCTTAAATCGTGGCCAGGTCTATCTTTTACAAATTTAATTTTAGCTTTAGTATTAATTTTAAAAATATTTTTAGCAATTGATAATAAAGATTTAGTAACTTCAATATTGTTTAAATTCTTATTAGATCCAATATTATAGAATTCCCCAACTTTTCCTTTAATAAAAATTTTAATTAAAGCTTCACAATGGTCATCAACATATATCCACTCTCTAGAATTTTTACCCTTTCCATATATTGGCAGAAAACTGTTATGTAAAATATTATAAATAAGTTTTGGGATTAGCTTTTCAGGGTGTTGTCTTGGCCCGTAGTTATTTGAACAGTTAGTTATTATAGCATTTAAACCATAAGTTCTTACGTACGATAATACAAGATGATCGGACGATGCCTTTGATGCAGCATAAGGAGAACTTGGTTTATAAGAATGATCTTCTTTGCTTCTACCTTTCAAAACGTCACCATAGACTTCATCAGTTGATATATGAATTAGTTTTAACGACTTATTTATTTTTGAGTATTTTCTAACTGCTTCGAGTACTGAAAAAGTTCCATTAATATTATTTTTAATAAATGGTCCTGGGCCATCAATAGATCTATCAACATGAGTTTCTGCAGCCAAATTAAATATACAACTTGGTTTGTATTTTTTTAAAGTTGAAAAAATTTTTTTTTGATCATTTATATCACATTTAATAAATTTATATTTTTTACTATTTTGAAATTCTTTAGTATTATAAAAATTCGATGCGTAGGAGATTTTGTCTAGATTTACTACATAATAGTTTTTTTTTAATAATATTTTAATTAAATTACTACCAATAAAACCTAATCCACCAGTAACAATAATTTTTTTCATTTAATTTTTTTACATTAATAAAAAAAGAAGTATATAATTAAATAAGTCTAAATTATGGATAGTTATTTACATCAATTAACAGCAGTAATCCTTACTTATAAAACTAATTTAGAGATACTTAAAAAATGTTTAAAATCAATCAATCCAAAAGTTAAAATATTAATAGTTGAAAATTCTAGTCGCTTTAAATATTTAAAAGAAATACAAAGCAAATTTTCCAATATAGAAGTGATTTGTTCAGGATCAAATTTAGGTTATGGTGGAGGCAATAACTTTGGATTAAATAAAGTACAAACAAATTATGCTTTAATTTTAAATCCAGATACTGTTTGCAAAGATAATTTTTTTTCAAATATAAATAAATATTTATCAGGGAATATTGATTTCACTTTAATTGGCGCTACTTATAATAATAAAACAGATTTTAAACCAGCTGGATTCTTTAGTAAAAAAGATTTAAAGAGTGCTCATTTTGATAAAGAATCAAATTTATATGAAGTAGATTGGATAGTGGGTCACACTATTTTGTTTAATATGAAAAAATTCAGTAACAAAATTTTTTTTGATGAAAATTTTTTCTTATTTTTCGAGGAAACTGATTTATGTATGTCTATAAAAAAAAGAAATGAAAAGGTATATATGTGTCCAGATTTAAAAATTGATCATATGGGCTGGAAAAGCTCTTTCAATGTTGATGAAAATTTTGAAATTCATTCACATAAATTAAGAAATTGGCATTATATGTGGTCTTTTTTTTATTATAACAAAAAAAATTTCGGTTATTTATATTCTTTAATTAAATCTCTATCTAGACTTTTGAGATCAGTATTAAGAATTATTTTTTATTCTATTACTTTTAACAAGAAACAAAGAATTATTTATACTTATAGATTTTTAGGATTGATAAATTCTATTTTTTTAAAAAAATCAAAATATAGAGTAAATATTGATGATTAGTGTCCAGGAAATTCAATTAGATTTACTATTTTGTAACCATTCTTAATTAATTTATCTGCACCGCCTAAATCAAAAAGATTAATTACGAATATAAATCCAGATACTTTAGCTCCAGCCATTCCAATTAGTTTTGCCGCAGCCTCAGCTGTACCTCCTGTTGCAATCAAATCATCAATAACTAAAACAGAATCATCTTTTTCAATAGAGTCTTTATGCATTTCTATGGTTGCTTTTCCATATTCTAATTGAAAATCTACTGAGTATGTGTCTGCTGGTAGTTTGTTTTTTTTTCTAAGTAGTATAAAGGGTTTTTTTAATAAATAAGAAACTGCTGATGCAAATACAAATCCTCTTGATTCTATGGCAGCTATTTTATCTATTTTAAAATTTTTTGACTTTTCAATTATCTGATCAATTGTATTTGAAAATGCTTTTTCATTTTTTATTAGTGTTGTTATATCTCTAAATAAAATTCCCTTTTTAGGATAGTCAGGTATTGACCTAATATATTCTTTTAAATCCATAAAATTTTAAGTTATAAATAAATAGATCATTTTAAATAATATGACAAATAAATTAGCAATTATTGGTGGAAGTGGTTTATACGATGTGGAAGAATTTAAAGATAGAGAACTTTTAGATATTAATACACCATGGGGAAAACCATCTGATCAAATTTTAAAGACAAAATTTAAGGAAAAAGATGTTTTTTTTCTTCCAAGACATGGCAGGGGACATTTTATTTCTCCATCAAAAATAAATTTTAAAGCTAATATTGATGCTCTAAAACAACTCGGTGTTACTGATATAGTTTCAGTTTCTGCAGTAGGTTCTTTAAAAGAAGAATTAAATCCAGGAAAATTTGTTATTGTAGATCAATTTATAGATAGAACTTTTGCAAGAAGTAAAACATTTTTCGATGATGAAATTGTTGCCCATGTATCAATGGCTCATCCTACATCAAATGGTTTAATGAATGCATGTGAAGATGCAATTAAAAAGGAGAATATTCCTTACCAAAAAGGTGGAACTTATATTGTTATGGAAGGACCGCAATTTTCAACATTAGCCGAGTCAAATTTATATAGATCTTGGAAAGCGGATGTTATTGGTATGACTAATATGCCAGAAGCTAAATTAGCAAGGGAAGCTGAAATAAGATATGCATCAGTTTCAATGGTAACTGATTATGATTGTTGGCATCCTGATCATGCAAATGTTGACGTACAACAAGTTATAAAAGTACTTTTAGGTAACGCAGCAAAAGCAAAAAATATGATTAAAAATCTTATAGATAATTTTGAAAAACACATTGATCCAAAGGATCCAACAAACAATTGTTTGGATGTTGCAATAATTACCGCTCCAGAAAAAAGAACTCAAAAAACAAAAAATAAATTAAAAACAATTGCTGGAAGAGTTCTAAACAAATGAAAATTGAAGGCAAAGAATATCGTACAATCTGGTTTGAAAATAATGTTGTTAAAATTATTGATCAAACAAAACTTCCACATCAATTTATTATTAAAGATCTTAAAACGGTAAAAGACGCAATTAATGCTATAAAAATTATGGAAGTAAGAGGGGCTCCTTTAATTGGTGCTACAGCTGCTTATGGATTAGTTTTAGGGATTATTGAAAATAATGATCATTCTTTTTTACAAAAATCTGCAGAAAATTTAATTAATTCAAGACCAACAGCTATAAATTTAAAATGGGCAGTTGATAGGATGATGAATAAATTATCAGGTGTTAATAGTGATAAAATTTTAGAAATAGCATTAAACGAAGCAAAAGAAATTTGCGAGGAAGATATTAAATTTTGTGAAAATATTGGATTAAATGGCCTTAAAATTATTGAACAAATTTATAATAAAAAAAAGGATACAGTAAATATTTTAACTCATTGTAATGCTGGTTGGCTTGCAACAATTAATTGGGGAACAGCGACCTCTCCAATCTATCATGCTCACAAAAAAGGAATACCAGTTCATGTTTGGGTAGACGAAACAAGACCAAGAAATCAAGGAGCTAATTTAACTTCGTATGAATTAAATGAAGAAGAAATACCAAATACTATAATTGCAGATAATACAGGTGGAATATTAATGCAAAGAGGAGAGGTAGATATGTGTATTGTTGGAACTGATAGAACTCTAGCTACAGGAGATGTTTGTAATAAGATTGGAACTTATCTTAAAGCATTATCAGCTAAAGATAATGATGTACCCTTTTATGTAGCATTACCAAGCTCAACAATAGATTGGGATCTTAAAGATTATAAAGATATTCCTATTGAAGAAAGAAATTCAGAAGAACTTTCTCATGTAGAGGGTTTAGACGAAAGTGGAAATGTTAAAAAAATTCGAGTTTATCCTAAAAAAAGCAAAGCAATGAATTTAGCTTTTGATGTTACTCCATCCAAATATGTTACGGCTCTAATAACTGAAAAAGGTATTTGTGAAGCTTCTTCAGATGGATTAAGGAAATTATTTAAATGATTGAATTAAAGAAACAAGTGATTGAATATGCACAAAAATTAAATAGCACCAATTTATCTCCTTTAAGATCAGGAAATGTTTCTGTTAGAGCTAATAACAATGGAGTAGATGGTTTTCTTTTAACACCTTCAGGAAAAAGATATGAAAGTTTGATTCCTGAAGACATAGTTTTTTTAGCTTTAAAAGAAAAATATGACAACCTTAAATTGTTTAATACCGGACTCAATCCATCTTCTGAATGGCGCTTTCATCAAGATATTTATTTAAAAAAAATAGAAGCTAAAGCAATAGTTCATGCACATTCACCACATGCAACTGCTGTTTCAGCTCATGGTAATCCAATACCAGCGTTTCATTATATGGTAGCTTTAGCTGGAGGTGATGATATTAAATGCGCAGAATATGCAACATTTGGCACTGATGATCTTTCAACTAATATTCTTAAAGCGCTAGAAAAAAGAAAAGCATGCCTGATGTCAAACCACGGACAGGTTGCATTTGGTACAAATTTAAAACAAGCATTTGAACTTGCTGAAGAAGTAGAAAATATTTGCCATCAATACATAATTGCTTTAAAAATTGGTAAACCCAAGATTCTTTCATGGGCAGAAATGAATAAAATTTTGGATAAAATAAAACATTATAAAAAAGCATAATTTTTTTATAATTTAAAATTGGGGAGCTATGGCTAAGGTAGGCGAACATATCACACTAGATATCCTTGGTACCACCAAGGAATATGAACCAAAATTTTTTGAAAAACTTGTCTATAAAATTGCAAAAAAAGCAAAGGTTACAGTATTGGAAATATCTAAATACAAGTTTGAACCACAAGGTTTCACTTTAGTAGCTTTATTAGCCGAAAGTCATATTAGCTTTCATACATTTCCCGAAAAAGGAATTATTAGTTTTGATTTTTTTACTTGTGGGAAAGTTAATCCAAATGTTTCTCTAGATATTATAAAAAAAGAAATTAATCACAAAAGAATAGTAAAAAAAGAATTTAATAGAGACACAATCAATCTTTATGACGATATTTATAGTTCACCAGGTTTAAAAAAATACTACATGGTGAAGAATGTTTTAGAAGACTTTACATCAAAAGTAGGTCAACATATTGAAATATTGGATCTTGAGCAATTTGGTAAATCATTATTTATTGATAGTGAATTACAAGTTGCTGAAAAAGATGAACATTTGTATAGCTCGACTTTTGTTAATTCAGGTTTAAAATTAAATCAAAGTAAAGAAAATGCAGCTATTATTGGTGGTGGCGATGGTGGTGTAGCAAGAGAATGTATAAGTAGAAACTTTAATTTTATCGACTGGTATGAATTAGATCCAGAAGTTGTTGAAGTTTGTGACAAGCATTTATCTAGAGTGGGTAAAAAAGCAACAAGTAAAAATTCAGTAAAATGTATTTGGGGCGATGCATTTGAGAGCATTAAAAAAGTAGAAGATAATAAATATGATAAGATATTTGTTGATCTTAATGATGATCAATATTGTATTGATCTTGCTGCTAAAAATATAAACTCGCTTAAAAGGATATTAAAACCAAGTGGCACTATAACTGCTCAAGTAGGGAGCCAAGATAAAAAACCAAAACAAGTTAGCAAATGGTTGAAGTTGTTTGATAAAAATTTTGGAAACACCGCATTAGATAGAGTTTATATACCAAGTTTTGACTGTTCTTGGAATTTTGCCACGTCAATAAACAGTTAATTATTCTTTTTAAATCTTAAATTTTATGGAATACTCACTTTTATATTATTGGAGGGAAAATGAATATAATTAAAAAATTTAGCTTAGGGTTATTGATCACTTTGTTTTTAACAATATCTGCTAATGCTGATAAAATAAAAATAGGAACGGAAGGCGCTTACCCACCTTGGAATTCTAAAGATGCTTCAGGTAAACTTATTGGTTTTGAAGTTGAACTAGCTTGGGCACTTTGTAGATATATGGGTAAACAATGTGTAATCGTTGAACAAGATTGGGATGGAATGATCCCAGCACTTATAATGAGAAAGTTTGATGCAATAATGGCAGGAATGTCAATTACCGCAGAAAGACAAAAGGCAATTAGTTTTTCTCAAGGTTATGCTGACGAAGTTGCCTCATTAGCTGTTATGAAAGGTTCTAGTCTTGAAGGTATGGACACACCTGCTGGAATAAATTTAACTAATCCTAATGCTGCTGCAAAAAAAGCATTAAAAACTCTTACTGCAGCCTTAGCTGGGAAAACGGTTTGTGTTCAAACAGCAACAATTCACCAAAACTTTTTAGATTCAGGTGACGTTGGAAAAGTAAATGTAAGAACTTATAAAACACAAGACGAGGTTAACCTAGATTTAGCATCTGGTAGATGTGATGCTGCATTAGCTGCTGCAGTAGCATTCAGTGATTATGCAGAAAAATCTGGTAAACCAGTTGTTTTAACTGGACCAACTTTTTCAGGTGGTGCATTTGGTAATGGTGTAGGAGTTGGTATTAGACAAGATGATACTGAGCTTTTAAACGCATTTAATAAAGCTATTAATCAAGCAAGAAAAGATGGAGTGATTAGCCGAATTGCTACTAAGTGGTTTGGTTTCGACGCTTCCATGTAATTAATTTTAGATTTGGCGACTATAATATATAGTCGCCAGTCTTTATGGAACTTCTAGCATTTGGAAAAACTGGTTGGGGCGATGAATTATTTATTGCTACTTTAATGACGATTGCTGTTTCGATAACAGCTATGCTTATAGGTTTTTTATTCGCATTAATATTTACTCCTCTTAAACTATCTAAAAATAAATTTTTTAATCTTATTGCAAATTCTTACACTACAGTAATTAGAGGAGTTCCAGAATTATTAGTAATTTACTTATTTTTTTTTGGAGGTAGCGGCGCTGTTATGTTTGTGGCATCAATATTTGGATATAACGAATATATTGAAATTAATGCATTTATAACTGGGTCATTTGCTATCGGTATCATATCTGGCGCATATTCAACAGAAGTCTTTAGAGGAGCTATTCAATCTATAGACAAAGGACAATTTGAAGCTTCACAAGTTTTAGGACTTAAGAGATTTGTTTATTTTTTTAGAGTAATCATGCCTCAAATGTTAAGATTAGCAATTCCTAATTTGAGTAATGTTTGGCAAATTACTTTAAAAGATACATCTTTAATATCAGTTACAGGTTTAGTTGAAATAATGAGACAATCATACATTGCTGCTGGGTCAACTAGAGATCCACTTTTCTTTTATTCATTTGCAGCAGTTTTATATTTATTACTTACATTTTTAAGCATGAAGTTAATTAATAGATTGGAAATTAAATATAGTAGGGGCTTTTAATGGATATAAATTTAATGATAACCAGTTTTCCAAAGTTATTAGGTGCTACTGTCGTAACGTTAAAATTATTATCTCTATCTTTATTTTTTGGTTTATTTATTGGGTTATTATTTGCAATTTTAAGATTAAATAAAAATAAAATTATAAATAAATTTGCTTACGGATACTCTTATGTATTTAGAGGCACACCATTACTTGTTCAAATATTTATTATCTATTTTGGTCTAGGGCAAATAGAATACTTTAGATCAACTTTTTTATGGGTTGTTTTTAAAGAACCCTACTGGTGTGCAATTATAGCATTCGCTTTAAATACTGGTGCATATACATCGGAAATACTTAGATCGGCATTTCAAACAATCAAACCAGGATTTATTGAAGCAGGAAAAAGTTTGGGAATATCTAATAAAATAATTTTTTATAAAATTCAAATTCCTATAGCAATCAGACAATCTCTCCCAGCCTATGGAAATGAAATTATATTAATGATGAAAGGAACTTCTCTAGCAAGCACAGTAACATTGATGGATTTGACAGGAGTTGCAAAATATATAATTTCTACAACATTTAAACCTATAGAAGTATTTATTGTTGCTGGCGGTATTTATTTATTTATGACTTTTATAATTCACAATTCAATAAAATTTTTAGAGAAAAAATATGGTTATCAATAAGCTGTATATTCTTTAATTTCTTTTATTTTTGAACCTGTATGATTATTTATATCTAATTTAATTTTAGCTCTTTTATCATTTAAAAAATGAATATCTCTAGATAGTTTAATAAATTTTTCTCCAAAATCAGTATTTTTTTCACACATTCTTTTTTTATCTTCTATGACCCACAATTTAGAATTTATATCCTTTAGTGAACCAAAAAGACCACTTAATTTTTCATCAAGTTTAATATTTTTATTCAATTCAGCTTTTAAAATATTATATTCATCAGTGATAAATTTAAGTTTTTCTTGATTTTTAATTTTTTCTTTTTTAATTTCTAGAATAGAAATTTTGTCTAAAAGTTCACCAACTGATACCTCAACTAGAATTTTATTCATAAAATTTTATAGTGTGATAAGTTGTTAAAAATATGTCTAACATATTAATTATTAAACACGGTTCATTAGGAGATATAGCTCAATCATGTGGTGCTATTCAAGATATATATGAAAATCACACCAATGATGATATTTATTTACTAACAACAAAACCTTATCTAGATTTATTTAAAAAGAATCCGTATTTGAAGGATGTTATATTAGATAAAAGACTTTCTAGGTTTAATCTAGTTTATCTCTATTTCTTAATGAAAAAATTAAAAAAACTTAACTTCAAAAAATTTTTTGATTTGCAAAATTCTTCAAGAACAAGTTTTTATAAAAAAATATTATTTTCTAACAATAATCCAGAATTATGGTCATCATCACAAACAACTCTGCCATCAAATCACTCAAAAGAAGAGTTTGATAAAAAACCTGTTCTTAAAAGATTTGATCATCAATTGAAAACTTCAGGATTAATAACAAAAAATACTTTATTTCCAGATTTTACATGGAGTTGCACAGATATAACTGATTTAAAAAATAAATATAATTTAGATAAATATATTCTTCTATTTCCTTTTTGCTCGCCGCATTTATCTTTAAAGAAATGGCCTTACTATAGTAATTTAATTAAATTAATTAAGGAAAAATATAATGATCAATATAAAATTATTACAGCACCAGGTTCCAATGAAATAAAAGATTCTGAAGAATTGGATGCAATATCAATTTTAGATAATAATAAAGCTATTAATATTTCACAATTATCTTCGCTTATTAAAGATAGTTCTGTAGTTGTAGCAAACGACACAGGTCCAGCTCATATGGCTGCTCATTTAAACGCAAAAGGATTAACTTTGTTCGGATCCCATACAACTGCGGAAAAGGTTAGTATTGAAAGAGAAAATTTTAAACCAATACAAGTTAATGATCTTAAAAAATTGTCAGCAGAAAAAGTTTTTGAGAGATTAAGTAATTATTTTAAATAAATTTATATTATTTCAAGATATTTTTTTATTATTTTGTCCCAATAAAAATTTTTTGAGTTTTCTTTGGCATTTTTTCCAAACTCCATAAATTTATTTCTTTCTAATAATTTATTTATTGAAGAATATATTTCATCAAGATTATTACCATCAACAATCAAACCAGTTTTGTCGTTAATAATAGCATCCGACGCACCACCATCTTTACCACCAATAGAGGGGACACCTAACTCTGCAGCTTCAATAAATGATATACCAAATCCTTCAACAGATTTTTTATGAATAACAGAAGGCATAACAAATATATTTGATTTTGAAATCAGTGCATTTGTTAAATTTTGAGAGGCATTTTTTATAAGCAATACATTTTCATTTAAATTTAGTTCACTTATAAGTTTTTTAATGTTTTCTTCTTCTTCTCCGTAACCTACGCAAATATATATAATATTTGGATATATTTGCTTTAAATTTTTAATAGCCATAATAACTTTCTCATGATTTTTTCTCTTATCAAATCTTGCAACTGTAATTATTTTAGGTTTTTTCTTTCTTAGTAGTTTTTCCGCTTCTGTTTGGCTTTTTTTATCTATGTCTTTTATTGGCTCTATTCCTGGATTAATTACTAATATTTTTTCAGGATTTACTCCAATTTCTGTAGCTAAATTTTTTGTAAAATTTGAATTTGAAACGACATAATCAACATTGTTTAAAACATTTAAAACTCTATTATTTAATCCAGAACCTTTTTTATGATTAATTTCTTTTGAATGAATTAAGCAAATTTTTTTATTATCAGTTTTAATCAATTCTAAACTTTTCCAATGATCAGCAATAATGCATTTAACTTTATTTGTTTTTAAAAAACTATTAATTAAGTTAGATTTTCTATACTTCTTAAGTAATTTAAATCCTTTTACTCTTTCAATTGTAAATGAAACATTATCATCAAATTCTTCATGGTTTTCTTGAAAATCTGTTATAACTTTTGTTAAATCATATTTAGATATCGACTTTGCTAATCCCCACATTAATTTTTGCATGCCGCCTATTTCTGGAGGGAAAGATCTCGCTACTATTAAATACATTAATTATTTATCCACTTAATATTGCAGCCCATACTTGGAATTTGATCTTTAGGACCATTATCAGTTTCAGCTATTTGTTTCATTGCTTTGTATAAATCACTATCACCACCTCTAGTTGGTTTTAGCTCTTTTAGTTCTCGAATTCTTCCTCTGTATTGTAACTCTAAGTTTTTATTATAACCAAAAAAGTCTGGTGTACATACAGCTCCAAATTTTTTTGCAATTTCTTGCGTTTCATCAAAAAGATAAGGAAATCCAAAATTATGATTATTTGAAAACTTAATCATATTATCAAAAGAGTCTTCTGGATAGTTTTTCACATCATTAGAACAAATTGCTACAGATTTTATTTTATTAGCTTCTAATTTTTTACAATCTTCAACAATATCTTCAATTACAGCTTTAACATAAGGGCAGTGATTACAAATAAACATAATCAAAGTACCATTTTCACCTTTAACGTCATTAAGTGAAATTTTTTTATTATCGGTTGAATTTAATTCAAATTTTTCAGCTTTTTTTCCAAAATGACATATTGGAGTTTTTGTAAGAGCCATGTTAAGTATTATATAAAGTATGTTTTACGATTTGGAAAATAAAAAAACAAAAAATTCAGGCGAAAATTGGGTCGCACCTAACGCAGTTATTATTGGGGATGTAACTTTAGAAAAAAATTCTAGTATTTGGTTCAATGCAACTTTAAGAGGTGATATTGAAAATATTCACATAGGCGAAGGATCAAATGTTCAAGATGGAAGTGTTTTACACACAGACCCCGGTTATCCTTTAAAAATTGGAAAAAATGTTACCGTTGGACATATGGTTATGCTTCATGGATGTACGATAGGGGACAATAGTCTAATTGGAATTGGTGCAGTAATTCTTAACAACGCCAAGATTGGAAAAAACTGTATCATAGGTGCAAAAGCTTTAATCACTGAAAACAAAGAGATACCAGATAACTCATTAGTAATAGGATCGCCCGGTAAAGTTGTAAGAGAAGTTACTGAAGAAGAAAAAAAAGCAGTGTTTGTAAATACAAAGCATTATCAAGATAATTGGAAAAAATATTCAAAATCTATATTCTAAAAAAATGAAAAAAATTATATTAACATTAATATTATTAATCTTTTCATCGTCAGTATTTGCATCTGATGAAAAGCCAGGAAGATTTTTTGAAGATCAACCTGACGTAACAGATCAACCCCAAGTTCATTTCATATACTTATTAAACAAGAATAGTAAAGATAATGAGTGGGATATTAGTGGAGAAATGGAGTCTGAACTCTTGGAAGCAAATCAAAAAATGCTTGATATGACAAAAGGTAAACAAAAATTT
Organism: uncultured Pelagibacteraceae bacterium; assembly: GCA_902533945.1. GTDB lineage: Bacteria > Pseudomonadota > Alphaproteobacteria > Pelagibacterales > Pelagibacteraceae > Pelagibacter. The sequence continues at coordinate 35,498 of CACANS010000004.1, read as the reverse complement.
AGATATGATTTTAGAAAGGATGGAAAATTAGATATCTCTTTTGTACGATTTGATAAAAAATACAAAGGTAATTATGGTATGAATTATCCTGATGCCTATTTAACTAAATTGGGTTTTAATGATCCAAATAAATTATATTTCGCATGGGTCGATGTGAGTCATCGAGATGGCGGCCAAGGGTCTGTGCACCATGGATATATATTTTTAAAAAGTAAATATATACGCGGCAGTCACAAAAGAATTTTAATGACACTTCATGAATTAACACATGTAGCAGGTTTTGCTTGGGAATGTACCAAAGGAAGCTCAAAAAGTCATGTTGGCAATACAATTATCGGAGGCCCGAGCACAGGTGATAAGTTTAGCCTTGGAAAAAGTTTGTATGATCATGGTGATCCTACTTGTCCAGACATGAAAGATTTAGTTTTTTTAGAGCCAACTTCTGACAAACCTTTTAATCCAGTATATTTAAAATGTGCAATGGCTGCTGAGGTAGGCAGAGGGATTGCTCCTGATAATAATTATGATTGGAGAAGCAGATATTCTCATAAAAAATTAAAAAAAATTAAAAAAAATAGAACTTGGTGTACCTACAACAGATATAAAAATTATAGTGACAGCGGACATTAACTAAGGAACTAACCAAACATTCTTATTAGTTTCTAAATCAAATTTGGCTCTTCGATGTCCTTTAGCTGCAAGATAAAGCCATTCAATAGATTTAATTTTACATTTTATAACTGTAAAGTTTTTATAACCTTCTTCACTTTGTTCCATAGTGTAATCAAAATCTTCTAATTTAGATATCATTCCAGAAGTTGGATTTTCCGATGTAGTACCTGGAGGATTATCTGTTAAATAACAACGTCTGCTTATATGTTGAGTTTTTTTCCACGACTCTTCGGTTGTAGAATTTTGATTATTTACTTCACACTCAACTTTTACTCTTAATTGTATCTTTTCTTCTTTATCGTAGAAAACTAGAGAAGCGTTATTATTTTTTTTTAAAATATCTACCTTTGGAGATCTTAAATCAGTGTGAAATTGTAATAAATTATTTCCTCTATCTGATTTTCGTAAAACAACAATTCTACCATCCACTTCATTTTGATGAGTACAAATAAAAACAGGAATTCTAAACGGTGAACCTCTATTAGTCACCGCATCATCTAGCATTGACCAATACTTATTTTTAATTTCCTCTAAATTTTCATAGTATGCTGGCTGCATACTTTTTACTTTCTAAATCTTCTAATTAAACTTGAAGTATCCCATCTATTTCCACCCATATCTTGTACTTCAGCATAATATTTATCTATTACTTCAGTTATAGGAAGTGGTGAATTATTTTTTTTTGCTTCTTCAATTGCGATTTTAAGATCTTTTCTCATCCAATCTACTGCAAAACCAAATTCAAACTTATCATCAATCATTGTTTTGTATCTATTTTCCATTTGCCAAGATTGAGCTGCACCTTTTGATATAACTTCTATTACATCTTCCATTTTAAGACCTGCATTCATCCCAAAATTAATAGCTTCAGATAAAGCTTGCACAAGACCACCAATACATATTTGGTTTACCATTTTTGCTAACTGTCCTGATCCAGATTTACCAAGCAACTTCATTTTTTTGCTATAACAATCAATCTTATCTTTTGCTTTATCAAAATCTTCTTGGTCTCCACCTATCATTACTGTTAACGCACCGTTTTCAGCGCCAGCTTGACCACCTGAAACAGGTGCATCTAAAAATCCAAAACTATTTTTTTTTGCATAAGTATAAATTTCTCTAGCAATAGTTGCTGACGCGGTAGTGTTATCAATGTATACAGCTCCTTTTTTTATAGTTTTAAAAATTCCTTTTTCACCAAATGTTACTTCTCTTAAATCATTATCATTACCTACACATGTAAATATAAAATCAGCTCCAGCAGCAGCTTTAGCTGGTGTATCAGCTTTATTTCCTTTGAATTCTTTTATCCATTTATCAGCTTTTGATTGGGTTCTATTAAAAACAGTTACATTGTGTCCTGCTTTTGATATATAACCTGCCATTGGGTAACCCATTACACCAAGACCTATGAAAGCTACATTACAACTCATAAAATAATATGTTTAAAAATTTAAGTTTAAAAGTAATTATATTTGGATTTATTTTTACATTTTTTTCGAGTTTTGGACAGAGTTTTTTTTTAGGAATTTTTAACTCAAGTATTAGAAACGATTTATCTATAACACATGGACAATTTGGCACAATTTATGCTTCTGCTACATTACTAAGTAGCTTTCTGTTGATTTGGATAGGAAAAAAGATTGACGATATAAACATTTTAAAGTTTTCATTATTAGTAATAATTTTATTATCATTTTCTTGTTTCTTTTTTTCAAAAATTTCATCAGTTTATATTTTATTTATTGCAATTTTTTTAATGAGATTTTCAGGTCAAGGAATGATGTCTCATACAGCAACAACTACAATTTCAAGATATTTTAATAAATCTAGAGGGAAAGCTTTAAGCACAGGATGGTTTGGACTTTCAACTGCTGAATTTATTTTACCAGTTTTAATGATTTTTCTTCTTGGCTTAACTGATTGGAGAAATATTTGGATTGCTATATCTATACTTGTTATAATTTTTTTACCATTAGCATCATTTTTTTTAGTAAAAAAAATTAATTTAGACTCCAGAGAACCATCTGATGAAGATAATTTTAAAGAGAAAAATATTAAACAATGGAAAAGAATAGAAGTTTTGAAAGATTTTAGATTTTATATTGTTTGTTTAAATATGTTGGCAATGCCATGGATAGCAACTGGCGTTTTTGTTTATCAATCTTTTATTCTAACTTCAAAAGGTTGGGGACCTTATGTTATTGCACAATCCTTTATGGTTTATTCAATAACTTCAGTTATAACATTATTTCTTTCTGGTTTTTTAATAGATAGATACTCAAGTAGAAATTTATTAGTTTATATGAATGTACCCTTACTACTTTCTGCTATAGTTCTATTTTATTTTAAAAACCCCATTTCTTCATTTTTTTTTCTAGGATTAATTGGAATTTCTAATGGTCTTGCAAATGTTTTGGGATCTTCTACATGGGCAGAAATATACGGTGTTAAGCATATTGGTTCTATAAAAGCTTTAACAACAGCACTAATGGTTTTTGCAACTGCTTTTGGAACAGCTTTATTTGGTATTTTAATTGACCTTGGCTTCTCTATTGAAAATATATCTATTGTATCTGGAACTTATATATTTTTATCCTTACTTTTATTATTTCTTATTAGGAGTAAGTTAAATCCTACATTATTATAGAATTTCCTTGATTTTGTCATATTGAATGGTAAATACCTCGCATGGCAAGAGTAACAGTTGAAGATTGTATCGACAAAGTCGAAAGTCCCTACGAATTAGTTTTAGTTGCAAAGGAAAGAACAACACAATTAAATTCAGGAATCGAACCTACGTTAGAAAGAGATAATGATAAAAATACTGTTATTTCATTAAGAGAAATAGCTAATGACAATGTAAAAGTTAGCGAGCTAATTGATAGTGCAGTCTATAAACTGAGAAAACATATTGAGCAAGTTGATGATGGTGAAGATGTTGATGAAATTATAGGTGATGACTTCGAAAATTTATACAAAGGTGAAGTTTCAAAAAGTGGTACACCTATTTTGCCATCAAAAAGAGCTAGGAAAGTTCCAGAAAAAATCCAAGTTACAAAAGAAGATTTATCTGAACTAAAACAAAGTTCAGAAATAGCAGATCAAAATATACCAGAAAATTCAGATGAAGATGTATCTTTAGATACAATTAAAGAAGAAGAAACAGAACAATCTTCTAAAGAAGAAACTGAAACTTCAAATTCTTAAAAAAATAATATATCTATTAAGGTTATGAATAGAATAGTCTCCGTAGCACCAATGATGGATTGCACAGATCGTCATGAAAGATATTTCCTAAGATTAATTAGTAAAAATGTCTTACTTTATACTGAAATGATTGTTTCAGAAGCGATTGATAGAGGGGATAAAAAAAAATTACTCTCGTTTAATTTAAAAGAAAAACCAGTAGCATTACAGTTAGGGGGATCATCGCCAAAACTTTTAGCATCGGCCGCTAAGATTGGTGAAGAATTTGGATATGATGAAATTAATCTAAATTTAGGATGCCCTAGTAAAAAAGTACAAAAAAATAAATTTGGAGCCTGTTTAATTAAAGAACCAAAACTTGTAGCTGAATGTTTAAGTGAAATGCAAACAAAAACAAAACTTCCAGTAACTGTAAAAACAAGAATTGGTTATGATGATGTTGATGATTATGAAAGTTTATTTAAATTTATACATCATTTAAAATCAACTGGAGTTAAAACATTTATAATTCATGCAAGAAAAGCTATGCTAGGAAAATTTACTCCTAAACAGAATTTAAATATTCCTCCATTAAAATACGAAATGGTGTATAAATTAAAAAAAGATTTTAAAGATCTTGAAATAATTATTAATGGTGGAATTTCATCAACGCATGAAATTAAAAATCATTTAAATAAAGTTGATGGAGTTATGATAGGAAGATCAATTTATCATTCACCTTATATGCTAGCTGAAATTGAAAAAGAACTATTTAATAATAATAATGTTTTATCTAGAGAACAAGTAATAGAACAATTAGTTCCGTATGTTAAAAATGAAATTAAAAATGGAACTCGAATGAATCAAATAATGAGACATACTTTAGGTTTGTTTCATGGAAAAACTGGCTCGAGTTTTTGGAAAAATTATCTGACAAAAAATATGTGTGTTAGAGATGCTGATGTGCAAAAAATTGATCATATTATGGATAAAGTCAAATTAGCACCTCAAGCAAGATCAGTAGGGTAGATTGATTAGTTCAATTATTACAAACGAATATTTTTTTTTCATATTATTAATGGTCCTCACTGCTTTTCCAGTTGGTTTTCTTGCGGGATTGTTTGGAATTGGAGGTGGGCTTATTACTGTTCCTTTTCTATTTTTTATCTTTGACAGTTTAAACATAAATCAGGATTATTTGATGCATTTAGCGGTTGGCACTTCATTTGCAATAATTATCCCCACTTCTATAATTTCTGTACTAACTCATAAAAAACATGGATCAGTTGATTTTAGTGTTATCAAAAATTATGCAATTTTTGTAATAATTGGAGTTTTATCAGGAACTACATTTGCAGCTATTTTGCATACCAAATCTCTTTTATTATTTTTTACTATAATCGTTTATTTGTGTGGAGCTTACTTATTAAACATTAAGGATAAAACAGATAAGTTAAAAGTGAATTTTAATCTAATGCCAAGGATTTTACTTGGTTTTGTTTCAGGATTTGTTTCATCTACTATGGGCATAGGAGGAGCAATTATGAATGTTCCTATCTTAAAATATTTTGGCTATCCAATTAATAAAGCAATAGGTAGTGCAGCCGCCATTGGTTCAGTGATTTCTTTATTTGGTGCAATAGGTTTTTTAATTTCAGGTTCTTTTTTAAAAGCTGATTTACCATTAAGCGTAGGATTTATAAATATTCCTGCTTTTTTAATATTTATACCAATAACCATGTTTATGGCGAGAATAGGAGCTAACAGAGTTCATAAACTTGATAAATCAAAATTACAGAGTTTTTTTGGGATTTTTTTATATGTAGTAGGAACTATCTTTTTATATAGATATCTAAGTATTTAATTCTAAATTAAATTTTTTGGTCGTATTCACCAATTTTGCCAGTTTTTTGGAGTAATTCATCAATGAATTCAAAGATCTTTTTCTTTCTATCATCAGATGCAGGACTTTCAGTAACAACCACTAATGAAGGTTTGTTTGAGGATGCTCTTATTAATCCCCACGAACCATCTTCTAAAGAAAATCTAATTCCATTAACTGTCAATATTTTATTTATAGTTAGTCCATCTATTTTAATATTATCATTTTTTAATTTTTTAATATTAGAGGTTAAATTATCAATTAAAATATATTTATCCTCATCTTTACAAAAAGGAGCCATTGTTGGACTTTGAAAAGTTTTTGGCAAACTTTCATTTAATTCACTAATTTTTGAATTTTGGTTATCTAATAAATGACAAATTTGTATTGCAGAATTTATTCCATCATCAAATCCATATCCCAAAGGTTTATTAAAGAAAAAGTGTCCACTTTTTTCAAAACCAGCTATTGCATTATCTTCATTAACTTTTCTTTTTATATAAGAATGTCCAGTTTTCCAGTATATTGTTTTACAATTATTTTTTATTAAAATTGCATCTTTTTCAAACAATCCAGTAGATTTAACATCTACAATAAACTTTGAATTTTGATGTTTATTTGAAATATTTCTTGCAATTAGTAAACCGATTTTATCTGCAAAAATTTCGTTTCCATTGTTATCAATTACTCCAACACGATCACCATCTCCATCAAAACCAAATCCAACATCAGCATTGTTTTCTTTTACTGATTTAGCTATTTCATGAAGCATTTTCATATCCTCTGGATTTGGATTGTATTTTGGAAAATTAAAATCTAAATTACAATCTAATTCTACAACGTCACACCCAATTCCTCTTAAAATATCTGGTGCAAAAATTCCTGCTGTTCCATTGCCACAAGCAACAACTACTTTGATTTTTTTTTTAATTTTATTTTTAGACAAATCATCGATATAAATTTTAGCAAAATCTTCTATTTTTTTATAAGAACCGTCACCTTTAATAAATTTTTTATTTAGAACAATATCTTTCAGTTCAGACATTTCGTCTTTACAGTGTGTTAAACCTTTTTCAATACCCATTTTAATTCCTGTCCAGCCATTTTCATTGTGGCTTGCAGTAATCATTGCTACTGCATCAGTATTTAATTTAAATTGCGATAAATAGATTGTTGGTGATAAACATAACCCTATATCTTCAACATTACACCCAGTTGAGACTAAACCATCTACAAAACTCTTCTTTACTTCTTCACTATATGATCTGTAATCGTGACCAACCGAAACTCTTGGATTTTTTATTTTATTATTAATTTGTGTTCCAAAACCTTTACCTACTAATTTTATCCCCTCTGAATTTATCTTTTCAGGATACAACCATCGCGCATCGTATTCTCTAAAACCTAAAGGATCAATTTTTATGGATTTTAGCATTTAAATATATGTACATTTTTTTAACTTTTTTATTGATATTTTTTTTGTATGTTCTATATATGTTCTATTGATTTCAAATTTATATAGTATATTAATGAGATCTACATACAACATCTAGTTGTTTTACAAAAAAAGTAGTAAAAAGGTATTATAAATGAACAAAATTTTGTCTCAGGCATTAAAACAAGCTGTTTCTGAATATTCACCCAATACAACTAATCAAAACCAAGAAAAAAGACCAGACTTATTTACACTTAATAACGAAACAGAGCTTTTTCAAAACTCTAAAGGAATAACAATTAAAATTGATAGATCTAGGGATATAAATTTAACAATTTTTGGAAAAGCAACATTAAGTGATAGATATTTAGGTCTTAATGAATCTTACCAAGATTTATTTGCAAGAGTTGCTAGTTATTATGCTGATGACAATCTTCATGCACAAAGATTATATAATTATATAAGCAATTTGTGGTTTATGCCTGCAACACCAGTTCTTTCTAATGGTGGGACAAAAAGAGGTTTGCCTATATCGTGTTTTTTAAATGAAGCAGGCGACAGTCTAAATGGAATTTTAGATTTATGGAGTGAGAATGTTTGGTTAGCTGCAAAAGGCGGTGGAATAGGAAGCTACTGGGGAAATTTGAGGTCAATCGGTGAAAAGATTGGAAGAGTAGGAAAAACGTCTGGGATAATTCCTTTTATCAAAGTAATGGACTCACTAACAATGGCAATTAGCCAAGGTTCATTAAGAAGAGGTTCGGCCGCTTGTTATCTTCCAATTGACCATCCTGAAATTGAAGAGTTTATTGAAATGAGAAGACCAACCGGCGGAGACCCAAATAGAAAAGCATTAAATTTACATCATGGAGTTTTAGTTACTGATGCTTTTATGAGAGCTGTAGAATTAGATGAACAATGGGGATTAAAAAGTCCAAAAGATGGTTCTGTCCAATCAAAGGTATCTGCTAGAAATTTATGGATAAGACTTTTGACAGCTAGAGTCGAAACCGGAGAACCATATATAATTTTTATAGACACTGTGAATAGACAAATTCCTCAACACCACAAACTTGCAGGATTAACTGTTAAGACATCTAATTTGTGCAGCGAAATAACATTACCGACTGGAGTGGATAAAGACGGAAAAGACAGAACAGCTGTTTGTTGTTTGTCATCTTTAAATATTGAAAAATACGACGAATGGAAAGATGATAAAAATTTTATAGAAGATGTAATGAGATTTTTAGACAATGTTTTAACTGATTTTATAGAAAAAGCTCCTGACGAATTCCGTGATGCAAAATACTCAGCTTTAAGAGAAAGAAGTGTTGGATTAGGTGTTATGGGTTTACATTCGTACTTTCAAAAAAAAATGATACCATTTGAGTCTGTTATGAGTAAAGTCTGGAACAAAAAAATATTTGATCACATACAACAGGATGTTGATAAAGCATCAAAGTTTTTAGCAGAAGAGAGAGGAGCATGTCCTGATGCTGAAGAGTATGGAATTAAAGAAAGATTTTCTAATAAGACAGCTATTGCACCAACAGCATCCATATCTATTATTTGTGGAGGAACTTCGCCAGGAATTGAACCCATAGCTGCAAATAGCTATACCCACAAAACATTATCCGGATCATTTAATGTCAAAAATAAATACTTAAAAAATATTTTATCTAAATATGAAAAGGATAATGATGAGACTTGGTCCAGCATAACAACAAACCAAGGTTCTGTTTCACATTTAGATTTTTTAACAAAAGAAGAAAAAGATGTTTTCAAAACAGCATTTGAATTGGATCAAAGATGGGTTGTGGATTTAGGTGCAGACAGAACTCCACATATTTCACAGGCTCAATCTATAAACATATTTTTACCCGCAGATGTACACAAAAGAGATCTTCATCAAATCCATTTCCAAGCATGGAAAAAAGGATTGAAAAGCCTTTACTATTGCAGATCAAAATCAATACAGAGAGCTGAAAATGTTAATGATGTAAATTCTACTGATATTACAGCAAATGTATATAAATCAAAAAAACAACAAGACGATCAACCAGAATACGAGGAGTGTTTATCATGTCAGTAGTTAAAAAAATTAATTCAGAAATAATTCAACCAAAGAAAATGGGACTTTTAGTTGAAAACCCGGTTTATAAACCTTTTAGATACCCATGGTGCTACGACGCATGGCTTACTCAGCAAAGAATTCATTGGTTGCCAGAAGAAGTTCCACTAGGGGATGATGTAAGAGATTGGCAAAAAAATTTATCACAATCTGAAAAAAATTTATTAACTCAAATTTTTAGATTCTTTACTCAAGCAGATGTCGAAGTTAACAATTGTTATCTAAGACATTATACAACGGTCTTTAAACCAACAGAAGTACTTATGATGATGACTGCATTTGCAGCAATGGAAACAGTTCATATAGCTGCTTACTCACACTTATTAGATACTATTGGTATGCCAGAATCTGAGTATTCTGCTTTTATGAAATATAAAGAGATGAAAGATAAATACGATTATATGCAAGGATTTAATGTAAATTCAAAAGAAGATATTGCAAAAACAGTTGCAGTATTCAGTGCATTTACAGAAGGTCTTCAGTTATTTGCAAGTTTTGCAATTTTGTTAAATTTTCCAAGACACAATAAAATGAAAGGTATGGGGCAAATTGTTACCTGGTCAGTTAGAGATGAAACTTTGCACTGTAATTCAATGATTAGACTCTTTAAAGAATTTATAAAAGAAAACCCACAAATATGGACTCCACAACTTAAAAAGGAACTATATGAATCATGTAGAACAATAATTAATCACGAAGATGCATTTATAGATTTAGCTTTTGAAATGGGACCTATGGAAGGTTTAACCGCCAAAGAAGTTAAGGATTATATAAGATTTATTGGAAATAGAAGATTGGTTCAGTTAGGTTTAGAGCCAATTTATAAAGTTGATAAAAATCCACTAACTTGGTTAGATACAATGCTTAATGCTGTAGAGCATATGAATTTTTTTGAGGGTAGAGCGACAGAGTATTCTAAAGCATCGACTCAAGGAAATTGGACAGAAGCATTTTCTTAATTTTTAAAAACAATATTTAAAAGATTCTCATAAATAAAATTAGCTGCTTTAACTGAACCTTTTTTATTTAAATGTGTCCAATCATAAAAATCTTCATATTGTAAATTTGCATTTTTAGCTAAGTTTAAACAATGTAAATTTTTTTCATTACAATGATTTATAATTGTCTCTGAAATTATATACAAATCTTTATTTATTCCAGTTCCGGAAATTTGAGTAATATAAATAACTTTTGATCCTCTTTTTAATACTTTATTTGTCAGTTCTTCTAAATATTTAAGATAATTTTGATTAATTAAAGGAGTTTCAATTTCGTTGTATTTAAATTTTTCATACTCAATAAAATTATCATTGTTTCTTTCACCATATACTTTTGTATTTTCATTCACAATGTTAGCAAACTTACTGTAATTAAATTTTAAAAATAAATTTGTTTTTAAAACTCTATATTTAGTGTAAAAAAAAGAGCTAGATTGTAAATATTCAGCGATATTTTCCTTTTGGCTATTTTCTTCTAAAAAATCAATTGCTCTAGGTTTAGAATTTTTTTTAATAATATTTTGATCATTAATTCCTATATAAAATATGAAGTACTCTGGTTTTAAATTTTTAATTTTATCAAACCAATTTTCAAAACTATTTAAATGTCCAATAATAGACATTCCATCAATACCTGCATTTACTATGTTTTTTGAAACTTTTTTAGTATTTAGAATTCCAACTATAGTGTCTTTATAATTTAAAAATTTTTGATTAGTCGTTGAACCACCTGAAAAAACTATATCAATATTTTTCGGTTTTACTTCTTTTTTTCCTATTCTAAATGCAAGATTATCTCTTTTATATAAAGATGTTCCTTTATGTAGTTCAAAATTAAATTTATAAATTCTTTCTATATTTCTTTCAGCAGCCAACTTAAGATTAAATTTATTTTTAAACCAATAACCAAATGTTAATTCAATTATAAGTAATAAAAATAAAAGTAAAAAAAAATTAATATATATAACTTTAAATATTGATAGGTTTTTCAATTTATCTTTGATTTAGCAACATTACTTTACGATGTTTGTGACCACTATACTTAGATAGAGGTCTAATTAATTTGTTGGCTTTATGTTGTTCCATAACATGAGCTGACCAACCGGTAATTCTTGATGTAACAAATATCGGAGTAAAAAAATCAGTATCAAAACCCATTAAATGATAAGTAGGACCTGTTGGATAATCAACGTTAGGATGAATATTTTTTTTATCTATCATTACTTTTTTAACAATATTGTAAATTTTAATAAATTTTTTATCAGATTTTATTTTTGATACATTTTTGAAATATTTTTCCATAGTAGGAACTCTTGAATCACCTGATTTATAAACTCTATGGCCAAATCCCATAACAACTTCTTTTTTACTTAAAGTATTATTAATCCATTTAAGTGCGTTTTCAGGTTTTTTAATTTTATTCATCATATGCATTACTTCCTCATTCGCTCCTCCGTGCAGAGGTCCTTTTAAACTTGCAATAGCTCCTGTAATTGCTCCATGAATATCTGATAAACTACTTGTTATAGTTCTTGCAGTAAAAGTTGAAACATTAAAGCTATGTTCAGCATATAAAATTAAAGAAACATCAAAAGCTTTTACTATTTCTTTATTTGGAACTTTTCCAAAACACATATAAAAAAAGTTTTCAGCAAAAGAAAGATTTTTTTTAGGTTTAATAATTTTTTTACCTTTTCTTATTCTATAAAAAGCAGCCAGTGCAGTAGGGGTTTTTGCAAAAATTCTCATTGCTTTTCTCATATTTGCTTCAGGAGAATTATTTGTTGTGTCTTTATCTTCTAATCCCATTATACTAACAGCAGTTCTAGCTACATCCATTGGATGAGATTTTTTTGGCATATGTTTGATTATTTCATTAAGATTTTTACTTAAATCTCTATTTGATTTTTCTTCTTTTTCAAATTTTTTTAACTGTATACTATTTGGAAGATCTCCATTAAGTATTAGATAGGCAGCTTCTTCAAATCTACAAAATTCACATAAATCTTGAACAGCATAACCTCTATAAGTTAGAGAATTAATTTCTGGCATTACTTTAGATACTTGAGTTTCATCAACTACAATTCCTAATAGACCTTTTTTGATTTCATCGCTCATTATTCATGACCTTCAGTACTAAAGTTATAAATTTTTTCATCTAGTGAGTTATATTTTTCGTAATCAACTAGATCATATAATCTTTTTCTACTTTGCATTTTATCAATAATATTATTTTGATGTCCATCGTCAAAAATAGCACGCAAGCCATCTTCCACATTTTTCATTGCTAATCTTTGTGTTGTAACTGGATATATAACAATATTATAACCTAAATTTTCTAATTCTTTATAATTTAATAATTTTGTTTTACCAAATTCCGTCATATTTGCTAGTAAGTAGCAGTCTAGATTTTTTCTAACAAATTCAAAATCTTTTTCATTAGCTAGAGCTTCAGGAAAAATAATCTCAGCTCCTGCATCAATGTATGCTTTACATCGATCAATCATTTTATCAATGCCCTCAACTTCTTTAGCATCTGATCTTGCTATTATTTTGAAATTTTTATCTTTTTTTGCTTTTACGCATTCTTTGATTTTGCCTACCATTTTGTCAGTAGAAATTAATTCCTTATTTTCTAAATGACCGCATCTTTTACGTTCAATTTGATCTTCTAAATGAACTGCAGCAACACCAAATTCTTCAAATGTTTGAATTGTTTTCTCACATGATTTAAATCCTGTATCAATATCCACTATGGTGGGTAAATTTGTTACTCTTGAAATTAAATAAGATCTTGTACTTACATCTTCCAGCGTTGTTAAACCTATGTCGGGGAAACCTAAATCATTTGCCATAACACCTCCAGATACATAAACAGCATCATATCCAATTTCTTCAATAAGTTTTGCAGTAAGTGGATTATATGCACCAGGAACTCTTAAAATTTTATTAGATTTTAATTTTTGATTTAATAGTTCTCTTTTTTCCTCAGGTTTTTTTTTAACAAAATGCATTAAAAAATTCCTTTTCTTTTATTTCTTTTTAATTGTGATTTATTAATTTCAATGTTTAACTTATCTAATCGACCAGATTTTAAATTTTTTAAATTTTGAACATTTTTTAGAAACTTGTCACTTTTTTTTTTTGAAATAATATTTTTTGTTAAAATTAAAAACTTGCTAATATAATTTTTTCTCGTAAATGGTCTTAATCCATATGGATGAGCATCAGCCTTATCAAGTTGCTCAATTATTTTTTTACCATTTTTTAATGTTACAATAACTTTTGCTCCAAAAGATTTATTTTTAGGATTCGAGTTATGGTACTTTTTAGTCCATTTTTTATCTTCATGAGTTTTTATTGAGTGCCATATTTTTATTGTACTTTTTCTATTTGCTCTTGATTTTGTATAGGATTTTACATGATGCCAATTTGCATCTTCCAAAGCTACTGCAAAAATATACATTATTGAGTGATCCAAAGTTTCTCTGCTAGAATTAGGATTCATTTTTTGAGGATCATTTGCACCTGTTCCTATTACATTATGAGTATGGTGGCTTGTATAAATATCTATTTTTTTTATTTGATTTAAATTATTAATTTTTTTATTAAGTTTTTTTGCAATATCTATTAAAGCTTGGGCTTGATATTCTGCAGAATATTCTTTTGTGTAAGTTTCTAATATTGCTTTTTTTTCTTCATTTTTTTTTGGTAAAGGAACTTTATATAGTGCTTTTTTTCCATCTAAAATTCTTGCAATAACGCTATCTTCACCTTCATAAATAGGACTTGGTGCTCCTTCACCTCGCATAGCTCTATCGACAGCTTCAATTGCTAATTTACTTGCATGAGCTGGAGCGAAAGCTTTCCAGCTTGAAATTTCTCCTTTTCTTGATTGTCTTGTAGAAATTGTTACATGCAATGCCTGCTGGATTGCTTGATAAATTGTTTCCGTATTTAGTTTTAACATTGCACCTAGACCTGCAGCAACACTCGGACCAAGATGAGCAATATGATCAACTTTATGTTTGTGCAGACAAATACCTTTTACTAAATTAACTTGAACCTCATATGCTGTAATAATTCCCTTAATTAAGTTTATGCCACTAACTTTTTTTTGTTGTGCCACAGCTATAAGTGGTGGAATATTATCTCCAGGATGACTATAATCTGCAGCTAAAAATGTATCGTGAAAATCTAATTCTCTTACTGCAGTTCCATTTGACCATGCAGCCCACTCACAATCAAATTTAAGTTTTGAGTTTACACCAAATAAAGTTGCTCCATTTTTTTTTGGATGTCTCATAGCCATTTCTCTTGAAGAAATTACTGGCTTTCTATTTAACGAAGCAATTGCTACAGAAGCATTATCAATAATTCTATTTATAACCATGTTTAATGATTTTTTATTAATTTTTGAATTGTCAGTTGCTATTTCTGCTAATTTCCATGCTAATTGTTTTTTTTTAGGCAAATACGCTTTAGATGGATAAACTTTTATATTATGCACTATCACTTTGTCTCCTAAAAATATATTTAATGTAATACAATAATAATTGCTGTTATCAAAAGTAAAATTGCTAGAAAATACTCAATTAATGCTTTTATTTTATTATTCTTCACTATATTTCTTATTGCCGATCCAAAAGCTGCCCAAGGTGATATAGATAAAGGACAAATAATTAGAGCAACCATTCCAATTAGTAAAATTGAAAAAAATAAATCCCCATCTTTTGGCAAAAAACCTGAAGCAGCCATGCTAGATATTGTCCATGCTTTAGGGTTAACTAATTGAAATAATGCAGCTTCATGAAATTTTAAGGGTCTTGAATCATCCTCTTTGATTTTACTAAAAGATCCGATAATTTTATATCCAAGATATAAAAGATAAAGTGCACATAATATCTTTAAAATATTTTGTAGTTGAGGAAAAATTAGAAAAATTTTTCCTAAACCTAGGCATACCAATACTAACTGCAAAACATGACCAATAGTAATACCAGTCATGTGAGGTATGGTCTTTATAAAACCAAACTTTATTCCAGAAGCAAGAACCATCGCATTGTTTGGACCAGGTGTTACATACATTACAAAGTAAAAACTAATTAAAGCTATTAAAATTTCTACATTAATCATGAATGTATGAGGATATTATTTTTTCAATACCAATAAAATCTTTTATTAAATGATCATGAGGAATTTCTTTAACTTTTTTTTCAGTGTAACCATCCTCTAAAAGTATAAAAGGTATATTAGCAGCTTTTGCTGTACTTGAATCAGTTTCACTATCACCAATCATTAAACTTTTTTTTAAATCACCTTGTAAAATTTCAATAATATCAGTCAAATGTCTTGGATCAGGTTTGCAGTAATCGAAAGTATTACTTCCAGCAACATATTCAAAATATTGATAGATATTAATTTTTTTTAACAAATCTACAGCAAGATAGTCTTGTTTATTAGTACATACACCCATTGATATATTATTTTTTTTACACCATTTCAAAAAATCTAAAACTCCATTTATTAATTTACTTTCATTAGCTATATTTTTTGCATAATAATTTATAAATTCACTTACCATTTCTTTTTTAATTTCATTATTATCAACTTTTCCAAACTCTTTTTTTGCTTGGCCCCATACAGATCTACCTATTAACGATTTTGTACCTTTTCCAACTAAATTTCTGATATCTTCAGTTGATTTAGTTTCATAACCAAATTTTTTCATTACGTGATTGTGAGCATTCATCAAATCTGGAGCTGTATCTACTAACGTGCCGTCAAGATCAAACAATATTGTAAGTTTTTGAGTCATTTAAAAAGTATTATTAGGAAATATTTTGTGAATTAAATACCATTACAACTAAACTATAAGGATTTGTAATAAATGAAACAAATAAATTTACAAGATAAATTAAGGATAAAATTTAAAAAAAAAGGTGTTAAGATGATTGCATCAGAAACAGTTTTTTTTTCTAAAGATACAATAATTGGGAAAAATGTTACTATCGATCCTTATGTTGTAATTGGTAAAAAAGTAAAAATTAGTAACAATGTAAGAGTCTATTCATTTTCACATTTAGAAAATACTAAAGTAGAAAATAATGTGACTGTTGGACCTTATGCAAGATTAAGACCAGGATCAGTTTTAAAAACAGGCTCGAGAGTGGGTAACTTTGTTGAAGTAAAAAAAAGTACTATTGGCAAAGGATCAAAAATAAATCATTTATCTTATATTGGAGATTCTCAAATTGGAAAAAAAGTGAATATTGGCGCAGGAACAATTACATGTAATTATGATGGGATTAAAAAAAATAAAACAAAAATTAAGGATAAAGTTTTTGTAGGCTCTAACTCTTCTTTAGTAGCACCCATTACCATTGGTGAAAAAAGTATTATTGGAGCAGGTTCCGTTATTACAAAAAACGTTAAAAAGAAATCTTTAGCTTTAACAAGAAGTAATCAAATTACAGTTAGTAATTATAAAAGGAAAAAATAATGTGTGGTATAGTAGGCATTACAAGCAATAAACAAGTTACACCTTCAATAATTAATTCTTTAAGAAAACTAGAGTATAGAGGCTATGATTCAGCAGGTATAGCTACTCTAAGCAAAGGTTTTATTAATGAAGTGAAATGTGAAGGAAGAGTAGATATTTTAGAAAAAAATTTATCTAAAAATAAATTGTTAGGGAATATTGGAATAGGCCATGTGAGATGGGCAACTCACGGGATACCAAGTACAATAAATGCTCACCCACATTCATCAGAGAAAGTGTCTGTTGTTCATAATGGAATAATTGAAAATTCTACTATTTTAAAAAATTTTTTAATTAAAAAAGGTCATAAATTTAAATCTCAGACAGATACAGAAGTTATTGTACATTTGATAACTGAGTATTTAAAAACAAATGATTTAAAAAAATCAGTTTTAAAAACTTTAAGTAAGCTAAACGGTAGCTTTGCATTAGGTATAATTTTTAAAGATCAGCCTGATTTAATAGTTGGTGCAAGAAGAGGATCTCCACTTGCAGTTGGATATGGACCAAATGAAAATTATCTTGGTTCTGACTCTTATGCATTAAAATCCATGACAAATAAAATTTCTTATTTAAATGATGGTGAGTTTTGTATAATTAAAAAAGATGATGTTGAATTTTTTGATGCAGATGGAAACAAAGTAAATAAAAAAATTTTAACACTTTCTTCTAGCGAGCAAAATTATAACAAAGGAGATTATAAACATTTTATGGCTAAGGAAATAGATGAGCAACCCACAACAATAAAAAATTGTATTAACGAGTATCTTGATAAAATAAGTAACTCTATTAATATTTTTAATTTTCCATGGAAGAAAAATGAAATTTCATCAATAGTTTTAATAGGTTGTGGAACAGCATATCACTCATGTTTAATGGCAAAATATTGGTTTGAACAAATAACTACACTAAATGTTACAGTCGATATAGCTTCTGAATTTAGATATAGAAAAAACAGATTTAACAATGAAACATTATATGTATTTGTATCACAATCAGGTGAAACAGCAGATACTTTTGCTGCATTAGATCTATGCAATAAAAAAAAAATGAAAACATGTAGTGTTGTGAACGTTGTTGAAAGTTCGATTGCAAGAGAGTCAAAATTTGTTTTACCTATACATTGTGGACCAGAAATTGGTGTTGCTTCAACCAAAGCTTTTTTAGGACAAATGCTTGTTTTGTATATTTTATGTTTAAAACTTGCAATAATGAGAAATGATATAAATAAAAATGAATATCATAAAAAAATAAAATCTTTATTTTCTTTATCAAAATTGGTTAATCAGACTCTGGAAACCGAAAGTAAAATAGAGTCCTTATGTAGTTCGTTCGTAAATATTAAAGGATCAATGTTTTTAGGACGTGGATATTCTTTTCCAATTGCTTTAGAAGGAGCATTAAAATTAAAAGAGTTAGCATATGTTCATGCTGAAGGTTACCCAGCAGGTGAAATGAAACATGGTCCACTAGCTTTAATTGAAGAAGGTATGCCAGTCGTAGTATTAGCGCCTAGAGATGAATATTACAAAAAAACAATTTCAAATATGCAAGAAGTAATTGCTAGAGGCGCTAAGGTTTTGTTAATTACAAATAAAAATAAAGATGAAATTCATTCTGAAAATATTTGGGAGAAAGTTGAAGTTGAAAATGCCACAGATGATTTATTACCTTTTTTAATTACAATCCCGTTGCAAAAATTAGCTTACTATTCAGCATTAAAAAAAGGATATGATATAGATAAACCAAGAAATTTAGCAAAATCTGTAACAGTTGAATAATCGATAATCTTTGATAGAACACCTTTAGGTTGAATATGAAAAAATGGAAAATTAATAGTTGGAGAAATTATCCTGTAAAGCACATACCAAAGTATGATGATGAAAAAGAACTAAATATGGTTCTTAACAAAATAAAAAACTTTCCACCTTTGGTTTTTGCTGGAGAAACAAGACACTTAAAGGAACAACTTTCAAATGTTGTTGATGGTAAAGCTTTCTTGTTGCAAGGAGGAGATTGTGCTGAAAGTTTTGCTGAATTTAATCCGGACAATATAAGAGATTATTTTAAACTCATTTTACAAATGTCTTTGGTTTTAACTTATTCTGCATCTTTACCAGTAGTTAAACTTGGTCGGATTGCTGGACAATTTTCTAAACCAAGAAGTGCACCAACAGAAAAAAAGGGTGATAAAGAATTACCAAGTTATTTAGGTGACAATATAAACGGTATTGAGTTTACTGAAAAGTCAAGAATGCCTGACCCAAAAAGATTATTTAAAGCTTACTCGCAATCAGCTTCTACATTAAATTTAATAAGAGCGTTTTGCCACGGTGGTTTTGCGGATTTAAAAAAAGTTCATCTTTGGAATTTAGGATATATAAAAAAAAGTCCTCAAGCTAAGAAATTTAAAGAACTAGAGGACAAAATAGCTGACGCATTAGCATTTATGGATGCTTGTGGGATAAATTCGGATTTTAATAGAAGGTTGAAAACGGTAAATTTTTGGACTTCCCATGAAGCATTACTGTTACCTTTTGAAGAAAATATGACTAGAGTAGATTCTACAACTGGAGAATATCATGATACCTCAGCACATTTTGTTTGGATAGGAGATAGAACAAGGCAACTTGATGGAGGCCATGTTGAGTTTTGTAGAGGTATTGAAAATCCAATAGGTATTAAATGTGGTCCAACATCTAAACCAGATGAGATAGCTAAAATTTGCAATGTGATTAATCCTAAGAATGAAAAAGGAAAAATTACATTAATTTCAAGGTTTGGTCATGATAAAGTAGAAAAATTTTTACCTAAATTAATAAGAGGAATTAAAAAAGAAGGTCTTAATGTTATTTGGTCATGTGACCCAATGCATGGAAATACAATTAAGTCTACGACTGGATTTAAAACAAGACCTTTTAATAATGTGGTAAAAGAAGTAAAAAATGTTTTTGCTGTTCATCAAAGCGAAGGGTCTTACGCGGGTGGACTACATATAGAAATGACTGGTCAGAATGTGACAGAATGTACCGGTGGTGCAAAAAATATTTCAGATCAGGATCTTTCAAGTAGATATCATACTCATTGTGATCCAAGATTAAATGCTGATCAAGCACTAGAGCTTGCATTTCTAATTTCTGATGAGATTAAAAAGAATTCTATTTATGTAAGAAGCGGAATTAGAGCGGCTTCTTAAACGTTTATAAAAGAAATCCTTTAACGTATATTTGAATTATGGAAGTAAGTAAAAAAATTATATTTATAAAAGATTGGATATTGAATTATGTGAATTCAATGCCAAAAAAAGCAGAATCATTAGTAATTGGAATATCTGGAGGTATAGACTCATCTGTATCAAGCACTTTATCAGCTATGACAGGTTTAAAAACTATAGTTTTAACTATGCCAATAAAACAAATAACCAACCAACACGATTTAAGTATTCAACACAGAGATTGGTTAAAAAAGAAATTTAAAAATGTTCAAGCATACACAATTGAACTGGATGAAGTATTTAATTCATTTAAATCAAAATTATCAAAGTTTGATAATGATCATGGTATGGCAAATTCAAGAGCTAGAATAAGAATGACAACACTTTATCAAGTCGCTTCAGCTAATAATGGAATTGTAGTTGGAACTGGAAACAAAATTGAAGACTTCGGTGTAGGTTTTTACACAAAATATGGAGATGGAGGAGTTGATATCTCACCACTAGCAGACTGTACGAAAACTGAAATATGGGAAATAGGTAAAGAACTTGGTGTAATAAAAGAAATAATAGAAGCTCAACCTACAGACGGATTATGGGACGATGGAAGAACTGATGAAGGGCAACTCGGCTTAACTTATAAAGAATTAGAGGAGGCAATGATAAATGAAAATTCAAAAAATAGAAAAAAATATTTAAAAATAAGAGAAGGTAATTTACATAAAATGGAAGCAATTCCAGTTTGCAAAATACCAAAATAAATATGAATAAAGATATATATTTAACAAACAGTCTTGGTAATAAAAAAGAAAAATTTACACCAATCAATGAAAGTAGCGTGGGCATGTATGTTTGTGGACCCACTGTTTATGACCATCCTCATATTGGAAATGCTAGACCACTAGTAGTTTTTGATATTTTATATAAAGTTTTAAAGTGCAAGTACGGACATAAATCAGTTTTATACGTAAGAAATATAACTGATGTTGATGATAAAATTATTCAATCATCCATTGAAAAAAAAATATCTATTGAAGATTTAACAAAAAAAATAACAGCGAGTTATCATAATGATTGTAACTATTTAAAATGCGAAAAACCAAACGAAGAGCCAAAAGCTACAGAAAACATTTCACTTATGATTAAAATGACTGAAGATTTAATAAAAAAAAAATTTGCTTATGAAATAAATAAACATGTTTATTTCGAAGTTAAAAAATTTAAAGATTATGGAAAACTTTCAAACAAAAAGTTAGAAGAATTGATTGCAGGTTCAAGAGTAGAAATATCAGAAAATAAGAAAAACCCAGAAGATTTCGTTTTATGGAAACCATCTAAGGAAAATGAACCATTTTGGGATTCACCTTGGGGAAAAGGTAGACCTGGTTGGCATTTGGAATGTTCTGTTATGTCAAAAAAATATCTTGGTACAAAATTTGATATACACGGTGGTGGAATAGATTTAATTTTTCCTCATCATGAAAATGAAATTGCTCAATCAAGATGTGCCAATGATTCAGATGTATTCGCAAATTATTGGGTACACAATGGCTTTATTACAATTTCAAATGAAAAAATGGCAAAATCTCAAGGAAACATTTTAAAAATTGAAGATTTTAAAAACAAAGTAAGTGGACAAGTATTAAGATTAGCGTTGATCAGTTCTCACTATAAACAGCCTTTAGATTGGAATGATAAACTTTTATCTGAGTGTGAAAAAACGATTAACAAGTGGTATGACAGTTATATAGATATTAAAAAACAGGTTTTAGTTCCTGAAGATTATCTCTCACCCTTATATGATGATTTAAATACACCTGCTTATATTGCTAAACTTCATAAGTTATTTGAAAAATCTCAAAAAGGTACAATTAAGGATAAAGAAATATTTGTTTCAGCATGTAATTTTATTGGTTTAATGAGAGAAAGTAAAAGTTCATGGGACGAATTTAAGCGAAAAAAATCAAAGATTTCCGAGGAAGAAATCAAACAAAAAATTGCTGAAAGAAATAATGCTAGAAAAAATAAAGATTATAAAGCTGCAGATCAAATCAGAAATGAATTATTAGACAAAGGAGTTTTAATTGAAGACAAAGATGATAAAACCCTCTGGAAATTTAAATGAGCAAAGAAAAAATATATATATTTGATACTACATTGAGAGATGGAGCACAAACTCAAGGTGTTGATTTTTCAATAGATGATAAATTAAAAATAGCGAAAGCTCTAGATGATTTGGGCGTAGATTATATAGAAGGGGGTTGGCCCGGGGCTAATCCTAGTGATACAGAGTTCTTTCAAAAAAAAATTAAATTAAATAATTCAGTATTAACAGCTTTTGGAATGACAAAAAAAGCAGGTAGAAGTGCTGATAATGATCCGGGACTTTCATCTATAATAAATAGCAATACACCTGCAGTATGTTTGGTTGGTAAATCTTGGGACTTCCACGTAGATGTAGCACTAGGAATATCGAATGAAGAAAATTTAGAAAATATTTCTGAAAGCGCAAAGCTTTTTGTTAAAGAAAAAAAAGAATTTATGTTTGATGCAGAACATTTTTTTGATGGTTTTAAAAATAATAAAGAATA
This sequence comes from uncultured Pelagibacteraceae bacterium, assembly GCA_902533945.1. GTDB lineage: Bacteria > Pseudomonadota > Alphaproteobacteria > Pelagibacterales > Pelagibacteraceae > Pelagibacter. The sequence goes on along the minus strand of CACANS010000004.1, from coordinate 12,848 downwards.
TTCTCTTTCATGTCTTAAATCCGCATACGACAATGGAGCCAGATGGATTGTACTTTGCGATACAAATGGTGGTACACTACCTAATGAAGTTTCCGAAATTGTAAATGAAGTAACTAAATCAATACCAGGTAAAAACCTTGGAATTCATGCTCATAATGATACCGGAAATGCGGTTGCAAACTCTTTAGTAGCAGTTTTGTCAGGTGTTAGGCAAATACAAGGAACAATTAATGGTCTAGGCGAAAGATGTGGAAATGCAAATCTAATGTCTGTAATTCCAACATTACACTTAAAAACTACTTACTCAAAAAATTATGAAATAAATATTAAAAAGGAAAATATTGGTAAATTAACTCAGTGCTCGAGGTTACTTGATGAAATATTAAATAGAAAACCTAACCAGCACTTACCTTACGTGGGAGCTGCAGCCTTTTCACACAAAGGTGGCTTACATGTATCTGCTGTTCAAAAAGATCCAAAAACATATGAACATATCAACCCTGAAGAAGTAGGCAATGTAAGAAATATAGTCGTTTCAGATCAATCTGGAAAATCTAACATCGTTTCAAGATTAAAATCTATCGGAATAGATTTTAAACAAGATGATCCAAAAATAAAAAAACTTTTAGAAGAAGTTAAAGATAGAGAATTCATTGGATACAGTTATGATGGTGCAGACGCATCATTTGAATTACTTGCAAGAAGAATAATGGGTGAAATTCCAAGATATATCTCAATTAAAGAGTACGATGTTTCCGTAAAAAAGAATAGCTCAGGAGAAATTATTTCTTCCGCTAAAGCTAAATTAGAAGTTGATAAGAAATTAATTATTTGTGAAGGAGAGGGCAATGGTCCTGTCCATGCGCTTGATAACGCAATAAGAAATAATGTAGATAAACTTGTAAAATATTCTCAATATTTAAAAGATTTAAAACTGGTAGATTATAAAGTTAGAATTCTTAATACTGGAACAGAAGCTGTAACAAGAGTCTCAATTGAGAGTACCGACTCAAGAGGTAAAAACTGGTTTACTATAGGAGTTTCTGCAAATATTATTGATGCATCGTTTAAAGCACTTGTTGATAGTTTAGATTATAAACTATTCAAAGATAAAGCACCCGCAAGCCTTTAATGTTCAATAATATTTCTTTTATTTTACACAAACCGCAATTATCAGAAAATATAGGTGCTTGCGCAAGAGCTATGAAAAATTTTAATTTTTCTAAATTAATTATTATTAATCCTAAACCTATTTTTCCTAATGATAAAATAGTTGCCACTTCGGTAGGTGCTAATGAAATTATAAAAAAAAGTAAAGTTTATCAAAAATTGGATAATGCAATGAAAAATATAGATTGTTTAATTTCTACAACATCTAGATTTAGAAATAAAAACGTTAAACATATAAAGTTGAATGAATTAAATAAAATAGACTTTAACAAAAAAGTTGCTTTTTTATTTGGTCCAGAAGCATCAGGTTTATCAAATAATGAAATAAGTTTTTCAAATTATGTATTACAAATACCCAGTAATACTAAATTCAAATCATTAAATTTATCACATAGTTTAATAATTGTAGCCCAAGCTGTTTTTCAATTATTGAATATAAAAAAATCAAAATATTCTAAGTCAAAAAAAATTAAACCAGCATCAAAAAAAAATATCCAAGCAATGTTAAATTTATGTATCCAACACCTTGAAGAAATAAATTTTTTTAAACCACAAGAAAAAAAACCTAAAATGTTGGAAAACTTGAGGAGTATATTTTATAAAATGGATTTATCAGAAAAAGAAACTCGTATTTTATCGAGTGTATTTGTTAGTTTAGTTAAAAAAAAGTCTGATTGACAAAATTATTCTTGTGTTTATAAAGCGTTTCATTAAATGACAAAAAGATTAAATTCTAAACATAAAGTCGATAGAAGATTAAAAGTCAATTTATGGGGAAGACCTAAAAGTCCTTTTAATTCTAGAGCATATCCTCCTGGTCAACATGGACAAAGTAAATCATCAAAGCCTTCTGATTATGGCGTTCAGTTAAATGCTAAACAAAAACTTAAATCTTACTATGGAAATATTAACGAAAGACAATTCAGAAATCTTTACAAAAAAGCAATTATGAAAAAAGGAGATACAGCTGAAAATTTAATTGGTTTATTAGAAAGAAGATTAGATGCAGTTATTTACAGATCTAAGCTTTCAAGCACAATTTTTTCTTCTAGGCAATTAATAAACCATGGCCATGTTCGAGTTAATGGAAAAAAAGTTAATATTTCTAGCTATCAAGTGAAAGAAGAAGACAGTATTGAGATAAGAGATAAATCTAAAGAACTAGCAATGATTGACATTGCACTTGCTAACAAAGAGAGAGAAACTCCAGAATATATTCAAGTAGATGAAAAAAACAAAAAAGTTAAATTTGTAAGGGTGCCAAAATTTGAAGAAGTTCCTTATCCTGTTGTAATGGAACCTAATCTTGTGATTGAATATTATTCAAGATAAGTTTTTTAATTTACTAATTTTTTTTTAAAAAATAATAAAAATATTTATTTTTCTTATTTTTAGTTAATAAAGGAAATCTATAAACAAAAAAAGATATTATTTTAGCTATGTAGTAAGGGTATCTTTGATTCCACATTCCGTAATGGTAAAAATTTAAAATTTTATATTCAGTATTAATAATTTTTTTTATAAAATTTTCATGATCATTCAATATTTGAGGGCCCAAATTAATTGCTAGGTACGATCCAGGTTTTTGAAAACTTATTATCTTATCAAAAATTTTTTGTATATAATCTGGAGTATATTTAATTCCTTCTTTTAATGGATCTCTGTTTATTCCTATTGCTTCAAAGCAGACAATAAGGTCAAATTGTTCATTGATATTAAAATCTTCAATTTTAGATATATAAGTTTCTGAATTAGGATATCTTTTTCTTGCTATTTCAATAACTTCTTTTACTGCATCAACACCAATATATCTTTCTGATTTATTTATATGTTTTAGACTATTTAGAGTTCCACAACACAGATCTAAAACATTTTTATAATTAATTTTTTCAATATCACTATATGCTATTTTGTAAAAAACTTCTTTATCTGCCCTCATTATATTATGTTTTATTTTTTTTTAATAATTAATGAATTATTATTTTTTATAATTAATCTCTTTAGATTGAAATATTTTTAACAACTCCCCATTTTCAAACATTTCTTTAATAATGTCACAACCACCAATAAATTCCTTTTTGACATACAGCTGAGGTATTGTTGGCCAGTCACTAAATTCCTTTATGCCTTGTCTTAGTTTTTCATTTTCTAAAACATTTACACCTTTGAAATTTACTTCTAAAATTTTTAAGATGTTAGATACAGCCATTGAAAAACCACACTGAGGAGCTTCAGGAGTTCCTTTCATAAAAAGACAAACTTCATTATTGTCTATTTCATTATTAATTAAATCATTTATTTGTTGGTCCATATTACTCCTTTGTTTTAATTGCTAATGCATGTAACTCATTTCCCATTTTTCCTTTTAACGAGTTATAAACCATTTTATGTTGTTCTATTTTACTTTTTCCTGCAAACGTAGATGATGTAATTGTTGCTGAATAATGATTGCCATCACCAGCTAGGTCTTGTATTTCTATTTTTGCATCTGGCATTGCTTCTTTAATTAATTTTTCTATTTCCTTTAAATCCATAGTCATATTATTTATCCATAAAATCTTCTAACCAACTTTTATTAGATTTAACTAAATCGTCAATATGCAGAAATGGCTCTTTATCTACTATTATATCATTTTCTGTCACTAAACCAACGCTATCATAATGAACCGAATTATCTTTTAAAATTTTTTCTACTTTTTTGAGATTATTTGGTTCTATTTCAATTATGTATCTTCCTTGATCTTCACCAAAATAATAATCAAATTTATTAATTAAAACTTTAATCTTATTAAGTTTAAAACCTTTTTTTCCTTTAATTGCCATTTTTGAAATAGCAGTAATTATTCCTCCTAACGAAACATCGTGAGCAGAATTAACCAAACCTTCTTTTATTAATTTTAAAACTGTTTTACCATTATTTTTTTCGTTAAATAAATTAATTTCTGGCGGAGGACCCTTTTTTTCATTTAATATGTTTATTGCAAAAATACTTTGGTCTAAATGGCCCCCAGTTTTTCCAATAACCAAAATTAAATTTTTACTTTTTTTTAAATCCATGGTGATCATTTGTTTATAATCTTTAATCAAACCAACTCCTCCAATTGCAGGCGTAGGTTTGATTCCTTTGTCTTTAGTCTCATTGTAAAAAGATACATTTCCAGAAACCACTGGATAATCTAAAAATTTACTTGCTTCACTAATACCTTCAACACATTCAACAAATTCTCCCATATTTTTTTCTTTTTCAGGGTTACCAAAATTTAGACAGTTAGTAATAGCCATTGGTTCAGATCCACAAGAAATTAAATTTCTCCAACTTTCGCAAACTACTTGCTTTCCACCTGTAAGTGGATGAGAATAACAATACGTTGCAGAAGAATCCACAGATGTAGCTATTGCTTTATTGGTTCCGTGAACTCTTACAACTCCTGAATCTGAACCGGGTTTTTGAATGGTATCCCCCATTACTGTATGATCATACTGTTGCCAGATCCATTCTTTGCTAGAAATATTTGGCAAACTTAGAATTTTTTTAAGAACTTCTGTAATTTTTAATTTTTTAAAATCATCTTTTTTAAATTTTATTTTTTGTGGGAGTTTAGTTTTTTTCCACTTTCGATCATAAACAGGAGCACTCTCCGCTAATATATTTATTGGAATTTCTGCTACTTTATTATTATCAAAAAAAAGTTCTATTTTTTTGGTATCAGTTGTTTTTCCAATAATTGCAAAATCTAAATTCCATTTGTCAAAAATCTTTTTTGCTTCTTCTTCTTTTCCATTTTCTAAAACTATCAACATTCTTTCTTGGCTTTCAGATAGCATAATTTCATAAGGTGTCATTTTATCTTCACGGCACGGAACTTTACTTAAATTTAATTCAATACCTAAATTACCCTTTGATGCCATTTCAATACTTGAAGATGTTAATCCCGCTGCCCCCATATCTTGGATAGATATAATTGATTTACCTGCCATTAACTCTAAACATGCTTCTAATAATAGTTTTTCTGTAAAGGGATCTCCAACTTGAACTGTCGGTTTTTTTTCCTCTATTTTATCATCAAAAATAGCTGAAGCCATACTTGCACCATGAATTCCATCACGACCAGTTTTTGACCCAACATAAATTACTGGTTTATTAATACCCGCAGCTTTGGAATAAAAAATTTTTTTTTTATTAACTAATCCTATTGTCATTGCATTAACTAAAATATTTCCGTTATAAGAATCGTCAAAGCAAGTTTGGCCACCTATAGTTGGTATTCCCATACAATTTCCATAACCGCCAATACCTTTAACTACACCTCTTAATAAATTTTTCGTTTTAGGATGTTGTGGAGAACCAAAATGAATAGAATTTAAATTTGCTATTGGTCTTGCACCCATTGTAAAAACATCTCTCATTATTCCCCCAACACCTGTTGCTGCGCCTTGGTAGGGTTCTATAAAAGAGGGGTGATTATGACTTTCAATTTTAAAAACTATCGCATCGTCGTCTTCAATATCAATGACACCAGCATTTTCACCAGGACCTTGAATAACTTTTTTTCCTTTTGTATAAAGTTTTTTTAGGTGAATACTTGATGATTTATATGAGCAGTGCTCATTCCACATAGCAGAAAAAATACCAAGTTCAGTTAAATTTGGTATTCTTTTTAATAGATCACAAATTTTATTAAATTCCTCTTTTTTTAAACCATGATCTATTGCAATTTGTTCGGTAACTTTCATTATTTTAAATTTTCTATTAAATTTTCAAAGAAAAATTCGCCGTCATTACTTGAAAGATATTTGTCTATCATTCTTTCAGGATGTGGCATCATACCCAATATATTTTTATTCTTATTAAATATTCCAGCTATATTACTTAATGCACCATTGGGGTTGAGATCTTCAGTTTCCTTACCATTTTTGTCACAATAAGTAATTGCAATTTGATTATTATCTTTTAAATATTTCAATTCATCATCTGAACAAAAATAATTTCCTTCATTGTGAGCTATATGCAATTCTAATATTTCTTTTTTTATGTTTTTGAAGTATTTATTTTTTTTATCATTAATTTTTACATAAACATTTTTACATATAAATTTTTGATATTTGTTTTGTTGAAGAATACCTGGTAATAGACCTGTTTCAGTAAGTATCTGAAATCCATTACATATCCCTAAAACCAAACCACCCGAATTTGCAAATTTAACTACAGAATTAATTATCTTTGATTTAGCTGCAATGCTTCCGCATCTTAAATAATCTCCGTATGAAAAACCACCAGGAAGAACAATTAAATCACTCTTAGGTATTTCAAGATTATTGTGCCAAACCATCTGATTTTTAAAACCAAATTTTTTTAATGCAACATCCATATCTCTATCACAATTAGATCCTGGAAAAACTATTACTGCTGATTTCATTAATTTTTATAGAATTTTATAATCTTCAATTACAAGGTTTGCTAAAAGTTTTTTACACATTTCTTCAACTTTAGCTTTTGCTTTTTTTTCATCCTCCATATTAACATCAATATCAAAATATTTTCCTTGTCTTACTTGTTTTACATCAGAAAATGTCATTCCATTTAACGTTTGTTTTATTGCTTTTCCTTGAGGATCAAGCACTCCTTTTTTAAGAGTAACAATTACTTTTATTTTCATTTATTTTTTTTAATTTTAACAGCTGTAGGTTTAGAGAATTTTATTGGTCTTATATTTGATTGTTCATGAAGAATTCCAAGTCTTCTAGCTACTTCTTGATAAGACTCAACTACTTTTCCTAAATTTTTTCTAAATCTATCCTTATCTAATTTTTTATCTGTTAGTTGGTCCCACAACCTGCAAGTATCAGGACTTATTTCATCCGCTAAAATTATTTTGTCATTTGATTTTGTCTTTCCAAATTCTACTTTAAAATCAACTAATTTAATTCCTACACTTCTAAAAATCCCTTGAAGGAAATCATTAATTCTTAAACATTGTTCGTTAATTAAATCTAACTCTAATATATCTAACCATTTAAAATTTAAAATATGTTCACGCGAAATTATTGGATCACCAAGTTTATCATTTTTTAAGCAGTATTCGATTAAAGGATAATCAAGGATTGTTCCTTCTTCAATTCCCAATCTTTTTGTTAGAGAACCGGTTGCGATATTTCTTATTACAAATTCAATTGGTATAATATTTACCAATTCAACAAGCTGTTCTCTCATATTCAATCTTTTAATAAGATGATTATTAATGCCTATTTCTGAAAGAGAAGAGAGAATATGTTCTGAAATTCTATTATTTAAAATTCCTTTTCCTTCTATAGTAGCTTTTTTTTGATTGTTAAATGCTGTTGCATCGTCCTTAAAATGCTGAATAACTAAATTCTTATCATCCGTAGAATAAATAATTTTTGCTTTTCCTTCGTAGAGTTTTTTTCTTTTTTTCATATCTAAATATATTTATTTAACATGCTTGTTACTATGTAATCTATACTTTTGGAATGAGTAATATTGTGAAAATCAAGAATTTTTTTTAAGAAATTAAAAGCTTGGTGTCTTTTTCTCCACCACCTAAAAGTGTATTTTTTATATTTTGAACTTATACTATTTTCTACTTGCAAGTAGTTTGTTAAAACTTGTTTTTCGATAAATAATTCCTTTTTTATATTATAAAAGTATGTTGCCAATCTGAAATCAATCTCTAAGTCAGGGTATTCTTCATGAAAAGAAAAATTAAAAAAATCATTTAAGCTTTTTCTTCTTAATGTAATACAGCTTGTAGGAAATATTGTAGGCCATCTCTTTTTAAAATCTATATTTGTTTTATAGTTAAATTTATTAAATGAACCATTTAGATTAATAATTTTTGGTATATCGCATATAACATTTTTTGAATTATCTTTTATAAAAATTTCAGTAATTTTACTTATTTTATCCTTTTCAAAATAATCATCTGAATCTAGTAAAAATATTAGATCGCCTTTAGATTTATTAAATAATTCATAAATTACATGAATTTGATTTAGTGCAGAAGACTCGTATTTTCTTTTTATAGTGAATATATTTGTTAATCCATATTTTTTTGCTGTTGATAATGAATCGTCACTAGATTCATTATCACCAAAAAATATCTCAATATTAGAATATGATTGATTTAAACAAGATTCTATGCATTTTTGTAAATACTTATTCTTATTATAATTTGAAATTAATATTGAGATTAACATTATCTAAATATTCTTTTAAAAATATAATCAACATTATTTAAATGTTTTTTATAGGTAAAAATATTTTTTATGTTTTTTTCAGAAAGCTTAGAACTTATATATTTATCATTTTTTATTATATCTATTAATTTTTTATCTTTTGAAAAACTTTCTTTAGTACTCTTTTGAACCATTCTATATGCTTTTTCTCTTGAAACACCTGATTTAGTTAATTGAAGCATAATTTCCTGTGAAAATATTAAACCTTTGGTACTTTCTAAATTTTTTAACATTTTTTTAGGATAAACTATCATTTTATCTAAAATATTGGATAAACGAACCAAAGCAAAATCTAACGTTATGTTTGCATCGGGTCCAATATTTCTTTCAACACTAGAATGAGAAATGTCTCTTTCATGCCAAAGTGCTATGTTCTCAAGGGCGGGAGTGACATAGCTACGAACCATTCTCGATAATCCAGTAAGATTTTCACTTAAAATAGGATTTTTTTTATGAGGCATTGCTGAAGATCCTTTTTGTTTTTTTGAAAAAAATTCTTGAAGTTCATATACTTCTGACCTTTGAAGATGTCTAATTTCTGTTGCGACTCTTTCAATTGATCCAGCAATAATTCCTAAAACTGAAAAATAATATGCATGCCTATCTCTTGGAATTATTTGGGAAGATATAGGTTCGGGTCTTAATTTTAATTTTTTTGCAACATAAACTTCAACTCTAGGATTTATATTTGCAAATGTTCCTACAGGACCTGACAGTGCGCAGGTTGATACTTCATATATTGCACTTAATAATCTTCTTTTATTTCTTTTAAATTCTTCATAATAAGAAGCTAACTTTAATCCAAATGTAGTTGGTTCAGCATGTATACCGTGACTTCTGCCTATGCAAGCAGTATATTTATATTTTCTTGCCTGTTTTTTTAACACACTAAGTATTTTATTTATGTCATTAATAAGAATATTTCCTGATTGAACTAATTGAATGTTAAAACCTGTATCTATAACATCAGAAGAAGTCATTCCTTGATGAAGGTATCTTGATTTAATTCCTGATTTTTCAGTAATTGAGGTTAAAAATGCAATAACATCATGTTTAACTTTTGCTTCTATTTGATGAATTCTTTTTACATTTATTTTTCCTTTTTTTTTAACTAAGGATGAGACACCTTTTGGAATAATTTTATATTTTTCCATAGCTTGTGCAGCTGCTAATTCTATATCGAGCCAAATTTTATATTTATTTTGTTCTGACCAAATATTTGTTAGTTCTTTTCTGGAATATCTATTTATCATTAATTATATGGAGGCTTATGTAAACCTCTAACAGATTCTGTAAAAATTTCATAACCATTTTCAGTTATACCCAATGTATGTTCAAATTGTGCTGATAAAGATTTATCTTTAGTTACAGCAGTCCATCCATCGTTAAGAACTTTTGTTTCAAACTTACCTGCATTAATCATTGGTTCAATTGTAAATGTCATTCCTGGAGTTAATTCTATACCAGTATTTTTTTTTCCATAATGAAGTATATTAGGAGCTTCATGAAAAACATTGCTTATACCATGTCCACAAAAATCCTTTACAACTGAGTATCCTTTTTTTTCAACATATGACTGTATCTCAAAACCTATATCGCCAAGTTTAATTCCAGGTTTTAATATTTTAATAGCATGCATCATGGATTGATAGGTTGCTTCAATTAGATTAGTTGCTTTAATTGGTGCTTTTCCAACACAAAACATTCTACTCGTGTCACCATAATAATTTTCTACAATTGCTGTTACATCTATATTTAAAATATCTCCATCATTTAAAATTCTTTCAGAAGGTATACCGTGACAAACAACATGATTTAAAGATGTACATAATGATTTTTTAAATCCTCTGTAATATAAAGGAGCAGAATAACCTCCATTATCTCTGATAAATTCATAACCTAATTTATCTATTTCATTTGTTGTAATTCCTGGTTTTATACAAGTTGAAATCATATCTAAAGTATTGGAAGCTAAACTTCCAGCTTTACGCATTTTTTCAAATTTTTCTAAATAATTATCAGTCATTCAAAATACTAATTTTTTTTTCAATTTTAATTTCTTTAGAACTTAATTTGCATCTGTAAGCTAAAAATTTTACTCCAGATTTCTTAGCAATTAAATAATTTTGATAATAATCATTATCAATGTCTTTTGCTATCCTAAAGCTATTTATATCCTGAATTTGAGTTAAAAATAAGACATAAGGTTTATAACCGTTTTCTAGAGATTTAATTAATTTTGACAGATGTTTAGATCCTCTTGATGTAATAGCATCAGGAAATTCAGCCAATTCTTTTTTTCTTAATAATGTTACGTTTTTAACTTCAATGATGTTTTTATCACATAAAAAATCAAATCTTGTATCATTTGAAAATTTAAATTCAGGTTTAATTTTTTTAACTGACTTAAATTCTTCAAAAAGTTTATTCTTTAAACCATGTTCAACAATTCTATTTGCTCTATGAGTGTTAACACCTATAAGTTTATTTTTTGACTTAATTATTTCAAGTGTAAATTTTAATTTTCTTTTTGGATCATTATTTTTGCTTATCCAAACATCATTTCCTTCATCCAGTAAACCCATCATAGATCCTGTATTCGGACAATGTGCTGTAACTGTTGAATTATTCACTTTTATATCTGTAAAAAATCTCTTATATCGTTTGATTAATTTGCCTTTAATTAAAGTACTGGTAAATTTCATTATAATTTATTTATATTTGTAAATGACAAATAAAAAAGAAATATTTGCTGGCATAATTGTAATTGGTAATGAAATATTATCAGGAAGAACTCAAGACACTAATACTAGTACAATATCTATTTGGCTTAATTCTTTAGGCATTAAAGTTAAGGAAGTTAGAACAATTCCTGATTCAGAAAAAATTATTATTGAGACAGTTAACGAATTAAGAAAAAAATATAACTATGTTTTTACAACCGGAGGAATAGGTCCTACCCACGACGATATAACGGCATCATCTATATCAAAAGCATTTAATTTAAAATATGGACCACATAAAGAAGCAATGGCTCTTTTGGAAAAATATTATAAACCTGGAGAATTTAATGAAGGTAGACAAAAAATGGCATGGATGCCAACAACTGCTGATTTAATTTATAATCCTACTAGTGGAGCACCTGGATTTAATGTTGAAAATGTTTTTTGTTTGCCAGGCGTACCTTCAATATTGAAATCTATGTTAGCAGGAATTATAAATAAATTAATTGGAGGAGAACCAATAATAAGTCAAACTATAAACCTAAGAACTGTTGAAAGTGAAATATCTAAATCACTATCAAAAGTTCAATATGATAATAAAGATGTAGACATTGGAAGCTATCCTTTTTTTAGAGCAGGCAGGTTAGGAGTTGCGATAGTTTTAAGAAGCACTGAACAAAATAAAATTGATAAATGCAATTTAGAAATAATCAAATTTGTTAAAGAAAAAAATATAGATATTGTTGAAAAAGATTAATGTTATATTTTGCTTACGGCAGTAATTTAAATCACCATCAAATGAATACTAGATGTAGTGGGGCTAAATATATAAAAAAATATACTTTAAATGGTTATAAATTATGCTTTAGTCATAAAACCAATCATTCTGTTTATGGTCATGCCAATATTGTCAAAAATAAAAAATCAGAAGTTGATGGAGCTCTTTGGAATATTACTAAAAAAGATGAAAAAGAATTAGATGGATATGAAGGTGTTGATTATAATTATTATCAGAAAGAATATTTTACCCTTAAAGGAAAGAAAGTTTTGGTCTACATACAAAAAAAATATTATCTACAAAAACCTAATTCCACTTATTTACATACAATTATTCAAGGATATAAAGATTGTTTTTTAGATATAAAAAAATTAAAAAAAATAATATCTAATTATACAATTAAATATAAAGTAAATTGGTAGAGGAAAAACGCTTAAACAATACTTTTATATACATTGATTAATCAAATGATTGATGTTTAAATCATACTATGCATTTAACAGTAGAGCAGCTAAAAAAATTTGATGAAGATGGATATTTATTTTTTCCTAATTTATTTACTAAAGAAGAAGTTAAGTGTTTATCTTCTGAAGTTCCTAAACTTTATAATATTAAAGCAGAATATAATTTTAGAGAAAAAGGTAGTGATTTAGTTCGTACTAATTTTGCTGCCCATTTGTATAGTAAACCTTTCGCTAAGCTTGCGAGACATCCAAGAATGATCCAACCAGTTGAAGACATTCTCAAAGAAAAACTATATATGCATCAATTCAAGATTAATGGAAAAATGGCTTTCGAAGGAGATGTGTGGCAGTGGCATCAAGATTATGGAACATGGTTCAATGATGATTTAATGCCAACGGCTAGAGCAATGAATATTGCAATTTTTTTAGATGATGTAACAGAATTTAATGGTCCACTAT
>CACANS010000003.1 GCA_902533945.1 uncultured Pelagibacteraceae bacterium | reverse complement strand
GATTTTCCTAAAAGTATATTGTTAAGCGGATCTCCTTCATCAATTAACAGAGAATTTCTAATAACAGCTTCTTCAGTTACACTATTTCCAACAATATCAATTCTTTCAACATAGCTTTTATCAGATTCAATTAATTTAATCTCAAAATCAATAAGATTTTTATCAACTATTTTTTCATTAACTTTTGCATCTAAAAATTCAAAATCTTGATCCAAAGATAATAATTCAATTTTTTCTAAAATTTTCTCTATTTTATTGTATGAATAAGTTTCTCCTTTTAAATCATTAAGTTTTTTTATAACTTTATCAAATTTAGATTTTTCATATTCTACTGGTATAACAATTTTAGTATTATTAAATTTAAATTTGTTACCAGCATTAATGCTATACGTAACTACAAAACTATTGTCGTCAAGATATTTTGCATAAGTATTCGAAACTTCAACTTGATAGTAACCTTTATTAATATAGAAATTTCTCAAAAGTCTTTCGTCCAACTTTATTCTCTCTTCGTTAAGATATTTTTTACTTGTTATAAATTTCCAAGGTTTTTCTTCTTCCGAGACAATTACACGTCTTAACTTTCTATTTTTATAAACTTTGTCACCTATAAATTGAATTTGTTTAATCAAAGCTTTTTCATTTAGTATTATATTGTAAGTTAAGTTAACCGTATTATTTTCTTTATTTTCAATTATCAGATCTACTTCTGAAAAATAATAACCACTTTTTTTGAGAGAATTTGATATTCTCGTAACATCTTGCTTTGCGGTATCTTCAACGAATGAATTTTTTTCTTTAATTAGCAAAGTATCATAAATTTGATCTTTTATTTTATTAGCTTTAATTCCATTAAAGATAACTCTTTGAACAATAGGATTTTCTACAACTTTTATAAATAATATTTGATTCTCAAATTTAATGCTTACATCCGAAAAATAGTTAGTTTCATAAAGTTTTTTTATTAAAGTGTTTAAATTTAAATCTTCAAAATCATTGTTTAAATCAAGATCTGAAAAAACTCTTATAGTTTCATCGGAAATTCTATTATTTCCTGAAATTTTAATATCTTTAATTTTATCTGCATAAGAAAAATTAATTAAAGTTAAAAAATATACAAATATTGAAATTATAAATTTTAGCATCGAATTATAATATACTTAGGTTTTTTGTTTTCAATCTAACAAAATTATTTAATTTTACAATTTGGGCTAAATTAATTGGTTTTTGCCTTTTATATCTAGTAAATTTATCTAAATTTAAATATTTAATTAAATTCTTTGAAATATTTTGAAAACTTATTTGTCTTTTTAAAAATAAATCAACTAATTCATCATTCATTGCAACTAGTATTGTTTCGTAAAGAGATTCATTTTCGGGAATTTTTTTTAACAATTTAATAACAGGAAATTTTTTTGAATCAACTTCTTGTAAATTTAAATTATTTAAAACTTTAAAATTTATATCTTTACTCAAAATTTCTTTATTTTCATTAATATATAGAGAATTGAAAATTGGAATCTTCATATCAGTTTCATGTGCTATAATTTTTATAAGACCATTTTTAAATTTTACTATTGCATGAATATAAGATTTTGGATGAATGAATATTTTAAATTTATTTAACTCAATATTAAATATTTTTTTCGCTTCTATAACTTCAAAAATTTTATTCATTAGCGTAGCAGAATCAATTGAAATTTTTTTTCCCATTTTCCAGTTGGGATGTTTAATTGCGTCAGATGGTTTAATTTTTTTTATTTGACTATTTGATTTATTTAAAAATGGACCTCCAGATGCAGTTATAATTATTTTATCTATACTATCTAAAGAAGTGTTTTTAATTAATGACCAGATTGAAAAATGTTCAGAGTCGATTGGAATAAATTTAGTTTTATATTTTTTTAATTTTTTATTTATTAAATTCCAACCACAAATAATGGACTCTTTATTTGCTATAGCTATTGTTTTGGTAAATTTTATTATTTCTATTGTTGGTTTTAAGCCAGCAAAACCTGAGATTGCACTCATTGTGTAGTCAATTTTTGATTTAAATATTGAATTAATTTTATCAAAATTGTTATAAATTTTTATATTCTTAAATTTTTTTTTTATAATTTTGTAATTTTTTTTATCTGTAATTATTATATTTTTAGGATTAAATTCTTTTATTTGTTTAATTAATAATCGAGAATTTTTATTTGCTGTAAGTAAAAAAATATCAAAATTTCTTTTATCTTTTTTGATTATATCTAATGTTTTTTTTCCAACCGATCCCGTAGATCCTAAAATTGCAATTTTTTTTTTCATATATTAAAATTTAAAATCCGATTTCTAATAAAAATTTCCAAAGAAATATACCAATTGGAACTGCTAAAAGTATTCCATCTATTCTATCTAAAAAACCTCCATGCCCAGGCAATAAATCACCTGTATCTTTAACTCTTGCTTTACGTTTTAAAAATGAAATAAATAAATCACCTAATTGACATGCAAATGAAACAAGAAAAACAAATATTATTAAAGTATAAAAACTATCAAAATTAACCGGTATTAAGTAATTAAATATTGGAATTAAAACTAGTGGCAAAATAAAGGAACCTACTGAACCAGATATTGTTTTATTTGGACTTATTTTAGTTAATTTTTTTCCTTTAAAAGTTTTACCAAAAATAAAACCACCAATATCTGAAAAAATGCAGATTAAAAAAAGATAAAAGATAATAAAGTTAAAATCAGACTGTACAATTCCATCAAATATTAAAAATGAAAATAAAAAAAAATAAATTAAACTTAGTAATTTAAAAAAAAATTTTAAAAAATTTATTTTAATAATATTTTTAGTAAAAATTTTAGAAATTAAACCATTAAATTCGATCCAGGAAATTATCGATATAAGGATTAATGAAATAATCAAAATAAATGGGTAAAGAAAAGATAAGTATAATAAAACAATTAAGAAAAACCCTGTTAATATTCTTTTATTTATTTCTTTCATTATACGTTTCCAAAATTACGTTTAATTTTTTTAAATTTATTAATAATTCTCAAATAATCATTCTTATTAAAATCAGGCCAAAGCTTTTTTTCAAAAAAAATTTCTGAGTATGCTAATTGCCATAATAAAAAATTACTTAATCTTGCAGTATTTCCGGTTCTTATAAGAAAGTCAGGATCGGGCACATTATTTGTGTACAAAGATTGATCAATTTTTTTTTCAGTTATTTTGCCTTTTGTATTTTTTAATTTATTTAAAGCGCTAATAATTTCAGTTTTTGAACCATAGTTTAAAGCTAAATTTATTTGTAATTTATCATTATTATTTGTAATTCTTTCAGCCTTATTAAGAATAGAATTTAAATTTTTTGAAAAAACTTTTTTTCCAATTATTTTTAGTTTAATTTTATTTTTATTTAGTTGATCAAGTCTTTCCTTTAAATAAACTTCTAATAGATTAAATAAGAATTTTTTCTCAGTTGACGGGCGTTTCCAATTTTCAGTTGAAAAAGCATATAGAGTTATAAACTTAATTTTTTTTTTGATACTTTCTTTGATTATCATTTCAACAGTTTTCAATCCTGCTTTGTGACCTAAATTTCTTGATTTTTTATTTTTTAAACCCCACCTGCCATTGCCGTCCATAATAACAGCTACGTGTTGTACCGGATTCATATAGTCATTATTTCTTTTTCTTTGGAAATAATCTTTTCATCAATTGTTTTTATATTTTCGTCAGTATAATTTTGAATAACTTTCGATAATTTTTTTTCATCATCTTCACTTATTTCTTTAGATTTTTGTTTTTTTTTTAATTCATCGTTAGCCTCTCGCCTTATATTTCTTACAGAAATTTTACATTTTTCACCCATAGATTTGATCATTTTTTTCATCTCAACTCTTCTTTCCTCGCTTAAGTTTGGAATTGGTAATCTAATAAGTTGTCCATCAATTTGTGGGTTTAAACCTAAATCAGACTTTTTTATCGAAGCATCTATCAAATTAACATTATTTAAATCCCAAACTTGAATATTAATTACTCTTGCTTCGGGGGTTGTAATAGTGGCTAACTGATTAATTGGCATTTTTTGCCCATAAACATCAACTTTAATTAAATCTAACATATTTGCATTGGCTCTACCTGTGCGCAAAGAAGAAAGTTCTTTACTAAAAACTTCTAATGCTTTTATCATTTTTATTTTATAACTATCTTCTGAAAACATCATTCACCTATTTTTATTCTAAAAAAATTTTTAATTTTTAAGTCTTTAATGTTTAATTCAGTTAAAATATCTTTAACCTTTTTTTTGGGATCCATTACCCAGTTTTGTGTAAGCAAACTATTTTCTTCCTTAAATTTATTAATTTTCCCAATGCTAATTTTTTTAATAATTTCATCAGGTTTTCCAGAATTTTTTAGTTCTTCGGTAATTAATTCATTTTCCTTTTTTATGACATTTTCATCGATTGAATTTGAGTCAAGTGATATAGGATTTGAAGCAGCTATATGCATTGAAATTTGCTTTCCAAATAAGTTTATTTTATCATTTTTTTCCTGACTTTCTATAGATGTAATTACTGCCAGTTTCGCTAGATTATCTTTTACGACACTATGTAAATACGTGAAATTTTTACTACCATCGTAATTTATAGTCTTAGATCTTCCTACTGTAATCTTTTCACCAATTTTTGCAATTAATGATACTAAATTTTCATCAACATTTTTTTTATTTTTCATTTTTGAATTTTTCAAAATATTTTGATTAGAATTACAATTATTATTAATTTCACTTAATTCTTTTACAAAATTGATGAAATCTTCATTTTTAGCAACAAAGTCTGTTTCACAATTTACTTCTATTATTGAAGTTTTTGTTTCATCACCAGATATTGCAATTACACCTTCTTTTGCAACTCTTGACATTTTTTTTGATGCTTTAGATATTCCTTTAACTCTAAGTATTTCAATAGCTTTATCAATGTCACCTTTTGATTCGTCTAAAGCCGCATTACAATCTTTAAAACCTGCTCCAGTAGATTTACGTAGTTGCTTAACTTTATCTAAATCACTCATTTAAAATTAATTTAATTTTTTTGAGTCTTTTGTATTTGTGTTATTTTCTTCTATAGATATAGTTTTTTTATTATCTTTTTTTTTTACTGTATCTTTTTCTGTATCAATTTTTGAAACTTCTTTAGATGCATTTTGAATGGTTTCTTTAATTAAATTACAATATAAATCAATTGATCTTCTAGCATCATCATTTCCTGGTATAGGAAAATCTATACCTACAGGATCTGAATTTGAGTCTAATATAGCAACTATTGGGATATTTAACTTTAAAGATTCCTTAACAGCAAGTGACTCATAATTAGTGTCTATTATAAATACTAAATCTGGAACTTTTTTCATTCTTGCAATTCCACCTAAAGATCTTTGTAATTTATCTCTTTTAATTCCCATTTTAAGAATTTCTTTTTTTGTAAAACCTCTATTTTCTCCAACAAGATTTTCATTTAATTTTTCTAATTTTTTTATTGAATTTGATATTGTTCCCCAGTTTGTTAGCATTCCGCCTAACCATCTATAATTAACATAATACTGATTAGTTGATTTTGCTAATTCAGCGACTGAATCTGATGCTTGTTTTTTTGTAGATATAAAAAGTATCTTACCATTTGTGCTGATAATTTCATAAATTTTCTTCAAAGCAACATTAAATAATTCTAAAGTTTGGGTTAGATCAATTATATGAATTGAATCTCTTTTTCCAAAAATATATTGTTTCATTTTTGGATTCCACCTTAATGTTTTGTGTCCAAGGTGCACTCCTGCCTCTAATAATTGCTGAATTGTTATATTTGGTATCTTCATATTTTTTCCCGGTTAATCCACCACAATTACTGCCATTAAGGACCGGAGGTATTTAACCATTAATTGTGTGCGTTTTAAACAGTGGTATTTACAAATTAATAAATAAAAACACAAGCATTTTTTTAATTAATTTTTGAATTAATGTCTTTATTTTCAAGAAGATTTAGTAGTTTTCTGTCAATTTGCCTTTTGTCAGTCAGTTCAAATGAAAAAATATTGTTATTGTGATAAATTTCCATATTTACAGATGTTTTTCCTTTTTTTAACAAATTTTGACTTAAAATTTCTATGTCTGATTTTTTTTTTAAATTAAATTTAACTTTTTCTAAAGGTTGGTTTATTACATTTTTTAAAAGTAATATCTTTTTTACATTAATTCTAACTGATTTACCTTTATCTTCTAAAGTTTGTTCGTTTTTAACCAATGTTAACATCATTGAATTTCCTTCTTTTAATATCTCTCTATTCAATTCAAATACGTCAGAAAATATAAAAAGCTCAAATACCATGCTTAAGTCAGAAAATTTAATTATGGAAAAAGAGGTTCCTTTTTGTGTCTTTTTTTCTTGAACTTTAAGCACAGTTGCGGCGATATTTGTAGTAGTTAATAGATTATCATTTACAAAATTATCGTAAGTAATGATGCCATATTGATGAAAAATATCTTTAAATTGATTCATGGGATGATCAGAAATAAAAAAACCTAAAGATTCGAATTCTTTTGAAAGTCGATCTTCAAAAGACCAGTCAGATATTTTTAATAAATATTCTTCATCATTTTTTTCTTCTTTTAAAAATAAGTTTGATTGATTAACTTCTTTATTTTCATATTGTCTTTTATTTTTTAAAATTATATTGGGTATTGAGTCAAATAATGATTTTCTATTTGAATTAATTTTATCAAACGAACCTGCTTTAACTAACCCTTCTAGTTGTAGTTTATTTATATCCTTTGGATTAACTCTTTCTATAAAATCATTTAATGATTCAAACTTACCATTTATTTCTCTTTCTTTAACAATATTTGATATAGCTTCATATCCTACGTTTTTTAAAGCTCCTAAAGCATAATAAAAATTATTATCTTTAGTTTTAAAATTCTCAAAGCACTCATTTATATCTGGACGTAAAATTTTTATTTTCATTTTTTTTAATTCTTCATAAAATTCACTTAGTTTTTTTTGGTTAGATAATTCCATAGACATCGACGCAGCAAAAAATTCATTTGGAAAGTGAGTTTTTAAATATGCTGTCTGATAAGCAATTATTGCATATGCTGCTGCATGACTTTTGTTAAATCCATACTCAGCAAAAGGCTCTATTTTTAAAAAAATACTCGCTGCAACTTCTTTTGATATGCCATTTTTATCCGCACCATTTATAAATCTTTGTTTTTGCTGTTCAAGTTCAGATCTTTTTTTTTTGCCCATTGCTCTACGAAGAATGTCAGCCTCACCAGCTGTGAATCCTGCAAGTATTTGGGCAATTTGCATTACTTGCTCTTGATATATTATTACTCCGTAAGTTGGTTTTAATATTTCCTCTATCTTTGGATGCAAATAATCAGGTTCTCTTTTTCCATTTTTACAATCATTATAAATTGGGATGTTACTCATGGGACCTGGCCTGTATAGAGCAACGATTGCTATAATATCTTCCAATCTATTTGGTTTCATTTGTATTAAAGCATCTCTCATCCCAGTACTTTCAAGCTGAAACAGTCCAATAGTTTTACCTTTTGAAAGTAATTCGAAAACTTTTTGATCTTCGTAATTAATTTCTTCAATTTTAAAGTTACTATGATTTTCATTAATTAGATTTTGAGTTTTATTAATTACTGTAAGAGTTTTTAATCCTAAAAAATCAAATTTAACTAAACCTGCATTTTCAGATGAATACATATCAAATTGGGTAGAAGGCAAAAGTAAATTAGAAGAAGAATCTTTGTATAATGGAACTGAAGTAGTTAAATTTTTATCACCTATAACAACACCTGCAGCGTGAGTTGCAACATTTCTATTTAATCCTTCTAATTTTAGTGATAAATCAATTAATTTAGAAACTCTCTTATCATCATTAATTAAATTTTGTAATCTAGGTTCTGCATTAATACACTCTTGTAAACTCATAGGTCTGGAAGGATCAAAGGGTATCATTTTACATATACTATCAACAAATCCATATGGCAGACCCATTACACGTCCAACATCACGAATAACCATTCTTGCTTTAAGTTTTCCAAAAGTAATTATATGAGCAACACTATCTTTATATTTATTTGAGAGATATTTAAAAACTAAATCTCTTTTTTCTTCGCAAAAATCAATATCAAAATCAGGCATAGATATTCTGTCTGGATTTAAAAATCTTTCAAAAATTAAATTAAATTTAATGGGATCAACATCAGTAATAGAAAGACACCATGCTACTAAAGAGCCTGCTCCAGAGCCTCTCCCTGGTCCAACGGGAATATTATTTTTTTTTGACCACCTAATATAATCAGAAACTATTAAAAAATAACTAGCATAGTTCATTTCACATATAATTTTAATTTCATGCTCCAATCTTTTTTTATATTCTAAATATTTTTTATCATTTTTAAATTCTTGAAAACTTTTATTTAATATATTTTGGAATTTAAATATCAAACCTTCTTCAGCATCATTTTTTAAAACATCACTTGGATCTTTTCCTTTTTCTGTTACAATTTTTGGTAGAATAGGTTTTGATGAAAGAGGTCTAAAACTGCATTTATAAGGTAAGATATAATTGTTTTCTAATGCTTCTGGTAAATCATTAAATAAACTTACCATTTCATTATTTGATTTATAGTAATGTTGATTTGATAATTTAGTTCTATTTTTGTCGTTTAAATAACTTTTAGTGCCAATACACATTAAAGCATCATGAGCTTCAAAACAAGATTTATCAAGGTAATAAACTTCATGACTTGCTATAATTGGTATATTTAATTTTTTAGATATTTTTAAGTTAAAATTCTCAAATATTTTTTCGTTTTTGTCATTATGTCTTTGTATTTCAATATAAAAATTATTATTGTATTTTTTATTCAACTCAATATAAAAATTTTCTACTTCTTTTAATTTTCCTTTATTGAATAAATTTCCAAAAAAACCATTAATACCTCCAGATAAAATTATAATTCCTTCCGTATTCAAAAATAAATCTTTAAAATTACACTTTGGCAAAGAGGACTCATTGTTTTTTAAATATGAAATAGAAGAAAGTTCTATAATTCTTTGATAACCTTTATCATTTTTTGCAATTAATGGTATTAGACCCAAATCGTTAAATTCATTTTCAAATAGAATTTGTGTACCAATAATTGGCTGTGTTCCAGCTTTTGATAAACTTTCTGAAAATTCTAAAGCGCCACTCAAATTTGATGTGTCAGAAATACCCACTGATTTTATTTTATTTTTTTTACAAAATTCCTTTAATTCATCTATTTTGATCGCACCTTCGCATATTGAAAATTGGCTATGAATTTTAAAATGATTAAAAGATTTATTAATTGATTCTTCCATTGATGATCTTCATCTTACCATCAATTAACTCTATTTTACAATCTGCCATATTAGCAAAATATCTATTATGAGTTGCAAAAATAATTGTTCTATTATTTTTTTTATTCTCTAATAATAATTTAAATACTAATTTTGCATTTTTTTTGTCTAAACTTCCAGTTGGTTCATCAGCTAAAATAATTTTTGGTGCATTAATAATTGCTCGGGATATTGCTACTCTTTGGGATTCGCCACCAGATATTTGAGAAGGAAAATGATTAATTCTTTTACCTAAACCAACTTTTTCTAATAAATTTTTAGCTTCTCTTAATGCGCTATTTTTATTTTTATTTACTGCAAGTCTTGCTAAATAAACATTTTCTAAAATAGTAAAATCAGAAAGCAAATTTTTATCTTGATATATAATGCCAATTTTTTTTGATCTAATTTCATCGTTATTTTCATTAATAAAAAAGTTAATGTTTGAATTATCGATTTTAATTGATCCTGAGCTTGGTTTATCAATTAAAGAAATAAGATTAAGTAAAGTTGACTTACCAGATCCTGAAGGACCAATTAATGAGTAAGTTTTACCTGCTTTAAATTTAAAATTTAATTTTCTTAAAACTTTTACGTTAGATTCGTAATTTTTAGACAAATTTTTTATTTCAATTATATTATTCATATTTTAAAGATTTTATTGTGTCTAACTTTGAAGCTTTAACAGCAGGATATATAGAAACAAAAGTAGAAATAACTATTGAACATAATGAAATTATTACAATAGACTCTATGTTTATTTCTGACGGCAAATTACTTAAAAAATAAATTTCTTCAGGAAATAATTTTACATTAAATAATGTGCTAATTATCTCTCTAATTTTTTCAATATTTATTGATACTAAAATTCCTAAAATAATACCAAAAAAAGTTGCAAAAGTTCCAATTAAAAGACCTATAAGAAAAAATATTTTTTTAATTGAACTATTGGTTACACCAATAGATTTTAGTATAGCTATATCTCTTGTTTTGTTGGAAACAAGTATTGTTAAACCAGATATAATATTGAAAGCTGCAACTATAATTATTAGTGAAAGTATAATAAACATTACATTTCTTTCAACTTTTAGAGCAGAAAATAATGATTGGTTCATATCGGCCCATGTGTAAATAATATTGTTTTTAAAGATTGTTTCAATTTTTTTTTTTGCAGAATCAATTTTTTCTGGATTTTTTAAATATATTTCTAAAGATCTATTTGAGTCATTTGATTCAAATAAATTTTCTAAATCTTTAATATTTAGAAAGGCAACATTTTTATCAAATTCATATAATCCACTGTTAAATATTGATTTGACTTCATAAACTTCTTGCTTTGGTATCATTCCAATCAGAGTTTCAATACCTTTTGGAGATAAAATTGTAATTTTGTCACCAATATCCAAATTTAGATCTAAACTCAATTCTCTACCTATTGATATTCCTTTATTGGATAAATTTTTATTTCCTTGAAATTTACTGTTATTTACAACGCTTAATTTTTTAAAATTTGCTAAATCATATCCTCTAAATAAAATACCAGTAGCGTTATTTTTTGATAATAAAATGCCATGTGAATCATTTGTAATTAAAATTTTACTTGATAAATTTATTAATTCTTTATTATTTAAATCTTTTTTTTTAGAATTTATAGAATATGAATTAACAGTAACATGAGCATTAAATCCAACAATTTTGTTAATTAATTCAGATCTAAATCCGTTCATAACTGACATAACAACAATTAATACAGCCACACCTAAAGAGATACCAATAAATGAAAAAATAGAAATTACATTTATAAAACCATTTTTTTTTCTAGTTTTTAAATATCTAAAAGTAATCTCTTTTTCTAATTGTGAAATCAATTTATTTTTTTTTTGTTATTAATTAATTCAATAATTTTATCAATGCTTAAATGTTTGGAATCTTTGCCAATTTCATTAAATTCAATTAGATCACCTTCTGATTTTTTTCCAATTACAATTTGATAGGGAATCCCAAGCAAATTAAATTTTTTTAGCTTAGATGAAAAATTTTCCTCGGTATCATCAATAATAGCATCAATATTTTTACTTTTCATATATTCGTAAATTTTAATCCCTTTTGAAAGATTGAAATCATCACTTTTATTTACTAAGGGAATTATTGCACAATCAAACGGTGATACAGACAAAGGCCATTTCATAATCTCATCTTTATCATTATATTTTGCTTCAATAATGGCACCTACTAATCTAGAAACTCCAACACCATAAGATCCCATTTTAACAGATATTTTTTTACCTTGATGGTCAACGCTAGCATTCAGTGGATTTGAGTATTTATCACCAAAATAAAATATATGCCCAACCTCAATACCTTTTGTTTCTAACCTTTGATTTTCACTTACAGAATTTTCAAAATTTGATTTATTAAATTTATCATCAGTAACTGCATAAAATTTATCATATTCTTTTCTTAAATTTTCTAAAGATTTTTTTTCTAAAATAGTTTTACCATATTCAACATCAAAGATTCTTTTGTCAGTATAGATTTTGCTTTCTCCTGTATCTGCAAGAATAATAAATTCATGGGATAAATTTCCACCTATCGGTCCTGTGTCAGCTGCCATTGGTATTGCGGATAGTTCAAGTCTTTTAAATGTCTTTAAATAAGATAAGAAAAATTTATTATAAGAGAATAATGCTTCTTCATCATTAATATCAAATGAGTAAGCATCTTTCATGTAAAATTCTCTACATCTCATTATGCCAAATCTTGGTCTTAACTCATCTCTAAACTTCCACTGGATATGATACAAAAGTTGAGGAAGTGATTTATAAGATTTTGTACTGGATCGAAAAATTTCCGTAATTAACTCTTCGTTCGTTGGGCCGTATAACATTTCTCTGTTTTGTCTATCTTTTATTCTTAACATTTCTTCACCATAATCTTCGTATCTTCCACTTTCTTTCCATATATCGCTCGATTGTATAGTTGGCATCAACAATTCTTGGGCTCCTATCCTATTTTGTTCTTCTCTAACAATTTGTTCAATTTTTTTCATAACTTTAAATCCTAAAGGAAGCCATGAGTATATTCCTGCTGAAGATTGTTTGATCATTCCTGTTCTTAACATTAATTGATGAGATTTAATTTTTGCCTCTGAAGGATTATTTTTTAAAATAGGTATAAATGATTTAGAAAAATACATCTTAATTTAATAATTATTGTATGTTTAAATATTCATATTTTAGTAGCAAGTATATAATTACAGTCTAACTAAATTAATATTCATTATAGGCCTTTTTCCAGTTTTTTCTTTAGAATATTTTCTACAAGCCGTTTTTATTGCATCAATTATATTAACTTCTTGTTTTTTATTGCCTAATGAAAATATCTTAGTAGTATTTTCTATTTGTTCTTCTAAACCAAAGATAAACTCATCATTTTCATTTACGGGTAAACCTTTAAAATTTAAAATTGGTTTTTTACAAATATTACCCTTGGAGTTAATGATAATTGTAACATCCATAAAACCATTATTGGATAAATTTTTTCTCTCTTTGATTGATTTAGCGTCTTCATCTACGCTTATATTTCCATCAACATATAATCTTCCTGAAGGTGCTTTATCGTAAACTTCTGGTTTTTCTCCTGGATATAATTTTACAATATCACCATTTTGAACTTTAACAGGATAAGGAACTTGCATTTCTTTTGCAAAACTAATGTGTTCTAACATATGTCTGTGTTCTCCATGAACAGGTATAACTGATCTAGGCTTGATCCATTTATACATATCTCTCAAATCTTCACGATTAGGATGTCCTGAAACATGAACAAACTCATCTTCTTCAGAAATAACTTCAATGCCTTCTTTAACTAATTTGTTGTGAAGATTGTATAGTTTCTTTTCATTTCCAGGTATTATTTTAGATGAAAAAATCACTGCATCTCCCGATTCTATAAAAACATCAGGATGAGTTTTATTTATAATTCTCATCATTGCACCCATTGGTTCACCTTGACTTCCAGTACACAAATATATAATTTTTTCTTTTGAAATATTCTTTGCGTCTCGTGAATCTATTGGATCCATAACATTATTTAGATAACCACATTGTTTTGCTGCTTTATAAATTCTATGCATTGATCTTCCTACTAAAGATATTTTTCTGTTAGATTTTTCAGCGCAATAAAAAATAGTTTCCATTCTAGCTACGTTAGATGCAAAAGAAGTAACAATAATTTTTTTCTTTAATCTATCAACAACTTTAAGTAAATTTTTTCTAACATCTGATTCTGAGCCTGCTCGACCTGCGCTAAATACATTTGTTGAGTCACATATCATTGCTAAAACTCCTTCATTGCCAATTTTTTTCAATCTATTTTCATCAATTTTATCTCCAATTAATGGATTTGGGTCGCATTTCCAGTCACCAGTATGAAGTATAGATCCTGCTGGTGTATCTATTTTAAGACCATTAGGTTCTAAAATTGAATGTGTAAGAGTTATAAATTCAATTTTAAAAGGCTCCAAATTTATTTTTCCATTTAACTGAACAATTTGAAGATGCGCACTAATGTCAATTTTTTTTTCTTTAAATTTTTCAGTTATTAGTATTGATGTAAAAGGAGTAGCATATATTTTACATTTTAACTTTGGCCAAATATGAGTAATAGCCCCTATATGATCTTCATGAGCATGGGTTAAAACAATTCCAAGAAGATCATCCTTTTTATCAACTATAAATCCAGGATCTGGATAAATTAAATCAACTCCTGGAATTGATTCGTCTGCAAATGTTACTCCTATATCTACAATTATCCATTTTTGATTATCAGGCTTACCGTAGGCAAAAAGATTCATGTTCATCCCTATTTCACCTGAGCCACCAAGCGGACAAAAAATTAATTGATTTTTCATATATTTTAAAAATTTTTTGTTACTCTTATCAATCCTTTAATTGTTAGGTCCTTGTCTATTTTAACTTTTTTATTCAATCCATCTTTATAAAAGTGTGCCAATCCACCAGTAAGAATTATATCAAATGATTTATGTGTTTGTTTAATAATCAATTTAATCAAACTGTCAATCAAGCCAGAATATCCCCAATAAAAACCTGATCTAACAGCATTTTTTGTATTCTTGCCAATAACTTTTGTTATTTTAGATAAATTTACATTAGGTATTAAAGATGCTTTAGAAATTAACGATTTTAATGACAATTTTACACCTGGTGCTATTACACCACCCAAATAAATATTATTTGTAATAACATCTAATGTTGTTGCAGTTCCAAAGTCAATTACAATAAAGTTTTTATTTTTTTTTGTTATAGCAATTGCATTAGCTATTCTATCTGAACCTACTTGTTTTTTATTAACATTAATTTTTAACAATTTTTTTAGATTTACAGATTTTAATTCTTTACATTTAATATTTAACTTTTTCTTAAAAAAAAATTTAATTAATTTGTATGAACTAGGAACAACACTACTAAACAAAACTTTGCTTATTTTTCCTTTATAATTATTCATAAATTTAAATTTTTTATCTAAATAATTATTATTGATTAAATAATTTTTAACTATTATTTTTTTTTTAATTAGATAGTTAGATTTCAAAATACAAATTTTAATATCAGTATTACCTACATCTCCAACAATTATATATTTATTATTTAGTTTAGTATTTTTTTTCATA
The DNA here is from genome assembly GCA_902533945.1 of uncultured Pelagibacteraceae bacterium. Lineage (GTDB taxonomy): Bacteria > Pseudomonadota > Alphaproteobacteria > Pelagibacterales > Pelagibacteraceae > Pelagibacter. Next base: position 42,154 of record CACANS010000003.1, on the reverse strand, counting down.
GGCTATTTTTATATTATTAAATAACATAAGTTTACTGATTTTTTTGTGTGAAAACTGATTTAAATTTGCAGTTGGGTATTCTTTAATTACTGGATGTTGGCTAATATTTATACCTATACCAACTATTAAAAATTTTTTTTCTTTATAAAAAGTAACTTCTTGTAATAATCCACATATCTTTTTTTTATTAATTAATAGATCATTTGGATTTTTAATTTCAATTTTTTGTCTAATAAATTTCGAAATTGCAGATTTTAAAATTTTACAATTTACAATACTTAGATTTTCAAGCTTATATTTTTTTTTAAGCTGAAAAAAAATACTTAAAAATAAATTACCTTTTATAGAAATCCATTTATTACCATATCTTCCTTTTCCTTTTTTTTGATGGTCCGAGACAACTATTCCATGGCTATTTCCTTTTTTTATTAATTTTATAGCTGTATCATTTGTGCTATTTACACATTTAAATTTGTACTTTTTTAATTTCATGAAATTAAATTAATCTTATTGATCAATTCAGTAAGTATATTGGGGTATATAAAGTAAAATATTAGAAATAAAGTTGAGGCAGCTAATGTTAATTTTAATCCTAAATCATGATCCTTGTCATATTTAAATCTTTCAGAATCAAAATATATAATTTTTATTATTCGTAGATAATAAAAAGCTGATATGACAGTCGATAGTAATCCAATTATTGCCAAAGAATACATGGATTGCTCTATAACAGCCATAAATATATAAAATTTTGCAAAAAAACCTGCTAAAGGAGGAATTCCAGCAAGTGAAAATAAAACAATTAAAAAAGTTAATGATAAAATAGGATTATTTTTTGAAATACCTGAAAGATCTTCTATATTTTCATAATATTTATTTTGTACTCTCAACATAAATAAGCAAGAAAATAAGGCTAAATTCATTATTAAATATATTGAAATATAGATTATTGAACTTTGAATTCCATAATTTGATCCTGTAGATAGTCCCGCTAAAGCATAACCCATATGTCCAATTGAGCTATAGGCAATTAGTCTTTTTAAATTTTTTTGTCCTATTGCAGCAACTGCTCCAAAGATCATAGAGGCAATTGATAAAAATATTATTATAGTTTGCCACTGATCGAATAGATTAATAAAAGGTACGTATAAGAAACGAATAAATACAGACAAAGCTGCTATTTTAGGTAGTATCGAAAAAAATAATGTAACCGAAGTTGGTGATCCTTCATAAACATCTGGTGCCCACATATGAAATGGGACAGCAGAGATTTTAAATGCTAAACCAGTTAAAATAAAAACCATTCCAAAAACAACACCATAGTCAATTTGTTCTATATTTTCAGAAATCAAGTAAAAATTTGTTGATCCAGAAAAACCATATACAAGAGAGCAGCCATAAAGTAAAATTCCTGAGGACAAAGCGCTTAGGATAAAATATTTTAAGCCTGACTCGGATGATAAAATATTATCTCTATTAAATGAAGCTAGCACATATAATGCCAATGATTGCAGCTCTAAACCCATATAAAAAACAATTAAATCATTTGAACTAACCATAATCATCATTCCCAAAATAGAACTAAGTAAAAGAACAGGATATTCAATTTGATAAATCTTTATAATTTTGAGGTACTTTGATGATGTTAGCATTACAAAAATTCCAGAGGCAATCATTATTAATTTCATGTATATAGATAAATGATCAATAACATAACTTTTATTAAAAAGATTTTCTGTTGTGTTTTGAGGTAAATTTAATATTAATGCCAAAAGAATAATTAAAGATAAAACACTCAAATTATAAATTATCGAAGAGCTTTTTTTTTTAAAAACTCCTAAAATTAATAAAATCATCAAAAAAATTGAAATAAATATTTCAGGAAATATTAAGTTAATATTGTTGATCATTTAATATTCGTTTGTTGTATATTTAAATTATAAACTTCGATTAAATTATTAACTGAAATTTCAATGGTATTTAAGAGCGGATCTGGATAGAAACCAAAAAAAACAGTTAACACTCCTAATGTCCACAATATAAATATTTCAGAATAATTTAAATCAATCATTTTTTTTAAATCACTATTAAAAATTTCACCAAAAAATAGTCTTTTATAAAGCCAAAGCATATAAGCAGCTGCTAAAATAATCCCTAAACTTGCTATAGCAGCAACTAAAAAATTTTTTTGAAAAGTTCCAATTAAAATTAAAAATTCACCTATAAATCCACTTGTACCTGGTAAACCAACTGCACCTAATGTAAAAATCATAAAAACTACAGCATATCTTGGCATTATTGATACAATGCCTCCATATTTGTCTATTAATCTTGTGTGCATTCGGTCGTAAAGTACTCCGACACATAAAAATAATGCTGCTGAAACTAAACCGTGGCTTATCATTTGAATAATACTTCCTTCAATTCCTTGTTGTGTAAAAGTAAATATCCCAAGTGTTACAAAACCCATGTGTGCTACCGATGAATATGCAATTAATTTTTTCATATCTTCTTGCATTAAAGCAACTAAAGAGGTGTAAATTATCGCAATTAAGCTTAGTAAAAAAACAAAAGGAACAAAATACTCAGATGCATTTGGAAATAATCCTAAAGAAAATCTTATAAAACCATAGCCAGCCATTTTTAAAAGTATTGCTGCTAAAATAACTGAGCCTGCCGTAGGTGCTTCTACATGTGCATCTGGTAACCAAGTATGAAATGGCCACATTGGTGTTTTAACAGCAAATGAACTAAAAAAAGCCAACCATAATAATTTTTGATATTTAACATTTATACCTTGCTCATAAATTTCAACAAAATCAGTTGTGCCTGTAATCCAATAAATAGATATAATAGCAATCAACATCAAAACTGAACCCAATAATGTATAAAGAAAAAATTTAAAAGCAGAATATACTCTTCTTTCTCCTCCCCAAATACCAATAATTAAAAACATTGGAATTAAACCGCCTTCAAAAAATAAATAGAAAATAACCAAATCTAATGAACAAAAAACTCCAATCATTAAACTTTCCATTAAAAGAACTGAAATTAAAAATTCTTTGATGCGATATTTAATATTTTGATTTACAGAAATTATACATAATAGAATAATTAATGTGGTCAATAAAATAAATAGTATTGAAATTCCATCTACTCCAATTTTATAATTAACTAATCCAATTAACCATTTTCTATTTTCAACAAACTGAAATTCATGGGTAGAGCTGTCAAATTGATACCATAAATATAATGATAATAAAAAATTTGCAAATCCAATAAACAACGCTAGAAGTTTTATGCTTGGATTATCTTTATTAGTGGATTTTATGAACAATATAAAAAAGGATCCTATTATAGGTAAAAGTATTAAAGATGATAGAATAGGAAAATTCATTAATCAATTATTAAAATTGTTAATATTATTGAAAAACCTAAAAGCATAATAAATGCGTATTGATATATGTATCCACTTTGAAATTTTACAGCTTTACTAGAGAGTTTTTTAATTAAATCAGATATACCGTCAGGACCAAATCTATCTATAATTTCGATATCAATTTTTTTCCACAAGAAGTTACCTATTGACATCGATGGTCTAACAAAAATAAAGTTATACAATTCATCAAAGTACCATTTATTTTTAAAAAAATTATAAATAGGTTGGTTAATTTCAACTATATAATTTGTAATATTTTTATATTTAACAAATAATAAAAATGAGATTGGTATTGAAATGACAACCAAAAAAGGAGTTAAATAAACAAACCAAAATGGTGGATGCTCTTTACTTAATGGTTCTAAAAATTTAATTGAATCCATCCAAAACGTTGTAGATGTAGACTGTGAAATAAAAATATCCTTAAAGAAAAAACCAGCAAAAATCGATCCTAAGGCCAAAACAAATAACGGTAGTAACATTATTAATGGTGATTCATGCATACTAGATTGAGATATATTGTTATTTTTATAATTTCCGTGAAAAGTTTTAAAAATTAATCTCCAAGAATAAATTGATGTTAATAATGCCGTAAATATTCCAATGGTTGCAGCAGAATATCCTAATGCACTATTTTTAAGGTATGCAAACTCAATGATTGCATCTTTAGAATAATATCCTGACAATAAAGGAAAACCGGTTAGAGCTAAAGTTCCAATTAACATTAAAAAATAAGTGTATGGTAAATTTTTTAAAACACCTCCCATTTTATTTATATTTTGCTCATCTTGAAAAGAATGAATCACTGATCCAGCTCCCAAAAACAACAATGCTTTAAAAAAAGCATGTGTAAATAAATGAAACATAGCAACGTTATAAGCGCCTACTCCAGTAGCAAAAAACATATATCCTAATTGACTGCAAGTAGAGTAAGCAATAATCTTTTTGATATCATCCTGGACAAGCGCAACTGTTGCAGCAAATAAAGCTGTTAACATTCCAACAACAGTAATTAATGACAAAGCTAATTCAGAATATTCATAAATATGTGAACATCTTACTATTAAAAATACTCCAGCAGTTACCATTGTCGCTGCATGAATTAATGCTGAAACAGGAGTTGGTCCTTCCATTGCATCTGGTAACCAGGTATGAAGAAAGAATTGTGCAGATTTACCCATTGCGCCTATAAAAAGTAAAATACAAATTAGATCTACTGCATTAAAACTAATTCCTAAAAATATCAAATTTTTATTATCAATTTTAGAAATTAAATCAAAAACTTCAGAATAATTTACCGTGTCACACAAATAAAAAATTAAAAAAATTCCAAGAGCAAATCCAAAATCTCCAACTCTATTTACTATAAAAGCTTTAATTGCAGCATTATTTGCAGTATTTTTTTTATACCAAAATCCAATTAAAAAATATGAACAAAGACCAACAGCTTCCCAACCAAAAAATAATTGTAAAAAATTATCTGATGTTACTAGCGTTAACATGGCAAAAGTAAACAAAGAAAGATAAGACATAAATCTTGGTTTATGGGGATCTTTCTCCATGTATCCAATAGAATAAACATGGACTATTGAAGAAATCAGTGTAACTACAACTAGCATTACACTTGATATTGAGTCTATATAAATAGACCAATTCACATTTAATTCACCTGAACTAATCCATTTAAAGATAAGTATATTATCAGTATATCCATTAAACAATACTTCATAAAAAATTATAATAGATAAAATTGTTGATATGATAACAAATAAACATGTTATTAATTCAGATAATTTATTACCAATTATTTTTCCGAAAAAACCAGAAATAAAAGCTGAAATTAAAGGTAGAAATAATATTATTTTTTCCATTCTATCCTTTAAGTTTATGTATTTCTTCAATTCTTATAGTTCCAGAATTTCTAAAATAAACAACAATTATTGCTAGTCCTATTGCAGCTTCGGCTGCAGCAACTGTGAGAATAAATAATGTAAATATTTGCCCTACTAAATCATTCATAAAAATTGAAAAAGATACTAAGTTAATATTTACCGCTAAAAGGATTAATTCAATACTCATTAGAACTACAATAATATTTTTTCTATTTAAGAAAATTCCAATAATTCCAATTGTAAATATCATTGCTCCTAAAGTTAAGTAATGACCTAAAGAAATTTCAAACATCAAATTTTACTCCTTCTTTACTTTTAACTTTTATCAACTCAACACCATCATCTTTTTCGCGTGAAATTTGTTTGAAATAGCTTTGTGTTTTCAATCCATCTCTTTTTCTGAACGTCAATATTATTGCACCGATCATTGCAACTAATAAAATCATTCCCGAAATCTGAAACAAATGAATATAATCTGTATAAAGAACATTTCCTATTGAATGAGTATTTGTAATATCACTTGATATTTTTATAGAAGAAGAAGTAAAAATTCCTGGTTTATACTTCCATCCACCTACCACGATTATTAATTCTAGAAATATTATTAAACTTACCAACAGACCAATTGGAATATGTTTTGAATTTTTACTTGAACTAAACCATTCATTTTTTTGCTGCGCAACATTTAACATCATTACAATAAATAAAAATAATACAGCTACAGCGCCTACATAAACTATCAACATAATCATTCCCAAGAATTCGGCTCCAATCATTATGAATAAACACGATATACTTATAAAATCTAAAATTAAAAAAAAAACTGAATAAACTGTATTTCTTGATGCTGTCACCATTATCGCTGAAAAAATAGCTATAATAGAAAAAAAATAAAAAAATATTGAATGTTCTATCATTAATTATCTGTATGGATTATTTGCTTTAATATTAGCTGCTAAAATACTTTCCCATCTATCACCGTTATCTAATAATTTTTGTTTATTATAATAAAGTTCTTCTCGTGTTTCTGTAGCAAATTCAAAATTTGGTCCTTGAACAATGGCATCAACTGGACATGATTCTTCGCATAAGCCACAGTATATACATTTAAGCATGTCAATATCGTATCTAGTTGTTTTTCTGCTTCCATCTTCTCTTTCTGTTGACTCAATTGTAATTGCTTGTGCTGGACATATAGCTTCGCACAATTTGCAAGCTATACATCTTTCTTCACCATTGGGGTATCTTCTTAGAGCATGTTCACCTCTAAATCTTGTGCTTATTTTTCCCTTCTCAAAAGGATAATTAATAGTTTTTTTTTGTTTAAAAATCATTTTAACTGCGATTAATAAAGCTTTAACGAAATCTAACATTAGTATAATTTTCAAAAATCTGACAAATTTCATAAATTAATTCCCTGGTAATAAATCAAAGTAAAATAAATATGATGAAGTAATAACTACCCATAATAATGAAAAAGGAAGAAATATCTTCCAGCCCAATCGCATAAGTTGATCGTATCTATATCTTGGTACAATTGCCTTAACTAATGCAAATAAAATGAACAAAATTAAAATTTTTATTATTAACCAAAATGGTGAAGGAATAAGTGTAAATGGATATAAATCAATAGGTGATAACCAGCCACCTAAAAATAAAATTGAACCTAAAGAACACATTAAAAGAATATTTGCATATTCGCCTAACCAAAACATTGCATACATCATACCTGAATATTCAGTTTGATAACCTGCCACAAGTTCAGCTTCAGCTTCAGGCAAATCAAAAGGTGGTCTGTTAGTTTCAGCTAAAGCTGATATAAAGAAAATTACAAACATTGGAAATAAGGGAATTATAAACCAAATGTTATGCTGAGCTTTAACAATATCATTTAAATTCAACGAACCTACACACAGCAAGACATTTATTATAATTACTCCTATAGAAACTTCATACGAAACCATTTGTGCTGCTGATCTAATCGCACCTAAGAAGGGGTATTTTGAATTAGAAGCCCAACCACCCATTATAATTCCGTATACACCTAATGAAGAAACAGCAAATAGATATAATATTCCGACATTAATATTTGAAATAACCAATAAATCACCAAAGGGAATTACAGCCCAGGCAATTAAAGCTAAAGTCATTGTTGTAACTGGCGCTAAAATAAAAATAACTTTATTTGAACTTGCGGGAATAATTATTTCTTTAAACATATATTTTAAAGCATCCGCTAAAGATTGTAATAATCCAAAGGGACCAACTACATTTGGACCTCTTCTTTTTTGTACAAATGCCCAAACTCGTCTATCTAGCCAAACCATCATAGCAACAGAAACTAGTACGGGAACCAAAAGAAATAATATTTTATAAGTTTGGTCAAATAATATACTTATATATTCAATCACTTTATCCTTCCGTTCCAGTTTTATTTAATTTTAATTTTTCGTTTCTACATTGTGTCATTGTTAAAGATGCCCTAGCAATAACGTTTGAATAATAATAATCAAAATGATCTACTAAAATATCTTCACTTTGAAATTGATTATCCAAAATATCATTAAATTTTTTTGTTTTTTTTAATTTTAAATATTGCAACATTGACTCATCAAGATCTTTTTTATTGATAAATAAATTTTTTCCTTTAATAAAACTTGAAAGTTCATTGATAATTTTCCAGTCTTCCTTAGCTTCACCAGGAGGATAGGATGCTCTATAAGCCTTCTGAATTTTACCTTCTAAATTAGTGTAGTAACCATCTTGCTCTGTGTAAGCTGAGCCTGGTAATATTAAATCTGCAATTTCAGCTCCATTATCTCCATGACTGCCTATATAAACAACAAATTCATTTTTTTTTTTAAATTTTAAATTATCTTGTCCAAACAAAAAAATGATATCAAATTCATTATTTTGGATTTTACTTAATACAGTACTGTCAAAGTTTTCAGAATTATTTATATCTAAATCATAAGATCCAACAGTTGAAGCATTATTTGATAGAACATTTAAACTTTGCCAATCTTCATTTATTTTATTATTTTTTTTTAAATACTTTTTTATTTCATTGAATACATATTTTGATGATTTAATTTTTAAAAGTGATTGACCTAAGATAATAATCGGTTTTTTGGAATTTTTAATAGCTAAAGACAAATCATGTTTGTCCTCAATAATTTCTCTTATAATGTCAGTTTTGTTTTTAATAATTTTATACGGATATGTTAGTTCGCCAACATCACCAAATGAATATATTTCTGTTTTGTTTTTTATATAAGATTGTCTTATTTTTAAATTTAGAATTGTTGCTTCAAATCTTGGATTAGCTCCAACAAGTATAATTAAATCACTTTCTTCAATTCTATTTAATGGAGTGTTGAAAATATAATTTTTTCTATCATTTGTATTAACGTAAATATTTTCAGATCTACAATCTAAATTTTTTGATTTAATAATTTTGTTAAAAAATTCTTTAACTATGAATAATGTTTCCATATTTGTTAAATCTCCAGTTAAACCTGCAATTTTATTTGAGGGAGTTGATTTTATTTTTTCAAATATTTTATTAAATGCATTATTCCATTCAATTTTTTCATAAGTATTGTTTGTTTTGATTAATGGAGTGTCTATTCTTTGATTTTTTAGACCATCACAAGCATATCTTGTTTTATCTGATATCCATTCCTCATTAATATTTTCATTAATTCTTGGCAAAATTCTTTTAACTTCCCAGCCATATGTATCAACTCTTATATTTGAACCAATAGCATCCATGACATCAATCGACTCGGTTTTTTTAAGCTCCCATGGTCTTGCTTCAAAAACGTATGGTTTAGAAGTAAGTGCACCTACTGGACATAAATCAACTACATTTGCAGAAAGTTCTGACTCCATAGTTTTTTCTAAATAAGTAGTAATTTGCATATCTTCTCCTCTACCGATCGCTCCTATTTCGTCAATTCCAGCAATTTCTTGCGCAAATCTTATACATCGAGTGCAATGAATACATCTTGTCATTTGAGTTTTAATTAATGGGCCCATATATTTTTCAGGAACTTCTCTTTTGTTTTCTTTGAATCTAGATTTATCAATTCCGTAAAACATAGATTGATCCTGTAAATCACACTCCCCACCTTGATCACAAACTGGACAATCTAATGGATGGTTAGCTAATAAAAATTCCATTACACCTTTTCTAGCTTTTTCTACCAAAGGCGTGTTTGTTTTGATTTTCATTCCATCAAAAGCAGGCATTGCACATGAAGCTATTGGTTTAGGTGATTTTTCCATTTCTACTAAACACATTCTACAATTTCCAGCTATAGATAATTTTTCATGATAACAAAATCTTGGAATTTCTGCTCCAGCTTGCTCGCATGCTTGTAAAACAGTTAATCCTTCCTCAATTTCTAAATCTATATCATTTACTTTAACTTTAAGCATTTTCCTTTTCCAATAAATGTTGATCCACTAAATAAGGAACATTTTTATTCTTTTTAATAAGTGGATTAAAATTATTTCTTTTAATTAATTCTTTTTTGAAATGCCTTAATAATCCTTGAACTGGCCATGCAGAACCTTCTCCAAATGCACATATTGTGTGTCCTTCTATTTGTTTTGTTACATCCATTAACATATCTATTTCTTCCCTAGATGCTTCCCCTTTCGACATTCTCTCAAGCATTCTCCACATCCAACCTGAGCCTTCTCTACAAGGAGTACACTGTCCACAACTTTCATGTTTGTAAAATCTTGCTATTCTTGCCATACATTTTATTATGTCTTGATCTTTGTTAATTACAATTATTCCAGCTGTTCCTAATCCACTTTTATTTTCAACAAGAGAATCAAAATCCATATTAATACTTTCGCATATATTTTTTGGTAACATTGGCATTGAAGATCCGCCAGGTATAACAGCTTGAAGATTTTCCCAACCACCGATGACACCTCCAGCGTGGGTTTCTATTAATTCTTTTAAAGGTATACCCATTTCCTCTTCAACATTACATGGATAATTAACATCCCCTGATATACAAAATATTTTAGTTCCAGTATTTTTTGGTTTTCCAATAGATGAAAACCATTTGGATCCTTTTTTTAAAATTGTAGGTATTACTGCGATCGTTTCAACATTATTAATTATAGTTGGACACCCATATAAACCAATTAGCGCGGGAAATGGAGGTTTTAATCTTGGTTGACCTTTGTTTCCTTCTAAACTTTCTAAAAGCGCTGTCTCTTCACCGCATATGTAAGCACCTGCACCGTAGTGAATAAAAATATCTAGATCCCATCCAGTGTCACTAGAATTTCTTCCAATTAATTTGTTTTCATAAGCTTCATTAATTGCTTTTTGAAGTATTTTGCCCTCATTAAAATATTCTCCCCTTATATAAATATAACATTTATGAGCTTGAACAGCATAAGAAGCAATTAAACAACCTTCAATAAGTTTATGTGGCTCAAATCTTAATATATCTCTGTCTTTACATGTACCAGGCTCTGACTCATCAGCATTTATAACTAAATAATGTGGTCTTGATCCTACTTCTTTAGGCGCAAACGACCATTTTAAACCTGTGGGAAATCCTGCTCCACCTCGTCCTCTTAATTCAGATTTTTTTATTTCATCTATAATCCAATTTCTACCATTCGATATAACTTTCTTTGTATCTATCCAATCACCTCTGTTTTTAGAGGAAATAATATTTATATCTCCATCATTATATAAATTTTTAAAAATTCGATCTTTATCTTCTAGCATTTTATGTTCTTATTAAAGCCTTTCTTCCATTCTCTGGTTCAGAATTTTTTCTTCCTCTATAAGAACCTGGTTGGATTTTTTCATTTTTTTTTATTTTATCTAAGATTTTAATCATTTTTTCTTTATTTAAATCTTCATAATAATCATCATTAATTTGTACCACTGGCGCATTAACACAAGCTCCTAGGCACTCAACTTCAATCCATGAACTATCTGATGTGGACGATAATTTTTTTTCATCTTTTGAAATTTTTTCTTTACATGCTTCAACCAATTTATAAGCACCTCTAATCATGCACGGTGTTGTGGTGCACACTTGAATAAAATATTTTCCTACTGGTGTTAAATTATACATAGAATAAAAAGTAGCTACTTCATAAACTTTTATGTAAGATATTTTCAAAAAGTTTGCTATATACTTCATTGCAGAGAGCGGGATCCAGTTATTATTTTGTTTTTGTGCAATATAAAGTAAAGCCATTACAGCACTTTTTTGTTTGCCCTTTGGATAGTTTGATATAAATTTTTCGGCTAAAGTGAAGTTTTCATCATTAAATTCAAAATTATTTGGTTGTATTTTAGAAATTTTTTTTATGCTCATCTATCAACCTCCCCAAATACGATATCCATTGATCCTAAAATTGCAGGGACATCTGCTAACATATGTCCTTTAATTAAATAATCCATTGCCTGTAAGTGCGAAAAACCAGGTGCTCTTATTTTACATTTATAAGGTTTGCTTGAGCCGTCAGAAACAATATAAATGCCAAATTCACCTTTTGGGGCTTCTACAGCTGTATAAATTTCATCTTTGTCAACTCTGTAACCTTCTGTAAATAATTTGAAATGATGTATTAAAGCTTCCATAGACTCCTTAATTTCTTTTTTTGATGGTGGTGAAATTTTGTTATCTATCGACTTAATTGGTCCTTTGGGCATTCTATCTATGCACTGTTTGATAATTTTTATGCTCTCCTTCATTTCTTCAATTCTACATAGATAACGATCATAACAATCTCCGTTTTTTCCTACTGGTATTTGAAAATCAAATTGTTCATAGCAATCATATGGTTGAGATTTTCTTAAATCCCAAGCTACACCTGAACCTCTAAGCATTACACCTGAAAATGAATAATCTAAAGCATCTTGTTTTGATACAACTCCTATATCAACATTCCTTTGTTTAAAAATTCTGTTATCAGTTAATAATGACTCTACATCTTCAATAATTTTAGGAAAACTAACACAAAATTTGGATATATCATTTATTAAACTTCTTGGTAAATCTTGATGGACACCTCCAGGCCTAAAATAATTTGCATGAAGTCTAGAACCTGATGCTCTTTCATAAAATGTCATGAGTGTTTCTCTTTCTTCAAAACCCCATAAAGTCGGTGTCAAAGCACCTACATCCATAGCTTGCGTTGTTATATTAAGTATATGACTTAATAAACGCCCAATTTCACAAAACATAACTCTAATAAATTGCGCTCTTATTGGAACCTCAATTTTTAAAATTCTTTCAACTGCAAGAGCAAAGGCATGTTCTTGGTTCATAGGTGCAACATAATCTAATCTATCAAAGTAAGGTATTGCTTGCGCGTATGTTTTATTTTCAATTAATTTTTCAGTACCTCTGTGAAGTAAACCTATATGTGGATCCGCCTTTTCAACAACTTCACCGTCTAATTGAAGTATTAATCTTAAAACTCCATGAGCTGCTGGATGTTGTGGACCAAAATTCAAATTTAATTTTTTAGTTTGCTTACTCATTTTTTTTACTTTGTTTTTTTATATATTTTGTACCTTCCCAAGGACTTTCATAGTTAAAATTTCTATAATCTTGCTCTAGTCTTACAGGTTCATAAATAACTTTTTTTTTATCTTCGCTGTACCTAACTTCTTTGTGACCTGTAATTGGAAAATCTTTTCTTAATGGGTATCCTTCAAATTCATAATCAGTTAAAATTCTTCTTAAATCAGGATGATTTTTAAATTTTATACCATACATATCAAAAACTTCTCTTTCCATCCAATTTGATGAAGGAAAAATTGATGTAATAGAAGAAACAACTTCATTTTCACTAATGAAAGTTTCAAGAATTATTCTGCTATTATTCTCATGACTTAAAAGTAAATAAATCATCTTGAATCTTTTTTTACTTTCAGGAAAATCTACAGCAGTAATATCTATTAATTGCTTAAATTTTGTATTCTCATTAGATTTTAAAAAAATTAGTACCTCAATCAAATTTTCATGATCTATTGTAATATATATTTGTTCATGATTGATTTTTGAATTTTTAATCTTAGTTGTGAGTTCAGAATTTATTTTTTTTTCTAAATTTTGATTTATTTCCATTTTATCTTTCTAAAGAACCTTTTTTTCTAATTTTTTTTTGTAACTGCATAATTCCATATAAAAGTGCCTCAGCTGATGGTGGACATCCAGGTACGTAAATATCGACTGGAACTATTCTGTCACATCCTCTAACTACAGAATAGGAATAATGATAATAACCTCCCCCATTAGCGCAGCTTCCCATTGATATTACATAACGAGGTTCTGGCATTTGATCATAAACTTTTCTCAAAGCTGGTGCCATTTTATTTGTTAATGTTCCAGCCACAATCATAACATCTGATTGTCTTGGTGATGCACGCGGTGCTGCCCCAAATCTTTCAAGATCATATCTTGGCATTGATGTTTGCATCATTTCGACTGCACAACAGGCTAAACCAAAAGTCATCCAATGCAAAGATCCTGCTCTAGCCCAATTAACCAAGTTATCAAAAGATGTTGTTATAAAACCATTTTTTCCAAAATCTTCAGCAAGTTTTTTAAATTCTTCAGGAATTTCTTTGTTTCTATCTTCTAAATTCATTTTTTATTCCCAGTCTAAGGCTCCTTTTTTCCATTCATAAACAAATCCAACTGTTAAAATAAATAAAAAAATCATCATAGATACAAATCCTAGCAAACCTATGTTTCCTAATGAAATAGCCCATGGAAAAAGAAAAGCAATTTCTAAGTCAAAAATAATAAACAAAATTGCAACTAAATAAAATCTCACATCAAATTCTATTCTTGAATCTTCAAAAGGTTCAAATCCACATTCATAAGTAGAAAGTTTCTCTGGGTCTGGTTTTTTTGGTGAAAATGTAAAATTAATAACTATAAATGAAAGACTCAAAATAAGAGCTATAAATAAAAATATAATTATAGGTAAGTAATCTTTTAAAAATTCCGCAAGCATTGTTTCTTTATATATAAGTTAATAATTCTTTGAATAAGATAATTTTGATAAGAGTTTAATTATACACACTTTTTAATTAAATTAAAGTGCAGTTACGTCACATTTACCATGGTTATTTTATAAAAAATTAACAATTGATATTGATTATCAATTTTATTGTGGCGGGAGTGACGGGACTCGAACCCGCGGCCTCCTGCGTGACAGGCAGGCGCTCTAACCAACTGAGCTACACCCCCACAGTTAATTTTAATTTGGTGGGCAGTAAAGGACTCGAACCTTTGACCCCCTCGGTGTAAACGAGATGCTCTACCAACTGAGCTAACCGCCCTCAAATAAATCAAACTTTTATCATAAAAGTTAATAGATAAAAGCTAATTATTGAATTATTTATATAATAAATTCTGAGAAATTGACTTTATGTATATAATAACGAATATAAATCATAATCTTAGATCTTAATTTAAAGATAAAGAAAATTACTAAATGGAAAAATTATACGATAAGGCTTTTGATTTTTTTAAAAAACAAGAATTTGATAAGGCAAAAGAAATATGTCAAAAAATACTTAAAGAAAATTCAAAAGACTTAAATACGTTATTGTTGATAGGAACTATAGCATTTAAAAAAAAAAAATATTTAAAATCAATAGAAATTTTTGATTATGCAATAAGATATTATCCAAAAATAACTGATTTGTATTTAAATAAGACTTTGGCTTTAATAAGTATTGGAAAATATTCAGAAGCTTTAGAAAGTTGCGAAAAATTAAAAATGCTAGACAAAAATAATCCAAAAACTTTTAACTTTAAAGGATTAATTTTTTTAAAACAAAATAAAAACTATGAAGCTATAGATAATTTTAAAAAATCTTTAGAAATTGATAACCAAAACAGTGAGGTGTATAATAATTTAGGTATAGCATATAAAAGAATTAAAAAATACGAAGAGTCTATAGATTGTTTAAAAAAATCAATTAATTTTAATTCGAATAATCCTGAAGCTTATATTAACTTAGGTAGTACTTATAAAAATATTCGTAAATTTGATGAAGCAATTATAAATTATAATAAGGCAATAGAATTAAATCCTAATTCTTTTGAAGCATATAATAATAGAGGATTAATATACAAAGATCTAAACAAAATGGATAATGCTCTTAAGGATTACGAACATTCTTTAAAAATTAAACCTACAGCAGATGTTTTTAATAACATTGCTAATATATATAAAAATCAAACTAAATTAGAAAAAGCATTAGATAATTACAAAAAAATTTTAACTTTTGACGAAGATTATGATGCAGCTTTTGGAAATGTTATTCACACAAGTAATAAACTTTGTATATGGAATAACTATAATGAAAACCTTATTAAATTAAAAAAAAAAATTAAAAATAAGAAAAAAGTTACTTCGACCCTTCCATTATTATCTCTTTTTGATTCTAATGATATAATTAAGCAAAATGCAATGCTTGAAAGTGATAACGATAAAAATTTTAAAGAAAAAAAATATAAAACATCAATAAATAAAAAAATCAAAATTGGTTACTATTCAGCAGATTTTAGAAACCATCCAGTTTCATTTCAATTAAGCAGACTTATAGAACTCCATAACAAAGAAAAATTTGAAACATTTGCATTTTCATTTTTTCGTAAAGAAGACTATATGCAAAAAAAACTAAATAAATTGTTTAATCACTTTATTGATGTAGAAACTGTATCTGATCAAAATATTGTAAATTTATCAAAAAAATATGAAATAGATATAGCGATTGACTTAATGGGATTTACTCAACGCAATCGATTTAATATATTTAATATTGGTTGTGCTCCTGTTCAAATTAGTTATCTCGGGTATGCTGGAACTTTAGGATCAAATTCAATAGATTATATTATTGCTGACAATATTGTTATTCCAGAATCAAATCAAAAAGATTATTTGGAAAAAATCATATATCTGCCTCACACTTTTATGATTAATGATGATACAAAAAAAATATCTAAAAAAAAAATATCTAAAAAAGAATGTAATATTCCTGAAAAGAAAATTATATTTGCCAGTTTCAATAAGTTTTACAAAATAACTCCAAAAATTTTTAATATTTGGATGCAAATACTTCATGAAATGCCTGATAGTATTTTGTGGCTGTCTAATGATAACAGTACAGGAAGAAAGAATCTCATATCTGAAGCAAAAAAACTTGGTATAAATGATAATAGAATTTTCTTTGCAAATAAATTACCTGAGTACGCAGACTATATAGCAAGATTAAGAAATGTTGATTTATTTCTAGACACTTATCCGTATTCTTCACATGTTGTTGCCTGTGATGTTGTTTCTGCAAATGTTCCAATAGTAACAATTTCGGGTGAATCCTTTTCAAGCAACGTGTGTGCTAGCATTTTAAGCGATTTAAAATTAAACGATTTAATAACAAGAAGTTTAGAAGAATATAAAGATAAAATTATTAAAATAAGTAAAAATATACAATTCTACAAAGATCAACTTATTAAAAATAAAAAAAATTCCGTTTTATTCAATAGCAAATTATATGTTGCAAATTTTGAAAAATCTTTAGAATATGCTCATAAAAATTTATTAGAAAATAAAAGAGAGAATATTTATATTAAAAAATAGTTATTGAATGCTTGCTTGAGTTTTTTCGCCAGTCTTTGTTTTAGAAATATTCTCCACATCATTCCATTCAACTTTTTTTAACTCTTTTGTAAGTGCAATTTTAATAACTTGATCTGCAGTTTCAACCGGTATTAATTTAATATCTTCTTTTACTTTATTTGGAATTTCGACTAAATCTTTTTCATTATCTTTAGGAATAAGAACTGTTTTTATTCCTGCTCTGTGTGCAGCTAATAATTTTTCCTTTAAACCTCCGATTGGAAGAACTTGACCAGTTAGAGTCACTTCTCCTGTCATTGCTATCTCTCTATTCACCGGTATTTTAGTAATCGATGAAACAATAGATGTAACCATAGCAACACCTGCTGATGGCCCATCTTTTGGTGTGGCACCTTCTGGTACATGTATATGAAAGTCTCTTTTTTCAAATATTGGTGGAATTATTCCATATTCTAAACTTTTTGATCTTACAAATGATTTTGCTGCTTTAACAGACTCCTGCATTACGTCGCCTAATTTACCTGTAATAGACATTTTTCCTTTTCCTGGCATATTAACGGTTTCAATCTTTAATATTTCACCTCCATATTCGGTCCAAGCTAGACCAGTAACGATACCAATTTTGTTTTCATTTTCCAATTCTCCAAATTTGAATTTTTTAACTCCAAGAAAATCTTTTAAATTATCTTCATTCACTTCAACTTTGGTTGTTTCATTATTGACGATTTTTTTAACTGATTTTCTTGCGATCTTAGATATTTCTCTTTCTAAATTTCTTACACCCGACTCTTTAGTATAGCTTCTAATTAATTCTTTTATTGTTCCATCTTTTATTTCTAGTTCACCATCTTTAACACCATTATCTTTTACTTGTTTTGGTAAAAGATATTTGTTTGCAATATTGATTTTTTCATCTTCTGTATATCCAGGAATTCTTATAACTTCCATTCTGTCAAGTAATGGAGGAAGAATATTTAAAGTATTGGCAGTAGTTACAAATAAAACATCTGATAAATCATAATCAACTTCTAAATAATGATCATTAAAAGTTTTGTTTTGCTCTGGATCTAATGCTTCTAAAAGAGCTGATGACGGATCTCCTCTATAATCATTTCCAATTTTATCAACTTCGTCCAATAAAAATAAAGGATTTTTTGTACCTGCTTTTTTCATCATTTGAAGAATTTTACCGGGCAACGATCCTATATAAGTTCTTCTATGACCTCTAATTTCTGCTTCATCTCTAACACCTCCTAATGACATTCTAACAAATTGTCTATTAGTAGCTTTCGCAATAGATTTTCCTAAAGAAGTTTTTCCAACACCAGGTGGTCCTACTAAGCATAAAATAGGACCTTTTATTTTTTGCATTCTTTTTTGAACTGCAAGAAATTCTATAATTCTTTCTTTTACTTTTTCTAAACCGAAATGATCCTCATCCAAAACTTTCATTGCTTTTGTTAAATCAATATCAACTTGATCTTTTTTGTACCATGGTATGTCAATCATCCAATCAAGATAATTTCTTACTACTGTAGCCTCAGCAGACATTGGACTCATATTTCTTAATTTTTTTAACTCTGACATACATTTTTTTTGAACTTCTTTAGGCATTTTTGCTTTTAAAATTGATTTATTAAGATTTGAAGTCTCGTCCTTACCTTCTTCAATTTCACCTAATTCTTTTTGAATGGCTTTCAGTTGTTCATTTAAATAATATTCTCTTTGAGTTTTTTCCATTTGAGTTTTTACTCTTCCTCTAATTCTTTTTTCGACTCCAATAATACTTGCTTCATTTTCGATTATTTTAATAATCCCTTCTAATCTTTTTTTTACATCTAATGTTTCAAATAATTGCTGCTTTTCAGAAATAGTTGAATTTAAATGAGATGCAAGGTTATCAGCAATCTGTGACGAACTTTTCATTTGCTTAATGTTAGCTATTACGTCTTGAGAAACTTTTTTATTAATCGATGAAAGTTTTTCTAATCTTTTGATAGCAGTAATCGCTAAAGGAAATAAATCTTCTTGAGTTTTATTATCATTAATTTGTTCATATGTGCAAGAAATAAACTTTTCTTCATCTTTAAATTTTAAAATTTTTACTCTTTTCTTTCCCTCCACCAAAACTTTGACTGTTCCATCAGGTAATTTTAGCAGTTGTAATATACTACTCTCACATCCATATAAAAAAATATCAGTTTCCTTAGGATCGTCTACTTCAGAATTTTTTTGTGTAACCAATATAATTTTTTTGTCATTTTTCATGACCTCGTTTAGAGCATTTATTGATTTATCTCTTCCAACAAATAAAGGTATCACCATGTTGGGAAATACCACTATATCTCTTAGCGGTAATAGCGGATGTGTTAACTTAACTTCCATTTAACAAATATGGATATTAAATTAATTTTTTCAATAAAAATTTTTAATTTATTAAGATCTTTAATTATGCTGCTGATGATTTTTCTGTTTTGTTCTTGTTATTTTCTTTAGAATGTATGGTAATTGGTTGAGTAGTTCCTTTAGCCGCAGATTGATCTACTACTACCTCTTCAACATTCTTTGAACTTGGTAAATCAAACATGCTTTTTAAAAGGATATTTTCCAATATTGATCTCAAGCCTCTAGCTCCTGTTTTTTTATTAATTGCCTGTGTAGCAATTTCTTTAACGGCTTGTTGTTTGAAAGTAAGTTTTGCACCCTCTAGTTTAAATAGCTCTTGATATTGTTTTATTAAAGAATTTTTTGGTTCTAACAAAATTTTAACCAAGGAATTTTCATCTAAATCTTCTAATGTAGCAATAATTGGCAGTCTTCCTATAAACTCTGGTATCAAACCGTACTTCAATAAGTCTTCAGGTTCTAAAATTTTCATCCACTCGCCTGTTTTTTTATCTTCTGCAGAATTAACTTCAGCACCAAATCCAATAGATGTACCTTTATTTCTCTGCGAGATGATTTTATCTAAACCTGCAAAAGCTCCTCCACATATAAATAATATATTTGTAGTATCAACTTGCAAAAATTCTTGTTGAGGATGTTTTCTGCCACCTTGTGGAGGAACACTTGCAATTGTTCCTTCCATAATTTTTAATAATGCTTGTTGAACTCCTTCACCTGAAACATCTCTTGTTATTGAAGGATTTTCAGATTTCCTGCTAATCTTGTCAACTTCATCTATATAAACTATTCCTCTTTGTGCTTTTTCTACATTGTAATCTGCAGCTTGAAGTAATTTTAAAATTATATTTTCAACATCTTCTCCTACATATCCTGCCTCTGTTAATGTTGTTGCATCAGCCATAGTAAATGGAACATCTAATATTCTAGCTAATGTTTGAGCTAATAATGTTTTTCCACACCCAGTTGGTCCAACCAACAATATGTTAGATTTTGCTAATTCAACAGTTTTGGTTGTTTTGGTTTCATAATTCAATCTTTTATAATGATTATGTACAGAAACAGATAATACTTTTTTAGCATGATTTTGACCTATAACATAATCATCTAATACTTCACAAATTTCTTTGGGTGATGGTAGTCCGTCTTTTTGTTTTACGAATGTATCTTTACTTTCCTCTTTAATTATATCCATACATAACTCAACACACTCGTCACATATAAATACCGTGGGTCCTGCAATTAATTTTTTTACTTCATGCTGGCTTTTTCCACAGAAAGAACAATATAAAATATTTTTATTATTACTCATTTTTTTTATTTCGAATCAATTTTCTTACTTTATTACAACTTGTGATAACTAATCAAGTAAGCATTGAAATAAACAACATCTTGTAGCTTAAGATCTTTTTTCCACAACTTCATCAATCAATCCAAATTTTTCTGCGTCATTAGGTGTCATAAAGTTATCCCTTTCTAAAGCAATTTTAATTTCGTCTACACTTTTTCCTGTATGTTTTGAATAAATCTCATTTAATCTTTTTTTTAAAGAAAGAATCTCATTAGCATGTATTTCAATATCAGTTGCTTGTCCTTGAAATCCTGCCGATGGTTGATGGACCATAATTCTTGAATTTGGTAAAGAAAATCTTTTTCCCTTTGTGCCAGCAGCTAAAAGAAATGATCCCATGCTTGCTGCCTGACCAATACATAATGTACTTATATCTGGTTTTATATATTGCATCGTATCATAGATACCTAAACCTGAAGTAACTAAACCTCCTGGGCTATTTATATAAAAATAAATTTCTTTTTTAGGATTTTCAGATTCTAAAAATAGCATTTGTGCTGTAACTAAGGATGCCACGTTATCATTTATTGGCCCAACTAAAAAAATTATTCTTTCTTTTAATAGTCTTGAAAATATATCATATGCTCTTTCGCCACGGCTAGATTGCTCTACGACCATAGGTATTAAATTACTCATTTGTTCAAATATTTTTTCACTCATGATTCGGCTTTTACTTATACAACTTGAGATTACTTTTTGCTAACTTTTTTTGTTTTTTTGGCTTTTTTTACTAAAGAAGTTGTTTTTTTTGCTGAAGTTTTATTTTTTAAATCTTTCTTAGATTTTGCTGTTTGTTCCGCTTTTAAATGTTTTTCATTTTCTTCTTTAATTAGATTTTCCGCCTCAAATTTAGATATTTCTTTTTTTAAAGATTTAGCTTTAGATTTAATATGTTCTATAATTTTATTTTCATAAACTGTTCCTCTAAGACTTGCAGCAGCAGTGGGATTTTTTTGGTAAAAATCCATTACTATTTTTTCTTGTCCAGGCATCATTTGGGATTGTTTAAGTATTTCTTTTTGAATTTCACTATCTTCTACATTTATTTTATTTTGTTCTCCTATTTCATTTAAAATTAATCCAAGCTTAATTCTTTTTTTTGCTTTATTTTGAAATTCAGTTTTGCTTTTGTTGATATCTTCATTTTTCATACCTTGAGATAAAACAGAAACCTCTTGATCAATTAAATTTTGTGGTATTTCATCTAATTTAATTTTTTCTAATTGTTCTAATATTTGATTTCTAGTTATATTATCTAAAGAATTTTTGTATTCTTGTTTTATTTGACTTGAAATTAATTCTTTAAGATTTTTTAAATCTTTTGCACCCAAACTTTTAGCAAATTCATCATTTATAATTATTGGTTCGGGTTTCTTTATTTCCTTTATATCACAAACAAACTTAGCCATTTTTCCAGAAAACTCTTTGTGAGGATAATTTTCAGGCAAATTAATTTCAAAAGTTTTTTGATCACTTTTTTTTGTATTAGTTAAATTTTTATCAAAACCTTTTATAAATAAATCTTTTCCTATAATTAACTGTGTATTTTTACCATCACTTCCTTTAAAATCTTTTCCATCAATTGTTGCTTTGTAATCGAACACAACCATATCTCCCTCTTCTGATAAATCATTATTGGATTTAGCAATAAATCTGTTTTGATTTTTTGAAATATCTTCAATTCTTTTATCTGTTTCTTTACTATCTATTTTTACATCATACTCATTTATATTAATTTTATTTAATGGTTTGACATCAATTTTTGGTAATTCTGTTACAACTATTTCGTATTCAAGTTCCTTATCTTCACCAAATGATTTTAAATCTATTTTTGGTTGTCCTGCTGGTTTTATATTATTTTCCTGTAGTGCCTTAGTTGAAGTATCTTTTAGTACTTGGTCTAATACTTCACCATAAATTTCTTTTCCAAACTGTTTTTTTAAAACTTCTTTTGGAACTTTTCCTGGTCTAAATCCTTTTAATGTAATATTTTTTTTTACATCTTCGTACTTTTTATCCATATAGGATTCAATTGTTTTTTTATCAATCGAAACTTTTAAGTTTTTTTCTAAACCTTTTGTATTTTGTATTGTTACCTTCATATTTTTTTGGTGGGCGAGAAGAGACTCGAACTCTTAAGCCTTGCGGCACTAGTTCCTAAGACTAGCGCGTATACCAATTCCGCCACTCGCCCTTTAATTATTGAGGTTTTATATAATATTGTTCTCATTTGTCCAATCTGAATAATAGTGTAAAAGAATAAAAAGTAAAAAAAATGATAGTTTCACCATGTATTAGCATATGTAAAAATGATCCAGTAACTGGATATTGCTATGGATGTGCTAGAAGTTTAGATGAGGTAAAAATTTGGAAAAATGAGAATACTTCTGAAGATTGGAAAAAAAACAATTTAAATGAAATACAAAAAAGAATGAATGGGTGGCAACTTGAAAGTTTTAAGGAATCTTATAACCATAAAATAAAAAATGGAATTTCATTATTTAAGAAAAAGAAACTAAATGAGCAAAAGTAGTATCATAATTATAATTTATATTATCGGATTGATTATTGGTGCTCTTTTTCTCGATATTTGGTCATCCGATACTAGCGCTTTTAAAGCTTTTTTAGGAATTGGCTGGACAGCTTTATTTTTAATTGGACTTTTTTATAGTGAACAAAAAAAAAATTAGGTTCAATTAAAAAATGTTAAGAAATTTTTTGTTAACTGCAATCTCATTAATTATTACAATTTTTTTTATCGAATTTATTATAGAGAACTTATGGATTAAAAATGTTTCCTTTTTCAAAAATAAAAATGATTATGAAACATATAAAAAATATCATTATAAACTCCACCATTTAAAAGAACCAAGATTTGATGAAAGAAGAGATTTTAAATATAAGGAAAACTTATTTTTTGCAACTTTAAATAACGAGTTTTTAAGTAAATCAAAAAAAATAATTTTAATTAACGGAGACTCCTGGGCCGAAAGTATTCTAGAAAAAAATAAATATCGAGAAGAAATTAATTTATTATTTAGCAATTTAGGAAAAAAATTTAATTCAACTATATTAAACTCAGGTGCTACTTCATATTCTTTATCACCAATAACTTTGCAACTAGATATATTAAGAAAAGATTATAAAATTAATCCTAATATCATAATTACAATTATTGATCATACGGATTTTGGAGACGAGCTTTGTAGATATAAAAATAGAATAAATTTAGACAATAATAATATAATAAGCATCAAAGCTGAAAAACTGAATATAAAAGAGGCTTACAATCTTGAATTTAATTTTAAAAAGCACGATATTTTATACTCTAATAACTTTAATATAATAAAATTACTTAAAGTAAAAAAATTAGATAAAGAATTTAATAAAAAATATTATAATTATAATGGCAAAGCAAGATGCGGCTGGAATAAAATAATATCACCTTTAATAAATGGATTGAAAGCAAATGAAATAGAATATCTTACAAATATTACTAATAGATATTTGGAAAAAGCTTTTGAGAATGAAAAATTAAAATATTTATATCTTGTTATTCATCCACATCGAGACCATATTTTAAATAAATATAATTATTATTATGATAGTCTTATTTATGATATTATAAACAAATCAAGATTTAAAAATAAAATTAAAATAATAAATTTTAAAAAGATTTTTAAAAAAACTTATGTTACTGAAAACAAACAAATGACAATTAATAGTATATTTATTCAATCAGATGTGGCATCGCATTTAACAGAAAAAGCAAATTTTTTATTTTATAAAAAAATCTTTGAAAATTTATAATAAATTATAAAATCTAATTTTGATAATTTTTACTTGTGCAAAATAATTATAGACCAGAGATAGATGGATTAAGAGCAATCGCAGTATTTGCTGTGATATTTTATCATGCTCAAATTACAGTATTAGGATACCAACCTTTTAAAGGTGGCTTTATTGGAGTGGATATATTTTTTGTTATATCTGGATATTTAATTACATCTATTATTTTAAAAGAATTAAATAATACAGGCAAACTTTCTTTTAAATATTTTTATGAAAGAAGAATAAGAAGAATACTTCCTGCATTAATATTTGCAATACTCATATCTATTCCATTTGCTTGGATATATTTATTACCAACAAATTTTATTGATTTTTCAAAGTCAAGTATCTATTCACTTTTATTTAGTTCAAACTTTTATTTTCACTATACAGGGCAAGAGTATCAAGCAATAGAGGGACTATACAAACCATTGCTTCATACTTGGTCTCTATCAGTTGAAGAACAATATTATATTATTTTTCCAATTATTTTAGTTACAATTTTTAAATTTTTTAAAAGATATCTTGGCTTTATCCTGTTAATTGGATTTTTAATAAGTTTAATATTGGCTGATTGGGGAAGTAAAAATTATATTTCTGCAACATTTTATTTTCTCCATAGTAGAATGTGGGAGTTACTTTCAGGATCAATTCTTGCCTATTTTGAAATTCAGTTCGGCCATCGGAGTAGAAATAAAATTCTAAATTTTATTATGCCAAGTATAGGATTATTTTTAATAATTCATTCTATTGTATATTTTAATCACAATACATTTCACCCCTCTTTCTATACGTTGTCTCCTGTATTAGGTGTATGTTTAATTATTTGGTTCTCTAGTCAGAATGAATTGATAACAAAGATTCTTTGTTCGAAATTATTTGTCAAAATTGGGTTAATTTCTTACTCACTTTATTTATATCATTATATAATCTTTGCTTTTGCTAGAATAAAAAATAGTTCACCCTCTGAATATGATAAAGTTGAATGGATAGTTTTGACTATATTTTTATCTATAATTTCATATTATCTTATAGAAAGACCTTTTAGAAACAAAAACTTTAATTTTAAAAAAATTCTTATTATCATATTTGGTATTATTTTCATTATACTAATTTCAAATATATTGGTAATTTCAAAAGATGGTTTTGTTAAAAGATTTTCATTAATTTCAAATAAAAATTATTTTGAAGAAAATAAAAGATTTGAAATCAATTATAACTATGATGATTACAATTCCAGAAAAAATGTTTTAATTGTTGGTAACTCTCATGGTGAAGATTTACTAGAAATTTTGTCGTTAACCAATCTAACAGATAAAATTTATTTTAATATCGCTTCTCCTAAAGTAAGAAAGGATGATTATAATTTTCAATTAAGATATTTGCTCAAATTTATTAAAAAAAACAAGGCAGAAATCGATTATTATAATGGAGATTGGTTAAACCACCTAACCAAGCAATATAATAATGCAGAATTAATAATTATTGCTACCGAATATACAAATAGTGATTTAAAAATTTTAGATGAATTAGTGGAACTTTTAAAATTACATAATAAAAAAATAATAATTTTTGATAATGCATTGTTTATGAAACAACAATCAAGTTTTAAATTAAATAGACTAGATTATTACCTATATAAAAACAGAAGCATTCCAAATAATGACGAATTAAAAAAAATAGAGCGTAAAATATTCAAAGATTTAGATAATAAAAAAGAAATTAATTTAAAAATAAAACAAATAGCAAAAAGAAATAACTTGTATTTATTTGAAAGAGAAAAAATATTTTGTGATTTAGTAAGTAAAAAATGTCCTGCACTAACTGATGAGGGAAATAAAATTTATTTTGATTACGGACATATCACTAGAAAAGGAGCTGAATTTTTTGCAAAAAAATTTGAAAAAGATAATTTATTTTTACAATACTTAAGTACAACTCTTAATATGTCTTTCGATTAAATTTTAATAACTATATAATTTAATTTATAATTATCTGATCTGGAAATACTTTAAAAACACAGTTATATATTGATACTTAAATGTTAAATAAATTTGAAAATTTAAATAAAAAAATAATAAAATGTATAAAATGTAAAAGACTGGTAGCGTTTAGAAGTAAAATACTAAAAGATAAAAGAAAACAATATATAAATGAACATTATTGGGGAAAACCAATAACTGGTTTTGGAGATCAAAAGAGCAAAATTTTATTCGTGGGATTAGCTCCAGCTGCTCATGGAGGCACTAGAACTGGAAGAGTTTTTACAGGCGATAAATCTTCTGAATTTCTTTACAAATGTTTATATAACGTCAAAATATCTAACCAATCTACATCAACTCATGTAAACGATGGTCTAAAATTAAAAAAAGCTTTTATTACTACTGCTTTAAAATGTGTTCCTCCAGGTGATAAACCTTTGAAGACTGAACTAGATAATTGTTTTAATTTTTTTAATCAAGAAATTAACAAACTTCAAAATTTAAAAGCTATAGTTGCTCTTGGTAAAATAGCTTTTGATGCTTGTGTTTATTTTTATAAATCAAATTATAATTTTTTAGATAAAATAAAATTTGGTCATGACAAAATTTATAAATTACCAAATAACACTTTACTTATTGGTTGTTATCACCCTAGTCCTAGAAATGTAAATACAGGAAGAATTAATGAAAAAAAAATGACAAATTTGTTTAAAAAAGTTTTAAAAATGGTTTAAATTATTTTTTTAAACGACTTTAAAAGAACTTCTGGAATTCTAACTGGTTTACCTAGATTGTTTACTGTAACTAATACGACTTCTGCGTCGGAAATTATTTCGCTATCTCTTTTTATAATTTGTATCATTGTGAAAGAAACCTTTGATATTAATTTCAGTCTAGAATTTATTGTAAGAACATCTTCAAATTTTGCTGGTTTTTTATATTTTATATTACAAGATTTAACTATTATTAATGTATTATGGTCAGTTAATAATTTCTTATTGTTTAAACCCAACGAGTATATAATTTCAGATCTTGCCCTTTCTAAAAATTTTAAATAATTTGCATAATAAACAACTCCAGCTGCATCAGTGTCTTCGTAATAAATCTTAACTTTATGTATAAAATCTTTGGTCATAATTTTTAATATCAAAATACAAAAAAATTTAATAAAAATGAATAATTAAATTTAGATGAAAATTTATATTATCTGGTTGCTAGGTGTTATTATATGGAATTTTGGGTTTCCAAAAGCTTCACCTTTAGAAGATGTTTTGGTTGCAATTATTCTATCATTTGCGACTATTTTATTAAAGAAATACACAAAATTTTAGTTATTCCGAGGAAAAATAAATATTTTGAAAGTAAGATATAGCTTTCATTTTTGAATTATCTGTATCTGACATAATAGCCACACCGTTTAATTCATTAACATCTAGATCATGAAGTTTTTTAAAATGTTCTTTAACATTTGCTTTTACAGTGACCCATTCATTTAGGTTATTTTTAGTTGTAGCTAATACATAATCTATTGATTTTTTTGTGTAAGGACTTCTCCAGTTTTCATTTATTAAGTTATTACTTGAAAAAACATAATTAATTGCTCTGTTAGAAAGAGCTGTTGCTCCTGTTTTTTTAACTACAAAAACTCTAGCTGCATAATCATGTCCTTTTTTTGACTTTTCGTCGATACCTTTTAGATCTTTTTCAACCTTCCAAGTAATGTTTATAAATGGTGTTTTATTTAAATTTATTATTATTTCTTTCCCTAAGCCGGATGCTGTACCATCTGATACCGCTTTTAAAAGATTGCCATTTTCATTGATTTCTACAGAATACTTTGTTTCATTTTTAATTTTCCTAACCTTTAAGTCTTTAAGCTCATCATCAGTAAATTCAAAAACTTTTTGAATCTCAGCATTTGAATGTGATGAGAAAATGAAAAAAAATAAAAATAATTTTAATAGTAGAAATTGCATTTTTAAGTTTCATATATGTAATTTAAAAAAAAATCAAATATATCCAAAACACACTTCTGACATTTTTATGTCATTCTAAACACAAAATCAGTATGTAAATATATGCTATGAAAACTATATTAATAATTTTTTCTTTTTTACTTTTAACAAATTGTAGTACACATACTGTAAAACTAGGTAAAAAGTGTACTAAGGTCGCGTTAAATGATACCTATGAAAAATCTTTTGTCTGGATCGTTAATAGAGAAAACCTTGAGGATTTTGAAAAAAAAATAAATAAGGAAAACTGTCAACTTAATGGTGAAAAGCTTTGAAAATCTTTTCAATATTTGTTCTGTTAGTTTATTGGTCATTAATTATTTTAGCACCAGTTGTATCAAAAGAATCATTTGATGTTGAAAATAAAAAAAAAACACTTTTTCTGAAAAAACCTATTTACTAAGGAATAAGTATAATTTTAGGGGCTGAACATGATCCATCATGAATTTGTTTAAATGCTTCAGCCCCCTTGCTTAAATCACGGTACTCTATCCAATCTAGATTACCTAATTTAGCAGCTGATAATAGTTCAAGTGTTTTCTCAAAATCTTTGTTTGTATAACAGTATGTTCCAATGAAAGTTATTTCTTGCAAAGTTGCTTTTCTAAAATCAAATACACCCGCTGGCTGAGTTAATCCTATATGAACAATTGTTCCACCGGGTTTTATTAATTTAATTGCAGTTTGTCTTGTAATTTCAAGCCCCACAGAGTCGATTATTAAATCAAATGAATTTTCAAGCAGCAATGGATCATTTGGTTTTAAACATTTGGATTTTAAGGTATTTGAACACACTTCTGCTCTATTTTTATTTGGTTCTGATAAAAAAATTTCGCCACAATTCTTTATTTTTTCTAAAACAAGTGCTGAAAGTAATCCAATAGCTCCACCACCTATAACTAATGCACGACTTTTATTTAATTTTTTTTTTAAATTATTTTCACCTAGTTCGACTGCATGAAGTGCTACAGCTGTTGGTTCAGCAATAGGTGCTTTATTCATGTGTAATTTGTCAGGTAGTTCATATATATTTTTATTTGGAATTGATACCAACTCAGCAAAACCACCTTGTCTCTCTATAGGTCTATTCATGCCTAAAAGTAATCTACTTTTACATAAATGTTCTCTTTCAGATTTACAGTATTCACAATCTCCACAAGTTATAAGAGGATTAAGAACTACTTTTTTTCCTTTATTAATACCTTCTTGAATTGTGCCACTTATTTCATGTCCTAATATTAATGGAGGAATCCTTCTTTCATCTTTTCCATGATATGCATGCATATCTGATCCACAAATCCCAGAAGCAGAAACTTTAACTATACTTTCACCATTAACTAAATTTGGTTCATTGAAATTTTTATATTCTAATTTTTGAGTGTCTGTATAAACTAAAGCCTTCATGTTATTTAATTGGTCAGCAAATAATAAGTTAGCGAAGACATAAATGCTCCAATCAACCAAGAATAAGCCTGAATAAAATTAAGACTAGGATTCCAAATGGTTGAAGCAGCAAAGACAAAGCCAATTAATATTGAATAAATTGCTTTTATATGCCAACCAGAAGAATAGTAATAACTACCTTCGGTATCAGAAGAGAATATATCTTTATTTATAATAAATTTTTTTTTAACTACGTAATAATCAATTACCATTATTCCAAATATTGGACCAAAAAAAGCTGCAATAGTATCAACAATAGACAATATTCCAATTTTACTAAGTATTGATTCCCAAAAAATACCAACAACAAGTCCAACTAAAATTATTATAAAACCAGAATTTTTTAAATTTAAATTTTTTGGTAAAAAATTAAGTAAAACATTTTGTGTAGGAATATAATTTGCAATTAAATTAGTAGACAAAGAGGCAAATAATATAAATATAAGGGCAGTTGCTGTTAGGTATGAATTGTTAAATTTTCCAATTATATCAGCTGGATTTGTTAAAACTCTTTCAATTTGTATATTGTTATTCTCGAAAATAATTTGAGAACCTAAAACAATTATTATTGAAAAAAGTGAGAACAATAAAATATTAATTAATAAACTTAAATTACCTTTAATAATTTCTGAGTCATTTCTAACATATCTTGAAAAATCGCCAAAACTTAAAATCATTATTGAAAGATAGGCAAAAATTGAACTTGTTATTGAAAAAAATGGATTAATATTTTGTTTTGTAAATATATTTTCGAAGACAATTATTTCTTTTAAAGCTTGTTTGAGAGCTAAATAATTTTCAGATATAATTATTATTGAAAAAAAAGCTAATCCAAAATAAACGAATAATGCAGAAAATTTTATAAAATTCCTATTATTTTTAGCTCCACTTGAAAATATGATGTATTGAAATAATAAAGTTAAAACTAAGGAAAACCAATCTATTAAATTCATTCCCATAAAAAAAAGTAAAAAATAGTCTTGATCTAAAAAGTTTGGCTCAATATTATAGATTAGTATTCTTATTAAATATCCAATTGATTTAGAAATAAAAAATGTTTGTACACCAAACATAAAAATTCCGACCAATCCTCTAAGCAATGATATATATTTAGCTCCACTAATGCCCGCTGAAATTCTTAAAATTACTGGAAAAGGTAAACCATGTTTTTGTGAAGGTGTAGAAATAAAATTTGCTAAAAAATATACTAATAATGCAGCAACTAACGAACTGCAAAAAACTAAAAGGAAACCTATGTCATATAAAATATATAATGAGGCAATTAAAGAAAAACCAATTATAGATTGTGTGCTATTGGCCCAAACACAAAATAAATCAAACCAATTCCAATTTTTTTCTTTTGGATTGATTGATACAATATTCCAGTTTATGAGGTTATTTTTATCTTTTTCTTGAATCACTTACTTATAATAAACCAATATATTCTACTGTCCATATAAGACCGTAGGTAGCCAAAGCACAATTTTTGGGAAAACTATAATTATTATTAGCCCAATTATTTGAAGAACCATAAATTGCATCATTCCTAAATAAATATCTTTCAAATCCCATTCGGGAACAACTCCTTTTAAAAAATAAGCCGATAAAGCCACAGGTGGGGATAACCAGGCAGTTTGAAGATTTACAGCAACCAATATTGCAAACCATGTTAAGTTAAATCCTAAAGCTTCAATTAAAGGTAAAATAATTGGAACTATAATCATTACTATTGGAACCCATTCTAAAGGCCATCCTAAAAGAAAAATTACACCCATTACAATAGCTAAAATTAAATATTTATTCATTTCTAGAGAAAGTAAAAACTCTGTCAGAAGCATAGGTGTTCCAAGTCTAGCAAAAACTGCACCAAAAAAATTAGAAGCAGCAACTAAAACCATTATTAATGCAGATATTTCTAAAGTTTTTATAAGTGCATCTTGAAGCTTTGAAAGTGTTAATTTTTTATAAGCAAGTGACAATAATAAAGCACCCATAGCTCCGCATCCAGCAGCTTCTGTTGGTGTCGCAAAACCTAATAGTATACTTCCCAAAGCAGCAAAAACTAATGCTGCAGGTGGAACTAAACCAAGAAAAAATTCTACCCATACATCTTTCATGCTTGTTGCTCTCATGTCTTCAGGTAATGGTGGGCCCAATGTGGGATCCATCATACATCTAATTGTTGTGTAGGCGGCATATAAACTAGCAAGTAAAATTCCAGGAATAATTGCTGCTGCAAATAAATCGATCACGGGAATTTCCATTATTGGTCCCATAACAACAAGCATAATGCTTGGAGGAATTAAAATCCCTAAGGTGCCACCTGCAGTAATTGTTCCTGCGGCTAATCTAACATTGTATCCGGATCTATTCATTGATTTAGCAGCCATAATTCCTAAAATTGTAACCGATGCTCCAACAATTCCTGTTGCAGCCGCAAATATTACAGAAACAAAAAGAACTGCATAGTAAAGTGAACCTCTAACTTTTGCTAACATTAATTGGAATGCTGAGAATAATCTTTCCATTAAACCAGCTTGCTCCATCATAATTCCCATAAACACAAAGAGTGGTACGGCGGCTAAAGTTTGTTCGGTCATGACCATTGAAAATTGCAAAGTCATTAAATAAAAAACCAGTTTTCCGAAACCTAAATATCCAAAAACAAAACCTAAAAAAATTAATGTAAAAGATATTGGAAATCCTACAAAAATAGAGAATAACATTACTCCAATTAAAATAAAACCTAGAATAGCTGGATCAATTAAATGTGAAATCATTTATCACCTGGCCATTTTCCTTTGGTCATTGCATAATAGCTCTTAAACAATTCAGAAATTCCTTGAACTAACAAAAACACAATACCAAACCACAAACATGATTTAATCGGCCACATATATGGCATCCATGTTGTATCCATTCCTCTTTCCCCACGCATTATTGACTCTTGAAGAAACCCCGTAGTCATATAAAGAAATATAATTAAACCTGGAAAATAAAATAATATATATAAAGTAAAGTCTATTAACCCTTGATTTTTTACTTTAAAATTTCTGTATAAGAAATCTGCTCTTATATGAACTCCTTTTGATAGTGCATAACCGGCGCCCAACATAAATAAGGCACCATATAAAAACCTGCTAATATCATAAGCCCATATTGTAGGAGCTAAAAATAATTTTCTTGCAATAACTTCATAGGTCATTGCTAAAATTAATGGCATTAAAATCCAACAAACAATATTACCTGTTACCTTGCTAAATTTATCTATTGAAATAATAGATTTTGCCATCCAATTAGGCATGTCATCAGGCATTTTACCTGAACTGCCTCTTCTCTCGGCAATCATTTCATCTGATATATCTAATTTACTTGGTTCTTCTGCCATAACTTTCCTAAAAAAAAAGCGGACTTAATTAATAAGTCCGCTTTTTATATATTTTTTATCTAATTACTACTTCAATGTTGCTGCGTGAGCCATTCCTAGCTTAGCATTAGACATTTGAGCACCACTCCAGAATGGAACAGCTATATCAGCAAAAGCTTTTTGAGAATCCCAAACTTTTTTGAAAAATGCATTTTTAGCTGCATTTTTATTTAAAGTAGCTTTAGCTGCTGCCATATATTCAGTAAAGTAATCAGAAGGAGTATCTTCTAATATAACACCATGCTTAGTTGTTAGCTCAGCAAGAGCTTTACCGTTTTCATATATTCTGTAGCTTAATGATTTTGCTAAAGATGCATTAGCTGCAACTTCAAGTGATTTTTTTTCATGTGCAGTTAAACCTTTATATGTTTTTCCTGTCATGTAAAAATCAGCATTAACCACTACTTGGTGTAAACCTTGTAAGTAATAATGTTTTAGAACTTTTTGGAAACCAAATACCATATCAGGTTTTGGACAACACCATTCAGCAGCATCAATTGTTCCCGCTTGTAGAGCTGGAAGAATGTCTCCACCCCCCATAGCTACAGATGCGATACCGATATCTTTATAAGTTTGTCCTGGAATTCCAGGAGGAGTTCTAAATTTATATTTCCTAAAGTCGTTCATATCTTTGATTTGTTTTGGAAACCAACCTAATGCTTCTGGTCCAACTGGCTGCAACATAAATCCTTTTATGTCTCTTCCCATTTCTGACCATAATTGTTCATATAGTTCTTTTCCTCCACCATATTGGAACCAAGATAAGAATGCTATATTGTCAATTCCTACTCCTGCTCCTGCTACTGGTGAACCAAATAACATTGCCGCTGGATGATCGCCTGACCAATAGTGAGTCCAAGCAAATCCACAATCAATCAAACCTTTATCTACAGCATCTAAAGTTTCTTTAACTCCAACTACTGTACCTGCAGGCATGATTTCAAATTTAAGTGAGCCACCTGTTAAAGACGTGACTGTGTCTGTGAAGTCTTTTAACATTACAACTTCATCAGCTTTTGCACTAATAACAGTTTGACACTTTAATGTTTTCGCTGCATTAGCATTGGTAATAAAACCAAAAACCAAAATAGTAGCAAAAAGCATTGAAATGATTTTTTTCATTATATTTCCCTTTTTGTTAGTTAAATTTAACGTGCGCATCAAACCAGAAAAAGCAATTCGATACAAGTGACAATCAACAAATATGAGTGTAAATAAACGTTGAATGGCAATTATTAAAAAAACTATTCAACTATAAATGGAAAATTTTGATTATATAATAATTGGTGCTGGATCTGCAGGATGCGTTTTAGCAAACAGACTTTCATCTAATCCAAATAATAAAGTTTTGCTTTTAGAAGCTGGGGGCAAAGATAACTATCCATGGATTCATATTCCAGTAGGATACTTTAAAACAATGCATAATCCAAAAGTTGATTGGTGTTTTAATACTGAAAAAGATGAAAGTATGAATAATAGATCAATAAGATATCCCAGAGGTAAAACTTTAGGCGGAAGTTCTTCAATTAATGGTCTTTTATGGATCAGAGGTCAAAAAGAAGATTACGATATATGGAGACAATTAGGTAATACTGGCTGGAGTTGGAAAGATGTATTGCCTTATTTTTTAAAATCAGAAAATAATGAATTAGGTAAAAGTGAGTTTCATAATGACAGTGGACCAATTACCGTTGCAAATAAAAAAATAAATTTAAAATTACTTGATGAATTTCAAAATGCTGCAGAAGAATATGGAATTCCTAAAACAATTGATTTTAATACAGGTAATAATTTTGGAATTGGATTTTTTCAATTCACTACAAGTTTTAATAAATCTATATTAAAATTAAGATGTAGTGCTGCTAAAGGTTATTTAAATCCAATAAAAAAAAGATCTAATTTAAAAATTATAGTAAATGCTCACGTACAAAAAATAAATTTTGAAGGAAAAAAAGCTACAGGAGTCAGCTATTATATTGGTGATAAGCTAAATACAGTATGTGCTAGAAAAGAAGTAATTTTATCTGCTGGATCAATTGGTTCTCCGCATATTCTACAAGTCTCTGGAATTGGGGACAGTAATAAACTTAAAAATCTTGGAATAGAAGTTATACATGAATTAAAGGGTGTTGGTAAAAATTTACAGGATCATTTAATGTTTAGGCCAGTTTATAAAGTAAAAAATTTAAAATCTTTAAATAGAAAAGTTGAAAGTTTGTTTGGAAGATTTTTAATGGGACTTGAGTATATTCTTAACCAAAGTGGTCCTGTAACTATGGGTGCTAGCCAAGTATGTGGTTTTGTAAAAAGTGATTCGTCTAGAAACACACCAAATTTACAGTTTCACGTTTCACCTGTTAGTACAGACATATTAGGTGTAACTCCAATGCATGATTTTGAAGGTATTACTCCAACAGTTGCAAATGTAAGGCCTACAAGCAGAGGTGAAATAAATATAGTGAGTAATGACTCTAGAATTTATCCTAAAATCAAAATGAATTATTTATCCACTGACGAAGATAGGAAAGTTGCAGCTCAAGGATTAAAAATAGTTAGAAAAATAATGTTAGAAACTGAAACATTTAAAAAATATGAACCTGAAGAATATAGGCCAGGAGTTCATATTACAGATGATGAAGAGTTAGTTAAGGCAGGTGCAGATTTTACTCAAACAATTTTCCATCCTGTTGGAACTTGTAAAATGGGAAATGATGATATGGCTGTTGTTGATGATTCTTTAAGAGTAAGGGGAATTCAAAACTTAAGAGTAATCGATGCATCAATCATGCCTAACATTACTTCTGGCAATACTAATGCTCCCACAATTATGATTGCTGAAAAGGGTGCTGATATGATATTGAACGGGTAATGTTATCCGAACAAATCGTAATATTTATCCAAATAGTTTTAATAGATTTAGTTTTAGCAGGTGATAATGCGATTATTATAGGAATGGTTGCCTCACAATTTCCTGCTGAACAAAGAAAAAAAATTATTTTCTGGGGTATTAGTGGTGCAATTGTTTTAAGAATAATACTTACTTTATTAACTGCCTATCTATTACAAATCAAAGGATTAAGATTAGTTGGTGGATTAGCATTACTTTATATAGTTTATAAACTTTATGTAGATGTTATTAAAAAACAATCAGATGAACATCAAAATGTAAAAGTCGATAATTCTAGTTTTTTTAAAGCTATAAGCACTGTTTTAGTTGCAGATTTTACGATGAGTTTAGATAATGTTTTAGGTGTAGCTGGAGCAGCTAAAGATCATTATTTTCTATTAGTTTTTGGTTTGCTTTTATCAATTGCGATTATGGCTGTCGGAGCGACATTAATATCTGGCTGGATTAAAAAATATAGTTGGATTGCATGGCTTGGTTTAATTGCAATACTAGTTGTTGCTATTGAATTGATTTATACTGATATAAAGTTATTCATATAAGTAATATGTATTTAAAAAAATATAATTTAAAA
This sequence comes from uncultured Pelagibacteraceae bacterium, assembly GCA_902533945.1. GTDB lineage: Bacteria > Pseudomonadota > Alphaproteobacteria > Pelagibacterales > Pelagibacteraceae > Pelagibacter. Next base: position 5,231 of record CACANS010000003.1, on the reverse strand, counting down.
AATAAAATTGCTTTAGTCACTGGTGCTGGTAAAGGTCTAGGAAGAGCTTGCGCTATTGCGTTAGCTGAAGCTGGTGCTAACCTTTTAATAGTTAGTAGAACAAAAAAAGATTTAATTCAGGTTTCAAAAATAATTAAAAAATTTAAAGTAAAATGTAAATCTTATGTTTGTGATATAACTAATTATAATCAAATAAAATCAATAGTTAACCAACAAAAAAGAATTGATATTCTAGTAAATAATGCTGGGAATAATATTCCTGAACATTTTACAAAGGTTAAAACTAAAAATATGGAATATTTAGTGAAGATAAACACTATTGCAGCTTTTAATGTAGCTCAATTATGTGCATTAAAAATGATAAGGCTTAAAAATAGAAAAAAAATTGGTGCCTCAATTATTAATATGTCTTCACAAATGGGTCATGTAGGAGGACCAATAAGAAGTGTTTATAATATGAACAAATGGGGTTTAGAAGGATTAACAAAAGGTATGGCTGTAGATTTGTCAAAATACAATATAAGAGTTAATACAGTCGCACCTACTTTTGTTGTAACACCAATGACTAAAAAATTCTTAAAAAACAAAAAATTTAGAAAAGAAACTTTGAATAATATTCCCTTGGGAAGGTTTGCAGAAATGTCAGAAATAGCATCAACAGTTGTATTTTTAGCATCTGACGCTGCTTCAATGATTCATGGAACTTCTATATTAGTAGATGGCGGATGGACTGCAAAATAATTAAGTTTTTTTTATCAATTTTTTTTATTTCTTTTAAATCTTATGCCGTAGAATTTAATGGTAAATTTATCCAAGGACATTACATAATAGGTAAAGCTGATCCTAATTCTACTGTTTTGATAGATAAGAAAAAAATCAAAGTTTCTAAAGATGGATATTTTGCATTTGGATTAGATAGAGAGAGAAAATATGACGTTGTAATCCAAATTGAAAAAGATGGAAATATAAATAAAATTATTAAGAAAGTTCAAAAAAGAAAATATAATATTCAAAGAATTGATGGATTAGAGGAAAAAAAAGTTACTCCACCAGAAGAAGTCTATGCACGAATTAAAAAAGAAAATAAACTTATAGCTATAGCAAGAGAAATAAATTCTGATTTAGATTTTTTTAAGGATAATTTCATTTTACCATTGGAAAATGCAATAATTACTGGTGTCTATGGAAGTCAAAGAATATTAAATGGCAAACCTCGCTGGCCACATTATGGAATTGATTTTGCAGGTGACCTTGGAACTCCCATAAAAGCAATGGCTGATGGAATTGTTACTTTGGCTGAAAATGATTTATATTTTACAGGTGCAACTGTAATTTTTGATCATGGTCATGGTATTTCAACTTTATATATGCATTTGGATGAAATCTTTGTTGAAAAAGGTGATATCGTAAAGCAAGGAGATATTATTGGAACAGTTGGTTCAAGTGGTAGATCTACAGGTCCCCATTTAGACGTTAGATTAAACTGGTTTGGAACTAGATTGGATCCAGCAACTGTATTGGATTTAAATTAATGGGTCTTCATTTTTCAAACGAAGAATTTGCAGAAAGAAAATCAAAAGTTTTAAAATCAATGAAAGAACAAAATATAAATGCTTTACTAATATTTAGGCAAGAGTCTATGTATTGGTTGACTGGTTATGACACATTTGGTTACGTTTTTTTTCAAACTCTAATTTTAGATCAAAAAGGAAATATTATTTTATTAACTCGAGCTCCAGATTTACGACAAGCACAAAATACCTCTAATATTGAAGATATAAGAATTTGGGTTGATAAAGATAGATCAAACCCAACTGATGACCTTAAAGCTATTTTAGATGAATTAAACCTCAAAGGAAAAAAATTAGGTGTTGAATATGATGCTTACGGTTTAACTGGAAGAAATGCTTTAAGACTTAATAAATCTTTAGAAAATTATTGTTCAGTAGAAGATAAATCAGAATTAATAACAAAGCTAAGAGTAGTTAAATCAAAAGAAGAAATCGTATATGTAAGAAAAGCTGCAGAGCTTGCCGATAAAGCATTGGACGAAGTATGGAAACACGCAAAAAGTGGTGTTAGCGAGTCTAAAATACTAGCAGAAATGAATAGAGTTATATTTGAAGGAGGTGGAGATTTTCCTGCCAATGAATTTATCATTGGCTCAGGTAAGAATGCCCTTTTATGCCGATATCAAGCAGAAAAACAAATTTTAAAAAATCCAGATCAATTAACTATAGAATGGGCAGGTACTTACAGACATTATCACTCCGCTATGTTTAGAACTATACCAATTGGTAAAGCTAATCCTAAACATTACAAAATGCATGAAGCTTGTATTGAGGCTTTAAAGAATTGTGAAATTAAATTAAAAGCAGGAAATAAAATTGGAGAAGTTTTTGATATTCATGCAAAAACATTTGATGATCTTAATTACAAAAAAGCAAGAATGAATGCTTGTGGTTATTCTCTAGGAACTACCTTTTCTCCAAATTGGATGGACTGGCCAATGCTTTATACAGGCAATCCATACATAATAGAACCTGGAAACGTTTTTTTTATGCACATGATTCTTATGGACTCAGAAAATGAATTAGCAATGAATTTAGGTGAAACTTATCTTGTAACAGAAAATGGCAATCAAAGGTTAGGAAAACAAAAATTAGATTTAGTTATTATATAAACTGATTTCATTTTTTTATTAATCTTTAAATAGTTTTTTTTTTAAAATTTTTTTTATAAATCTTCCTGGAAATTTAATTTCTCTAAATATATAAAAAAAAATTCTATAGAAAATATTATAATCACCTGGGAACTTTCTAAGAAATTTTGGCAAAATTTGAAATTTATCACTTTCAATTTGCATTTTATGCCAACTTAAATCAACAGGTTTTGTAGTAAATAATGTTCCATCATATGTGGTAAAAATTAAATTTTTAATATTGCTATCATCTCTTAAAGTTTCTAAAAAAATATCTTCCTTTTCTATATCATTTTTATAATTTTCATGAATGAAAAATAAATTTGTCATAGTATTTGCAACCAAATGGTAATTTTTATTTTTTGCTAAATTAATAATAGATTTTGCGCTACTTCCTTGCTTAACATTAAAATCTTTTTTTTGAACAAAATCAACTTCATTAGGGATTAGATGGTTAAACTCAATTGCTAAAATTTTAGGTGTAAATAAATTTAAATTTTCAAATATATAATAGTCACAACCATCTACATCTATAGATAAAAAATCAAAATTTTTTGGTATAATAGTATCATTAAGAATGTTATCAAGACTATTAATACCATCAAATGAAACGAACTTATTAATTTTAATAATTTTTTTTGATGTAAAATTTTTTTCTAATTCTTTAAAATATTTAAAACTGCCTTCAATAAGAACAGCACTATAATTATGATTTTTAATTAAATTATAAGTATTGGAATCAAAAACTCCATCTTTCGCTCCGAATTCTACACACCATTTATCCAATTTACTATCATCTATGCGATTAAAAATTTCATTTAAAATTCCATCTTCGCCAAATTGAGAATATTTTTTTTCAGCATAATTATTTAACAATTTTTTAACTTCCATGATAATTGACTATATTAAAATGATAATAAGACCTGATTTTTAGTTTCATTTATTATTTTAAAATTTTTTTCTATCATAAATTTGATTGATAAATCGGTTTTTTGTTCCTTGTCATCTAATAAAACCAGTGATTTTTCATGTAATTTATCTATAGCACATTTTATTTCTTCAAGTTGATGGCTAGAAGCGTTTTCATAAAATCCATCCAATGAATCTAAGTACAAAAAATCAATTTTCTTATCAAAGTTTTTTAAAAAATTAATACTATCGTCCAGTATAAATGATACATTGTTTTTATTTTTACTAACAAATTTTTTTGCATTATCTAAATTTTTTTTGCTTATATCGCAGGTATATAGATGTCCATTAACAAATTTAACATAATCAGAAAATATCATTGTACTCATTCCATCATTCCAGTTTTTTTTAACAAAAAATAAAAGTTTTTGTTTACCTCTTGATACTCCCGTCTCAACTAAAATTTTATGATTTCTATTGTATGCTTCATCTAAAGCAAACTTAAATGAATCAAATCTAAAGTTTTTTGGGTTATTGTAATAATTAATAAAGTTCATTTAGATTTATTAATTTCCTTTTTACAATATTCAATGGCATCTTCTTTATTGAGTTTAGTAGATGATTTTTGTGTCTGATATAGAATACATGCAGACAATGATCTTTTAAGATTATAATCACTATATTTTTTACTTACAAAAACTAAGGCTAAAATTAAACCAATAAAAATTAAAATATTTTTTAAATTATTTTTCATTATTAAAATTCAATATTTGCTGTTTTCATTTAGATTTTATACTAATCTAGCTCAAACTGATTAGTATAGTCTTTTTTTAGTGATGGATTTTGTTCTTTTTTAATTAAATAATAATTTCCAATAACTAAAGTATCTAATTCTGTGCCCATAAAACATTCAAATGCATCTTTTGGAGTATTAACTATCGGTTCACCTCTTACATTAAAAGATGTGTTTACTATAACAGGACAACTAGTTTTTTCCTTAAATTTTTTAATTAATTTATAGTAAAGTGGATTGGTTTTTTCGTGTACAGTTTGAATTCTTGCAGAATAATCCACGTGAGTAACTGCTGGTATTTCAGATCTTTGGATGTTTAATTTATCTATACCAAATAATTTTTTATCTTTTTCTGACATTTCAATTTTTTTACTATTATTAATATTGGCTACCAAAAGCATATAAGGACTATCTATATCCAATTTAAACCAATCTGATACATCTTCTCGAAGAACTGAAGGTGCAAAAGGCCTGAAACTTTCACGATATTTAACTTTTAAATTTAAATTTTTTTGCATGAATGGAGATCTTGGGTCTCCCAAAATTGATCTTCCTCCTAATGCTCTTGGTCCAAACTCCATTCTGCCTTGAAACCATCCTATTGCTTTTCCTGCGTTTAAATCTTCTGATGTCTTGTTGATGATACTGCTGTCATCTAACTCATGAAATTTAGCTCCAATATGAATTAACTTATTTTTAATTTCTTCATTTGAATATTTTGGTCCTAAGTATGATCCTTTCATATCATCTTCTTTAGAGGAAATTCTCTCATTTTTTAATTCCAAGTACCATAAAGCTAATGCTCCTCCTAAGGAACCGCCGGCATCA
>CACANS010000002.1 GCA_902533945.1 uncultured Pelagibacteraceae bacterium | reverse complement strand
AATTAGAGATGGTAGTGTGATACATAACGGGAAAATTAATACAATATTTAGAGAAAAAGATCAGGTAAAAAATGTTAGTGAAGGATTAGAGTGTGGTATTACATTAAAAAATTACAGTGATTTTCAAAAAAAAGACATCATTGAGGTTTTTAGTTCAATAGTAACCGAAAGAACCATATGATAACAAATAACCAAGGAAAACCTATTTCTCAAAGACAATTAAGAGTAGGAGAAGTTATAAAACAAGCACTTAGTAATATTTTCACTAGAGGTGAGGCAAAAGTGCCAAATTTAGAAACTAGTTTAATAACAGTAACTGAAGTAAGGATGAGCCCTGATCTTAAAACAGCAAAAGTATATGTTTTACCACTAGGAGGAACTCATTCAGAAGAAAAAATAAAAATATTGAAAGATTTTTCATTTTTAATTAGAAAGGTTTTGTCAAAAAAAGTAGATTTAAAATTTTTACCTAAAGTATTTTTTGTAAAAGATGAGTCTTTTGATTATGCTGAAAAAATTGAAAAATTAATTAAACAAGCAAATAAGTAATATAAAAAGGAGAATATGAGTAAAAAAATAAATGATCTGGCAGTTCACGAAAAAGATACTGGATCGAGTGAGGTACAAATAGCGATTTTAACAAAGAAGATAGAAAATTTATCAAAACATTTTAAAAAATACAAAAAAGATAAACATTCTAATGTTGGACTTTTAAGAGCGGTAAATAAAAGAAAAAAATTATTAGATTATTTAAAAAGAAATAATACAGATTCATATAAAAATCTATTAAGCAAATTAAATTTAAGGAAGTAAAATATGTTTAAAGTTTTTAAGAAAGAAATAAAAATAGGTGAAAAGAAAATCACTTTGGAGACAGGTAAAATTGCAAGACAGGCAGATGGAGCAATTATTGCACAGTGTGGTGAAACAGTAGTAATGGCAACTGTTGTAGGTGCTAAAAAAGTTAATCCAGATATAGATTATTTTCCTTTATCCGTAAATTATCAAGAAAAATATTATGCTGCAGGAAAAATTCCTGGAGGATATTTTAAAAGAGAAGCTAGACCAACTGAAAGTGAAACTTTAATATCAAGATTAATTGATAGACCTATTAGACCTTTGTTTCCTGACGAATTTAGAAATGAAGTTCAATTATTACCAACAGTAATTTCTTATGACAAAGAAAATGAAGCAGATATTCTATCAATTATAGCTTCATCAGCAGCCCTTGCTATCTCTGGAATGCCTTTTTTAGGTCCTGTAGGCGCATCTAGAGTTGGTTTTATTGATGGAAAATACGTTCTTAATCCATCAAAAACAGAATTAGAAAAATCTAAATTGGATCTTGTTGTTGCAGGAACTAAAGATGCAGTTTTGATGGTTGAATCAGAAGCAAGTGGCTTAACAGAAGAAGAAATGCTTAATGCGGTAAAATTTGGACATGAAAATTTTATTCCAGCAATTAAAGCTATTGAAGAGCTTGCAAAAGAATGTCGAAAAACTGCATGGGAAGTTGAAAAAAAAGATCTTTCAGAAGTTAAAAATAAATTGGAGAAAGAATTTTCTAAAGATCTGGAAAAAGCTTTTTCAATGAAAGATAAAAAAGAAAGATCAGATCTTATTTCTGAAATAACTGAAAAAGCAAAAAAACTTTATGAAGAAGATGAAAGTATATCAGATCTTGATGTTAATTATGAGCTTAAGAATTTAGAAAAAAGAATTGTAAGAACTAATATATTAAAGAATAAAAATCGAATTGATGGCAGAGGATTATCTGATGTGAGACCGATAAGTTGCGAAGTTGGTATTTTACCTAGAACTCACGGGTCTGCTTTATTTACAAGGGGAGAGACACAAGCGATCGTAACAACAACTCTTGGAACTTCAGACGACGAACAGAGAATTGAGTCATTAGATGGATTGGTTAGAGAAAGATTTATGCTTCATTATAATTTTCCTCCATTTTCGGTAGGAGAAACTGGTAGAATAGGGACTGGTCGTAGAGAAATTGGACATGGAAAATTAGCTTGGAGAGCAATAAAATCTTCTTTGCCTTCAAAAGAAAAATTTCCTTATACATTCAGGATTGTTTCAGAGATTACAGAATCTAATGGTTCTTCATCAATGGCAACTGTATGTGGAACCTCATTATCTTTAATGGATGCAGGTGTCCCAATGAAAACGCCAGTAGCTGGTATTGCGATGGGATTAATAAAAGAAGGAGATAATTTTAGCGTTCTATCGGATATTTTAGGTGATGAAGACCATTTAGGAGATATGGATTTTAAAGTAGCTGGTACAAAAGATGGTATTACTTCGTTACAAATGGATATCAAAATAACAGGAATTACATTCGAAATAATGGAACAAGCTTTAAAACAAGCAAAAGATGGTCGTATACATATTCTTGGTGAAATGAACAAAGCTTTAGACAAATCAAGAGCAGGTGTTGGAAAACACACACCAAAAATGGAAAAAATAACTGTAGATAAAAAAGATATTGCAACTGTAATCGGAAAAGGTGGTGCAACAATAAGAGAAATTGTGGAAAAATCAGGAGCAAAAGTTGATGTGAATGATGAAGGTGTAGTAACGGTTGCTGCTCCAGATGAAGAATCTAGAAACAAGGCAATGCAAATGATTAAAGATCTTACTGCAAAGGCTGAACTAAATAAGATTTATAGTGGAAAAGTTATGAAAATTATGGAGTTTGGTGCATTTGTTAATTTCTTAGGAAAACAAGACGGTCTTGTTCACATATCTGAACTTGCTAATAAAAGAGTTGCAAAAGTAACCGATGTAGTAAAAGAAGGTGATGAAGTTAAAGTTAAAGTCATTGGTTTTGATAGAGGAAAAGTAAAACTATCTATTAAAGCAGCAGTTTAAATTAAAATCTGAAAACGAGTTAAAAAGTAAGCAAAAAAAGTTGTACTTACTGCTGATTACTTAATTTTGTATTTGATTTTACTAATAAAAAAAATAGCAATTGCGCTTAAAACAGCAAATACTTCTAGTGCATGACCCGAATTTCCCAAAAGTAATTGTACAAAATAAAATATAATACAAACTATAAACCAAACTAATATTAACATTATTTATTTTTTTTTTTCTCTCTTTTAATTTTTCTCTTTTCTTTAAGGGAAAATTTAGCTTTTTTCATAACACTTGAGTCTTTAAAGGATTTTCCACTATATCTTTTGGACATTTTTTAGGAAATATTTTTTGGATCAGGCATCCCTACTTTATTGTAACCAGCATCTACATAATGAATTTCACCAGTAACACCACCGCCAAGATCACTTAATAAATACAATGCAGAGTTACCAACATCATGGATATCTACATTTCTCTTTAAGAAAGAATGATCTTCATTCCACTTATATAAAAATTTTGCATCTCCAATTGCAGAGGCTGCGAGAGTTTTAATTGGCCCCGCACTTATAGCATTAACTCTTATTCCTTTTGCACCTAAATCCCTAGCTAAGTATTTAACACTTGATTCAAGTGCAGATTTACAAACACCCATTACATTGTAGTTTGGTATAGCTTTATTAGACTCATAAGTTAATGTAAGCATACTTCCACCTTTATTCATTATTTTAGATGCTTCCTTTGCAACTTCTGTAAATGAAAAGCATGAAATTAGCATACTTCTTAAAAAATTTTCTCTCGTCGTATTTAGATACTCTCCTGATAATTCTGATTTGTCTGAAAAAGCTACTGCATGAACAACAAAATCAATTTGACCCCATTTTGATTTTATATCTTCAAAAAGTTTTATTACTTCTTCTTTTTTTTCAACATCACAGCTAAATGTTACTTTTGAATTTAGCTTTTCTGCTAATGGTATAACTCTTTTTTTAAGTGCATCTCCAAGATATGTAAATGCGAGTTCAGCACCTGCCTCAGATAATTTTTGAGATATTCCCCAGGCAATGGATCTTTCATTAGCTACGCCCATAATTAATCCTTTTTTTCCCTTCATTAAACTCATAAATTAAACCTTTTCAAAAACTAAAGTTGCGTTAGTTCCTCCAAATCCAAAACTATTAGACATAATTGAATTTAAAGTTACATCTTTTTCAACTTTTGTGACTATAGGAAATTTTTTTGCTTCGTCGTCCATGTCTGTTATGTTTATTGATGCTGAAATAAAGTTATTTTTCATCATAATTAAACTATAAATTGCTTCATGCACAGAAGTTGCACCTAGAGAATGTCCAGAAAGAGATTTAGTAGAACTTATTTTAGGCACATTATCTTTAAATACTTCTCCTACAGCTTTTAGTTCTGTAATATCTCCCACTGGAGTTGATGTTCCATGCGTATTTATGTATTCAATTTTATTTTTAGCAGTATTTAGAGCCATTTGCATACATCTTACAGCACCTTCGCCTGACGGTGCTACCATGTCATAACCATCTGAAGTTGCTCCATACCCAGTTAATTCTGCATAAATTTTTGCTCCTCTAGCTTTTGCATGTTCATATTCTTCTAAAACTAAAACACCTCCACCGCCAGATATTACAAACCCATCTCTAGTTTTATCATATGGTCTAGAAGCTTTTTCTGGAGTATCGTTGTATTTTGAAGAAAGAGCGGTCATAGCATCAAACATTGCTGTCATTGAAAAATGAACTTCATCGCTACCTCCAGCGAAAATAATTTTTTGTTTTCCTAATTGAATTAACTCCATTGCATTGCCAATACAATGTCCGCTAGTTGCACAAGCCGAGCTTATTGTATAGTTTATACCCTTAATTTTAAATGGTACCGCAAGGGTTGCAGATGCTGTACTTGACATTGTTCTTGGCACAATAAATGGTCCCATTCTTTTTGGATTTTTTTCTCTTGTTTTATCCGCAGCCAAAATAACATTTTCAATTGAAGGACCCCCGGATCCCATAATAATACCTGTATTAATATTACTAACATCATTTTCCTCTAACCCTGAGTCTTTAACAGCTTCATTCATTGATATATAATTATATGCTGAACCAGGACCCATAAATCTTATAAATTTTCTATCTACATGATCTTCAAGTTTAATATTTGGTTTACCATGTATATTACTTTTTAAATTATATTCTTTATATTCTTCACAAAATGTAATTCCAGATTTTGCATTTACTAAGGATTTATAAACTTCTTCTTGATTATTTCCTAAGCAAGATACTATTCCAATTCCTGTTACAACAACTCTTTTCATTATTTAAATAATCCAACTTTTAAATTTTCAGCTGAATAAATTTTTTTTCCATCTGCTTTAAGTATACCGTTAGCTAAACCAACAGTAGTACCTTCTTTTATAAGAATTCTTTTCATATCAATTTCGTAAGTAGCAATTTTGACATTTTGTAATACCTCTCCAGTAAATTTTACGGTGTTAACTCCTAAAGCTCTTCCTTTTCCAGGATTTCCTAACCATCCTAAATAAAAACCAACCAATTGCCACATCGCATCCAAACCTAAACATCCTGGCATAACTGCATCATCTTTAAAATGACATTCAAAAAACCATAAACTATTTTTAATGTCTAGCTCAGCTTTAATTAATCCTTTTTTATATTCTCCCTTATCTTCGCTAATTTCTGAGATTCTGTCAAACATCAGCATAGGTGGTAGAGGTAATTTTGCGTTTCCTGGACCAAAAAGCTTACCATTTCCACAATCAATTAATTCTTGGTAATTATAGGATGTTTTTTTAATCATAAATTTTAGGCATTTATTACTTTATTTAACATGATTATAATATAATATTTGTATAGAATAGTTATAAATTAGGCAAAAAAATGAGCAATAATAGTATCTTTATCAAAAAACTAAGGTCTTCTGGTTTAAGACCAACTAAACAGAGAATAAAAATCTGCAAATTGCTTTTTGATAGAAAGAATACTTTCCATTTTACAATTAATTATCTGAATAATATTTTAAAAAACAAATATGCTGAAAAAATATCTTTAGCTACAGTTTATAACACGGTTAATGCTTTTAAAAAAAAAGGACATTTAAAAGAAATTTTAATTAGTAGTGATAAAAGTTATTATGATACGAATGTATCAAACCACCATCATTTTTTTGATGAAAATAAAAGAGAACTTATAGATTTAGATGACAAGGATGTGGGGAAAATAAACATAAAGAAGGCTCTGCCAGGAAAAAAAATTAATTCTATCGAAGTTTTAGTTAAGATTGCAAATAATAATTAAAATCAATTATTACAAAATTGTTAAATTTTTAATGTGACAAGACTGCATTATTGACACTAGTTTAGAATCATTATAAACTGTATCTATGAGTAGTGAATTAACTAAAGAACAATCAAAATGTCCATTCACAGGAGCTGGAACGCCACCTAAACATGCGACCGGTAAAGGAACTACCAATCGAGATTGGTGGCCAAATGGTTTAAATCTTAAAATATTAAGTCAACATTCTTCATTGGTAGATCCAATGGATAAGAAATTTAACTATGCTAAAGAATTCAAAAAAATTAATTTTAATAATTTAAAAAAAGATTTACATAAATTAATGACAAACTCACAAAGTTGGTGGCCTGCAGATTATGGTCATTATGGTCCATTATTTATAAGATTAGCATGGCATGCTGCTGGAACATATAGAACTGGAGATGGTCGAGGTGGCGCTGGAACTGGCAATCAAAGATTTGCACCATTAAATAGTTGGCCGGACAATGTAAACTTAGATAAAGCGAGATTATTACTTTGGCCAATAAAAAAGAAATATGGAAAAAGGATCTCCTGGGCTGATTTATTTATTTTAGTTGGTAACATTTCTCTTGAATCAATGGGGTTTAAAACTTTTGGTTTTGGAGCTGGAAGAGAAGATATTTGGGAACCAGAAGAAGATATTTATTGGGGTTCAGAAAAAGAGTGGCTAGGTGTAAATCGTTATAGTGGTAAGCGAGATTTGGAGCAACCATTAGGTGCTTCGCACATGGGTCTTATATATGTTAATCCACAAGGACCAGATGCAAATCCTGATCCTTTATTAGCTGCTCACGATATTAGAGAAACTTTTGGTAGAATGGCTATGAATGATTATGAAACAGTTGCATTAGTTGCTGGTGGACACACTTTTGGTAAATCTCATGGAGCAGCACCAGAGTCTCACAAAGGTTTAGAGCCCGAAGGGTCAAAAATTCAAGAACAAGCAACAGGTTGGAATAGTAATTACAAAAGTGGAAAAGGTGTTGATACAATAAGTAGTGGAATTGAAGGAGCATGGACAACTAATCCTATAAAATGGGACATGGGTTATTTTGATAATTTGTTTGGATACGATTGGGAACTTACAAAAAGTCCTGCTGGTGCTCATCAATGGAAACCAAAAAGAAATGGTCATGATATTGAAATGACACCAGATGCTCATGAAAAAAATAAAAAAAGTCTTCCTATGATGCAAACAACTGATTTGTCATTGAAAATGGATCCAAAATACGGTCCAATTTCTAGACATTTTCACAATAATCCTGACGAATTTGCTGATGCATTTGCTAGAGCCTGGTTTAAGCTAACACACAGAGATATGGGTCCTAAAGCTTGCTATTTAGGTCCAGACGTTCCAAAAGAGAATTTAATTTGGCAAGATCCAATTCCAAAACAAAAATATAAACTAAAAAAGAAAGATATTAATAATCTAAAATCAAAAATTTTAAAATCTGGTTTGTCAGTATCAGATTTAGCAACAACCGCTTGGGCTTCGGCATCGACCTTCAGAGGTTCTGATAAAAGAGGTGGGGCAAACGGTGCTAGAATAAGATTAGAACCACAAAAAAATTGGGAAGTTAACAATCCTAAAAAATTATCAAAAGTTCTTAGTAAGTTAGAAAAAATCAAAAAAAGCTTTGATACAAAGAAAAAAAATGTATCACTAGCTGACTTAATAGTTTTAGGCGGAAATGTTGGAGTTGAGAAAGCTGCAAAAAAAGCAGGTTATAATGTTAAAGTTCCTTTTGCTCCAGGTCGATGTGATGCTTCACAAGATCAAACTGATGTTTTTTCATTTGGTTTACTTGAACCAAAAGCTGACGGTTTTAGAAATTATGTAGCTAAAAAAACCAATGGTCATGGCAAGGTCTCAATTTCATCTGAAGAAATGCTTATAGATAAAGCTCAGTTAATGAGACTTACTGCCCCTGAAATGACGGTTTTAGTTGGAGGCATGAGATCACTTAATACAAACTTTGATGGATCGAACTATGGCATGTTTACTAAGAAATCAGAAACATTAACAAATGACTTTTTTGTAAACCTTTTAGATATGAACACTACATGGAAAGAAATTGATAAAGATGAAAATGTTTTTGAAGGAAAAGATCGTAAAACTAATAAGGTTAAATGGAAAGGAACTCGTGCTGATCTTATATTTGGCTCAAATTCACAACTAAGAGCTTTATCTGAAGTTTATGCATCTGAAGACTCAATGTCAAAATTTGTTAGTGATTTTATCTCTGCCTGGACAAAGGTAATGAATTTAGATCGTTTTGATTTAAAGTAAAATATTATTCAAAATTTCCCCATAAATTATCAGTAGTTATCCATCCTTCATATTCATCAGTTTTTACTTTGCACCATTTTAATTTACATTTCTTTGCCAACAGAAGTCTTCCAGAATAAATTTTTGCTATTGGTTTTGAGTATTTTGTTGGTTTAGAAAACAATATTTGATTTTTTAATAGGATAAATGATTTGTTTTTTTCTTTTAGCTGTGACCAATGTATCCAACCACTATTTTTTTTAAAATCAATTACTTTTCTAAAATTTTCTTTTTTATCAAGAATTTTTAATGGTAAAAAACGTTTATTATATTTAAATTTTATTGGATATGAAAATCCAGGACCATATCTTACATTTACTTCACTATTTTTTAACATTACATAATCAGAACTTGATGAATAGGCTACTTGAAAAAATATGATAAAAACAAAAAGGTAAATTATTTTTTTCATTTTTTACATATACAATTTCTTTTTTTATTAAATAAAACTTTTTTAAAATTTAATTTAAGAGCATCAAGAATCAATATTTTTTTATTAAGGTAGTCTTTTGTTAGTAAGATTCTTTTTAAAGCTTCATTAGCTTGTAAAGAACCAATTACACCAGCAACAGGCCCTAAAATCCCCTCTCTTTCACAATTTAATATATTATCTGAAGGTTCTGATTGATAAAAACATTTTAAACAAGGCTCTTTTCTATTATTAAAATTAAATGAAAAAACATGCCCATCAAATTTGCTAATAGCGCCTATTATTAAAGTTTTATTGTATTTTATTGATATTTTATTTAGTAAAAACTTAGTTTTGAAGTTGTCAGAACCATCGATTATTATATCAAATTTTTTTATTAAACTACTTACGTTATTTTCAGTAATAGCCTTTTTAAATTTTTTTACTTTAATTTTTGGATTAATTAAATTTATTTTTTTTTTAACAACATCCACCTTAAATTTTTTTATATCCTTGTGGCTGTAAAATGATTGACGATGTAAATTTGATAAGCTTACTTTATCAAAGTCTACTATACCAATCGTGCCCACACCTGCCCTACATAAATGATCAGCAACTGGACATCCCAATCCTCCAAGTCCAATTATTAGCACCTTTGAATTTAAAATCCTTTTTTGGCCAATTGGTCCTACATTTTTAAGAATTATTTGACGAGAATATCTCTCTATATTTTTTTTATTAATTTGCTTACTCATTTGCCAGTTGATCCAAAACCACCAGAACCTCTTAGAGTTTCAGGTAAATCCTCTGTTTCTTCTAAATTCATTTTTAATATTGGAACAAGTACCATTTGGGCAATTCTATCATTATTATTTACTTTAAAATCATTATCACCATGATTATACAATATTATTTTTAATTCTCCTCTGTAGTCGCTATCAATTGTACCTGGAGTATTAAGTACACTTATGTTTGATTTAGCCGCTAAACCTGATCTAGGTCTTATTTGAATTTCACAATCATTTGGTATTGCTACAGATAATCCAGTTGGTATTAATTTTGATTTTTTTGGTGGAATTGTAATTGTCTCATCAATACGTGCCATTAAATCCATTCCTGAAGATCCTTCTGTTTTGTATGAAGGAAGTTTAACATTTGGATCAAGCTTTTTTACAAGAACTTTTACCATTAAATTAGTTTAATTCTAAAATTATTCTTTCAACTATATTATCTGATAAAAGAGATTTTTTCATTTTAGAAATTTTTTCAAATTTTTTATTTTTATAAAATATTGTTACTTCATTGAAATCTGACTCAAATCCAATTGATACATCTGAAACGTCATTAGCAATTATCCAATCACAATTTTTATCGTTTAATTTTTTTTTAGAATTTTCAATCAAATTATCTGTCTCTGCAGCAAATCCAATTACCATTTTTGGTCTTAAAGAATTATGATTTGATATGTGACTCAAAATATCAATATTTCTTTCTAGAGTTAAATTTATATCATTATTTTTTTTAATTTTTTTATTTTTAAAATTTTTTATTTTCCAGTCAGAAACTGCTGCAGAAAAAATAGCTACATCAACCGGCAGATTATTTAAAGTCGCATCAAACATTTCTTTAGCAGAATTTACATTTATAATATTAACCTCCTTAATTGGATCTAGATTTGTTGGCCCAGAAATAAGAGTAGTATCAAAACCATTTTTTGATAAAGATTTTGCAATTTCGTAACCTTGTTTTCCACTCGATTTATTAGTTACATATCTTACAGGATCAATATATTCATGTGTTGGTCCAGCTGTCACTAAAGCTTTATATTTATAATATTTTTTTATACCTTTAAAATATTTTATGAAATAATTAATAATATTAATTGGTTCTGACATTTTACCTTCACCAAACTCTCCGCAAGCCATGTCCCCAATTTCTGGACCAATTAATTTATAACCAAATTCTTGTAATTTTTTAATATTTTTTTTATTTGAATCATGTTCCCACATTCTTACATTCATTGCAGGAACTAAAAATATATTTTTATCAGAAGCTAATACTACTGTTGAAGCTAAGTCAACGGCCATACCATTGCTTAATTTTGAAATTGTGTTTGCTGTGGCTGGCGCAATTAATATTAAATCAGACCATCTTGAAAGTGATATGTGATCCATTTCAGCTTCATTGTTATGATCAAATAAATCCGAATAAACTTTTTCTTGAGATAAAGAAGCTATAGAAAGAGGTGTTACAAATTTTTTAGCATTATTTGTTAAGATCGTTTTGACAGTTGCTCCATTTTTTCTGAATAATCTAATTAATTCTAAAGATTTATAGGCGGCAATTCCACCACAAATAATTAGTAAAATTTTTTTATCTTTTAAAAAATCCATAGGCTGAATTAAAATACTATGAAACCTAAAAATACAAGCAATAATAATCCAACTATACTTTGGTTTCTGAAAGATTTCATTTCTAGCTTCTTTTCATTAAGAGCAGAATATGAATTTGAATTTTGAGGTATTTGTCCACTAGCCATAAATGTTAAGGCTTGATTTGCTTTGTCCATAATTTTTGGTAATTCAGGCAACTTTTTTAATACTTCAGCTGAATCCTTGATAGTTTCAGTAAAATTGTTAATTGGATCTTTAGTTTCTTTTAACCATTGTTCCAAAACAGGCCTTGAAGTTTCCCATATATTTGTATCTGCATTAAGTTTTCTAGCAACACCTTCAACTACCACCATTGTCTTTTGTAATAATAATAATTGTGGTTGTGTTTGCATATTAAATTTTTCTGTAATATCAAATAATTGTTTTAATAATCTTGCTCCAGATATGTCTTTGACTGATTGACCAAAAATTGGTTCTCCTATTGATCTTAATGCTTGTGATAATTCAGCAACATTAACAGTTTGAGGAACCAACCCTGCAATCAAATGTACTTCTGCAACTTTTTTGTAATCCCTTTTGATAAATCCATAAAGAATTTCAGCTAAATATCTTTTATTCAATTTATCTAATCTTCCCATTATTCCAAAATCTATTGGTACAATTTGACCACTAATATTAATAAACAAATTTCCTTGATGCATATCAGCATGAAAAAAACCATCTCTTACTGCATGTCTTAAAAAATGTTGTATAAGATCTGAAGCAATATTTTTTGTATTAATTTTTCTATTTTTTAATTCTTCAGTTTCTCTTATTGATATTCCATCTATCCAATCAAGAGTTAAAACTTCTTCACTTGTATAATTCCAGTAAATTTTAGGTACATGAAAACCTGCATCATTTTTAGTATTTTCTGAATATTCATTAGCAGCTGCAGCCTCAAATCTTAAATCCATTTCATGATTAGTTATTTCTTTTAATAAAAACACCACTTCAATAAGTTTCAATCTTTTTGTTTTTTTAATTAAACTTTCTACTAGATAAGCTAACATTAAAAGTGCATCAATTTCTTCATTGAAAATTTTTTTAATCTCAGGTCTTAGTATTTTTATTGCTACATCTTTAATAGTTCCTTGTTCATTTATTTGTGCTTTGTGAACTTGGGCAATTGATGCGGCTGCAACAGGTTCACTAATGTTAATAATTGAATTATACAAGTTTTCTCCCAAATTTTTTTTAATTATAAGTTTGCTTTTTTCTAAAGGAAAAGGTGGAAGTTTATCTTGTAGTTTTTCTAATTGATTTGATAGTTCTTCTCCAATTATATCTGGTCTTGTAGCTAAAAATTGTCCTAATTTTATAAAAGTTGTCCCCATATTTTGTATGGATGTACAAAGCTTTTCTTCATTAGATAAATTTTGAAATTTATCTTTTTTTTTAAAAGACAAAGAAAAAAAACTAAAAAAAAGACTTATAATTAAAGGTGGTTTCTGTATTTTTGAAATTATTTTAAGTGCATCAGATAAAGCAATTTTTCTAGCTAATTTAAATAATATAATTATTTTTTTAAACATTAAATTTTCCAGCCTGAATGTATAGCAACTATTCCACCACTTAAATTTCTGTATGAACAATTTTTGAATTCATTTTTTTTCATTAATTCAATCAAAGTTTCTTGATCTACAAATTTTTTTATGCTTTCAGTTAAATATTCATAAGGCATACTATCTCCTATTATAAAATCTCCAATATACGGTAAAAATTTATTATATTTATTATATATTAATTCTAAATTTTCATTTTCAACTTTAGAAAACTCTAAACAAAAAAATCTTCCTCCAGGTTTTAGTACTCTAAAAGCTTCTGATAGAGATTTATTAATATTTGTTGTATTTCTTAAACCAAAACTTATTGAATAATAATCATAAAAATTATTATTTATTGGTAAATTTTCAGCTTTTCCAATTTTCCATTTTATATTTGTAAATTTTGATAATTTTTCTTTACCCTTAGATAACATTTTTTTATTTGGCTCAATACATAAAACTTTAGAACTATTATTTGTAAATTTTGAAAAAAGTTTTGCTATATCTCCTGTACCTGAAGCAACGTCAATTAAACTACTATTTTTTTTTGGTGACATCCAAAATAGTAAATCTTTTTTCCAAATTCTATGAATACCAAATGACATAATATCGTTCATTAAATCATATTTATCATAGGATTTATTAAAAACGTTATTGACCAATCCTTTTTTATTTTGAAGTTCTTGTTGCATATTTTATTTTTTTCAATTCAATACTAATATAATAAGAAATGCCAGAATTACCAGAAGTTGAAATAGTTAAAAAGTCACTTATCAAAAAGATAAAATCAAGAAAAATTAAACAAGTTATAGTTAGAAATAACAAATTGAGGTTCAAATTAAAAAAAAGTTTTAAAAATAAACTAGAAGGAAATAAAATTAGTAATGTTTCAAGAATTTCAAAATATATAGTTTTGGAACTTAACAGCAAAAGTTACTGTGTATTTCATTTAGGAATGTCTGGAACTATACATTTAATTTATAAAAAAAAATTAAATAATATAACAAATACAAGTTTTTATAATTCTCCATTTTTACCAAAAAAGCATAATCATTTAGAATTTGTATTTGATAATATTAAAATGATTTATAATGATCCTAGAAGGTTTGGTTTTTTTTTAATACTAAAAGATATTAATAATTTAAAAAAATATTTTTCAAAATTAGGCCCAGAACCACTTGATAGAAATTTTAATAAGAATTATGTAAAGAAATATTTAAAAAATAAAAATAAAAATATTAAAAATACTTTATTAGATCAAAAATTTGTTTGTGGGTTAGGAAATATTTATGCTAATGAAATATTATTTTATTCAAGAATCAATCCTTTAAAGATGTCTTATAAATTAAAAAATAATGAGATTAAAAATTTAATTTTATTTTCAAAAAGAATAATTATTAAGGCTATAAATAAAGGAGGATCTTCTATTAAAAATTTTATTAGCACTTCAGGCGAAAAAGGATATTTTCAAAATTCTTTTAAAGTTTACAACCAAGTAGGCAAAAAATGTCCAAATAGTAGATGTGACGGGACTATAATAAAATTATTTATTTCAAATAGATCAACATTTCTCTGTAAAAAATGTCAAAAATAAATACATTAATGTATTGACCGATTTTATTACAAAAGCTATACAACGCCCACGATATGGCAAATACAAAATCAGCAATTAAAACAACACGCAGAATTCAAAGACAAACAATAGTTAACAAGTCAAGAAAAGGCAGATATAAAAACGCGCTTAAGAAAATGAATGCTTTTATTCACGCAAAAAATAAAAAAGAAGCATTATCATTCTTACCTAGGTTGAATTCTGAGTTAATGAGAATAGCTAAAACGGGTGTAATTAAAAAACGTAATGCTTCAAGGAACGTTTCAAGGATCACTAAAAGAATTAATTCTCTTTAAAAACAACAACTAATACTAGATTAAAAATTATTTTTTCTAAACGGCACTGATAATAGATAAAAATTAATTCTAAAGTTGCACAACTTATAATATTTATACAATATATAAAGTTGAATTTTTTTTTTATACAAGATGTAGGTAAAAAAATTAAAAAAAAATTTTTTTTACTAAAAAATTTTAATTAAAATAAATACACTCACAGATTTCAAATTTTTTTTTTTAAATCAAAAAATTTATTGAATATTATCAATTTAGTCTTTAATTGAAACTTCTTAATTTATATTTATGAATAACAAAATACTTAACGCTAATAATTCCGAAACTTTTAGCAATAAGATTGATTGGAAAGTTATTCAAGAAGAAATGAAAAAAAAGTTAGGAAGCGACATATATGATAGTTGGTTAAAAAAAATATTCTTCGAAGAAGAACATCTAAATTATATTTTACTATCAGTAACCACTAGATTTATTAGAGATTGGATTACTTCTAGATATTTAGATCAAATTTTACAAATTGTTAAATCTCACAATAAAGAAATATCAAGAATTGAATTTATAATTAAAGAAAAAAATAATATTGAAGAAAAATTAAATGGTTATGAAACTAAACATGTGAATTTAAATAATAATATTTCTTTTATTCAGGATTCTTATCTTAAGTATAATAGGATAGATCCTCTAAAATCTTTTGAACAATTTATTGTAGGATCAAGTAATAAGTTAGCTTTTGAAGCCTCAAAAAAAGTATCTAGAGAAACCGGATTTTACAATCCATTATATTTATATGGAGGAGTTGGAATGGGCAAGACTCACTTGTTAAATGCAATTGGACTAGAATTGAAAAAAACTTTTAAAGTTATGTTAATTTCTGCAGAAAGGTTTATGTATCAATTTGTTCGTTCTATAAAATCAAATGAAATGTTTAAATTTAAAGAATATTTTAGAAATACAGATGTTCTTTTAATTGATGATATTCAGTTTATGACTGGCAAAGAAGCAATGCAGGAAGAATTTTTTCATACATTTAATGCACTATTAGACAAAGGTTCTCAAATAATTATTTCTGCCGATAGAGCTCCAAATAGACTTCTTAGAATTCAAGAAAGAATTAAATCAAGATTTTCGGGTGGTTTAGTTATTGATATTCAAAAACCTGATCAAGAATTAAGATATAAAATTATTAAAAAAAGAATTGAAGATTTAAACATAAATCAAGTTAATGATTGTAAAATTAATGAAGATGTTCAAAAATATATAAGTTCAGAAGTAAAATCAAATGTAAGAGAACTGCTCGGCGCCTTAAATAGAATTATTTCATTTACAAGAATTTATAATAAAACCCCAGGCATTGCTGAAACAAAAATAATTTTGAAAGATATATTGAACCATTCAGAAAACCAAGTTACAGTTGAAGCAATACAGTCGGCATCATGCAAGTACTTTAAAATAAATAAAAACGAAATGCTTTCATCGAGAAGATCAAGATATTTGGTAAGGCCAAGACAAGTTGCTATATATTTAACTAAAATGCTAACTTCGAAGTCATTGCCAGAAATTGGAAGAGATTTTGCTAATAGAGACCACACAACTGTAATTCACTCAGTGAAGACTATAGAAAAACTTAAGGAAAAAGACTCGGATATTTCAATGAGCATTGATAATATTAAGAACGAAGTTTTGTATAAACAGAATAATGAAATTTAATGTAAATCAAAAAGATCTTCAAAGATCATTAAATTATTGCCAAGGAATAATAGAAAGAAGAAGCACACTGCCAATTCTTTCAAATATCATGGTAAATGCCGCAAATTCAAAACTTACTTTAACTGCAACTGATCTAGATATAATTTTTATAAACCAAATAGAAAATATTGAAATTTTAGAAGAAGGAAAAACAACAACATCTTCATCAATAATTAATGATATTGTTAAAAAGTTATCTTCAGGCAAAAAAGTTAATTTTTTTTTAAATAGTGATAACAAACTTCAATTAGAGTCAGATAATACAAAGTTTAATCTAAATTGTTTATCAGCTAACGAATTTCCAGTTGCTGATGAAATATTTTCTGATAATGAATTTTCTATACATTCAAAAAAACTTTTAAAACTTTTAAATAAATGTAAATTTTCAATTTCAAACGATGAAACAAGACATTATTTAAGTGGTGTTTTTTTTCATGTTTCACAAATTGAAGAAAAATTTTACCTTACAGCTGTTGCTACTGATAGTCATAGAATGTCTATTTCAAAAGTTAATTTGAAAGAAAAAGTTAATTTTGAACCTGTTATAATTCCAAAAAAAACTGTTTATCAATTATGTTCAATACTTGAGGATTATGATGGAGATATAAAAATTTCAAATATCAAATCAAAAATTAAATTTGAAGCCAAGGATAGTATTTTGATTTCTAAATTAATAGACGGAAAATTTCCTAATTATATTCAAGTAATTCCCAAAAATAATAATAAAAAATTAGAATCTAGTCTTAAATTATTTTTGAATGCAGTTGATAGAGTTGCATCTGTTTCATTGGATAAAAAAGATGGAGTAAAATTTTCATTATCCAAGGATAAATTAGATTTGTCCGTTAACAACACCAATAGTGGAGATGGTAATGAAATTTTAGATGTAAAATTTGAATATGACTTAAGTATAAGTTTTAATTCTAGGTATTTAATAGATATAGCTTCTCAGCTAGATGGTGATAAAATAGAAATTTATTTGAATGAAAGTGGTTCACCAGCATTAATTAAGGACCCAGCAGATTTTGATAGTATTTATATTGTTATGCCTATGAAAGGCTAATTAAATTTATCTAATTCGTTATAGATATCATTTTCTAAAAATTTTAAAAAATCTTCAGATGGCAATCCTGGTGATATTGGCTTTAATATAGAAACATTTATAGTTTTATTAGATTTAAGATAACCGTTTTTTGGCCAAACATGGCCAGAGTTAACTGCAATAGGCTGACAAAAAATATTTAAGTCTTTATATATTCTTCCGACACCTTTTTTAAAAGGAATTTTTTCACCTGGTAAAGTTCTAGTTCCTTGAGGAAATATAATTATTGGTCTATTAGATTTTTTAATAGCAAATCTTATTTGTTCACTAAAGTTTAAATTATCTTTTGAAATTTTATTTCTATCGATTGAGATAGAATCTATTTTTCTTAAATATGATCCAAAAATAGGAATTTTTAGCAATTCTTTTTTAAGAATGAAAATTGGAGAATTAAAAATAGTTTGCAAAAAAAAAGTTTCAAACATTGATTGATGAGAACAAGCAATAAAAAATTTTTGATCATCAATAATATTTTCTTTACCATTAATAATAATTTTAGTAGATAAAAAAATTTTTAATGAAATTGAACACCAATATCCCATTAATTTTCCGCCAAATTGAACAAATTTTTTTGGCATAAATAATGCTGGTATAAAAAGGATACATATAAATAAAATTCCAAAGAAAAATAAAAATTTAAAAATAAAACTTTTTATCATTAATTTAAAATTAAATTAAATTTTTAATAAGTTGACGTTTTGTAATTACCTTAACTTTTGATCGATCTACCAATATTTCAGCTGGTTTAGTTCTTAAATTATAATTTGAAGATAAAGCCATACCATATGCTCCAACATCATAAATTGCTAGAAGATCATTTTCATTTAGTTTCTGGTATTTTTTTAATGAAGAAAATTTGTCACTAGTTTCACAAACTGGGCCAACAAATTCATGTAATTTATTAATTTTAATATTATTTTTTTTAACAGCTTTAATTTCGTGTTTCGCACCATATAAAGCTGGTCTAATTAAATCATTCATAGCCGCATCCATAATTATAAATTTGATTTTAATTGCGTCTTTAATATAAATTATTTTACTTATGAGGATACCTGCATCACCAATTATTGATCTTCCAGGTTCAAATATAATTTTTGTTTTATTTTTCTTTAAAAATCTACCTATTAAACTACTGTATTTTTTATAATTTAATTCTTTAGAATTTTTTTCATATTTAATACCCATACCTCCACCTAAATCTACATAATTAAAATTATGTTTAGTTTTTTTAATTAAATTTTCAATTACATTAAGCATTTTTGAGTAAGGTTTATAATTTGTAATTTGACTACCAATATGAACACTTAAACATTGTAAATTTAAATTTTTTGATGATTTAATTTTTTTTACAATTTTAACTAATTGTTTTTTTGAAATTCCAAATTTATCTTCTTTTCTTCCTGTTGAAATTTTACTGTTAGTTAAAGGATTAATATCAGGATTTAGTCTTATACCAATATTTACTTTAATTTTTCTTTTATTTGCAATTTTTTCTATTTGTTTAATTTCACTTTCAGATTCCACATTTATTAGTAAAATTTTTTTCTTAATTGCAAGATTTAATTCATCATAGTCTTTTCCAACCCCAGAAAAAACAATCTTTTTTGGCTCCATTCCTACTTTTAATACTTTTAATAGCTCACCTTTTGAAACCACATCTGCTCCTAATCCCATTTTTTTTATTATTTTTAATAAATGAATATTAGAATTAGATTTTACAGAAAAACAAATAATAGGGTTTATTGACTTAAAATTATTTTTAAAATCGGCAATATTATCTTTTATCTTGTTAAATGAATAACAATAAAGTGGAGTACCATACTTTTTAGCTAATTTTTCAATAGGCACATTTTCTATATAAAGTTTTTTATTTTTATATTTCATAAAGTTTTTTATTAAGTAATAACTAATTTTAATCTTGATTCTTCATAGACCGGATCTCCTTTTTTGCCACAAGAAAACAAAACTATAGATATTAGTATAAAAAATAATATTTTATTTAACATTAATTCCTTTTTTATATTTCTTTATCATTCTATTTACATTTTCAAAAGATGTTCCTCCATATGATTTCTTTGATTTTATTGAATTTTCTAGATTTAAAATTTTTAAAACATCAGAGTCTAATTTTTTTTCAATTTTTTTAATTTCAGTAATACTAATTTGATCTAATGTTTTATTATTTTTTTCTGCATAATTTACTATTTTTGCTGTAATTTCATAAGATTTTCTAAATGGAATTTTTAATTTTTGTACAATATGTTCTGCTAAATCAGTTGATGTAATATATCCAATAGAAGCCAGTTGAAGCATTTTTTTTTTATTAAAATTAATATTTTTAATTATTTCACTCAGAATTAAAATTGAATTTTTTAGATCATCAAATGATTTAAATATTAAGTTTTTGTCATCCTGTAAATCTTTAAAATATGATAACGGCAAACCTTTTAATATTGTAAACATTGAAAATAAATTACCATAAGCATTGCCACTTTTTCCTCTTAAATATTCTAGTGGATCTGGATTTTTTTTTTGTGGCATCATGGAAGACCCTGTTACCAAACTGTCTTTTAAAGATATAAAATTGAATGCATCAGAATTCCAAATAATAAATTCTTCCGATAGTCGCGATATATGCATCGAACAAGTTGCACAAGAAAATAGAAAATCAAGTGCGAAATCACGATCTGACACTGTATCTATAGAGTTATTGCTAACTTTTTTAAATTTTAGCTTTTTGGCTGTAAATTTTCTATCAATATTAAAAGATGTTCCTGATAATGCTCCAACACCTAAAGGGTTTTCATTTAAATTATTTAAATTGTAATTAAATCTATTTAAGTCTCTGCCAAACATTTCCACGTATGCTAACAAATAATGACCCAATGAAATTGGTTGTGCATTTTTTAAATGAGTAAATCCAGGCATAATTGTATAAACATTTTTTTCAGCTAAGTTAACAAAATGCTTATTTAAATTTTTTAATCCTTCAATCAGTTCAATTGTAGATTTTTTCATCCATAATTTTAAATCAGTTAAAACCTGGTCATTTCTAGATCTAGCAGAATGCATGAAACCCGCATCTTCGCCAATAATATCGTATAATCTTTTTTCAATGTTCATATGAATATCTTCATATTCAATTCTAAAAATGAATTTTTTTTTCTTAATTTCATTTTCAATTTTTTTTAAACCCCAAATTATTTTATTTTTAATTTTAAAGGAGATTATTTTTTGTTTACAAAGCATTTCCACATGAGCTATTGACCCATCTATATCTTCTTTAAATAATCTTTTATCTACTTCGATAGAAGACCCTATTTTTTGGAATAAAGATGAGGTTTTTTTGTTAATTCTGGTGTTCCAAATAGATTTTATTTTTTTCTTCATATTGGTTATTTATATACTTTAGATTTAAATAATCTAAAACTTTAATTGAAATATAAGAAAGCATTAATTGATTGTAGGACATTTTTTTAATAAAAAAACATAATAAATTAAATATGAAATTTTGCCTTGAAACAGTAGTAATCAATCCCGAAAATAATGTAGAAATAAAAAATGCAGTAATTTTGCTTCATGGTTACGGTGGAGACGGTAAAGATATAAGCATACTTACACTCAACTGGAAACGTTTTATGCCTAATACCGTATTTTTATGTCCTAATGCACATGAGAAATGTGAAATTAATCCAAACGGCTACCAATGGTTTGATTTATCAAAAGAAAACGAAGAATATATTCTTGAACAATCTTTAAAAGCAGAAAAAAAGTTAAAAGAATTTATCGATCAGATAAAGACCATATATAGATTAGATAATTCAAAGGTATGTTTATCTGGTTTTAGTCAAGGGTGTATGTTAGCAATCAATATTGGATTAATTGAAAATGAGCCATTCAGTTGTGTAGTTGGATTTTCTGGAAAAATAATTAATAAGGAAAACCTAGAGTCAAGAATAATTTCAAAAACTAAATTTTTATTATTACATGGTGATATGGATCAAGTAGTTCCCCCAAATAATTTGTTAGAAGCAAAAGATTTTTTGGAAAGAAAAAAAATTGAAGTAGAAACTAATATGCTACAGAACTGCGAGCATCATATTTCATCGGAAGCTTCGAGTATTGCTCTAAAATATATTAAAAAAAACTTAGGTTATTAATTTTTTTTAAAATAATTTGTCATGTTGATATTAATTTACAATTAGGCTAGAATTAATTAACTTATGACAATAGATCAAACATTATCACTTGAAAAATGTCCAGCGCTTGTTTTAAATGCTGACTATAGACCATTAAGTTATTACCCATTATCTTTATGGTGCTGGCAAGACTCGATAAAGTCTGTTTTTTTAGATAGAGTTTCGATAGTGAGTTATTATGATAGAGTTATAAGAAGTCCTTCATTTAGCATGAAGCTTCCAAGTGTTATTGCTCTAAGAAGTTTTGTAAAACCTCAAACCAATCCTAGCTTCACAAGATTTAATGTGTTCTTAAGAGATAAGTTTAGTTGTCAATACTGCGGTAGTAAAAAAGAATTAACATTTGACCATCTTTTACCTAGATCAAAAGGAGGTAAAACAGATTGGGATAACGTAGTAACAGCATGTTCTTGTTGTAATGTAAAAAAAGGTGGAAGATTATTATCTAAATCTGGAATGATACTACATCAATTACCATTTCGTCCCTCCACAGAAGATTTGCATAAAAATGGAAAAAATTTTCCTCCAAATTTTTTACATAAAAGTTGGTTAGATTATTTGTATTGGGATGTTGAATTAGAGCCTTAAAATTTATATTTCTTTTGAAATATTAATTGCAAATTTTGATCCTGTTTTAATAATTTTATCAAACACTGAATATAGTCCTTCTTTAGTAGCCCCTTCTTTGTATGCAATATTTTTATGGTTAATTTCATCAGCTCTGAACTTAGTGATTTTTTTTTTAAGTTTTTCTTCATCTTTTTTTAATTCATTTAATTGATTTTGATAATGTTCATCAATTATTTCTTCAACTGATGCTGTACATAACATTGCAGCTTTTTTTCCCAAAATTACACTTCCAAATCCCAAACCAACTCCCAATAAATCCCACAAAGGAAGAAAAATAGTTTTTTTAATTCCTCTCTTTTTAATTTCATTTTCAAAGTATTCACAATGTTCTTTTTCATGTTCTTTCATTTCTTTTATCATTTTTTCTAATTTTTTATCCTTAACTAAGGTATTTAAAGCTAAGAGTTGTCCCTCGTATATTTTTATTGCTCCACGTTCTCCAGCATGATCAACTCTTATTATTTCTTCTACCTTTTTTTTATTTGTTTTTTTCATTGTGTAATATTTTAAGATGTATAATTACAAATATAGAAGAAATAATCATATTTATAGTCGCAAGAGACATGCCTGCTATTTTAAAACTTACATTTTTGCAACTAATTGTATTATTTTTAAGACTGTTTAGTATTTCTGATTTGTCTAATAAATTAACATTTTGAGCAGTACAACCTGCAAATTCATTAAAAAATCCCGTTTCTATTCCAAAATGATATCCCGATAATAAAAAACTTATTAAAAATATTAAGGTTTGCAATTTTATCCAAAATAAATTTTCAGAGTAATTATAACCTAAAAAAGATACAAAAATAAGGAATAAGTAAGGAATTCTTTGATAAATGCAAAGTGTGCAAGGTTTAATTCCAATTGAATATTCTATGTAAACTGCAGTTAACAAAGATAATACAGATATAGTTAACGTAATTAAATAAATTATTTTTTTATCAAGAATATATTTCATAACTTAAATAAAATTTTTTAAAAAATAATAAATAAAAAGAGCAAATAGAATTAAAATAATAGATATTATTATTGAAAATTTTAGTAATTTTTTTTCTATAATTTTTTTCATAGTTGTACCAAAATTTCCAATAAGAAAAGAAATTAAAAAAAACCTTGAACCTCTAGTAAGTGCACTTACCATTATAAATAGAAGTAAATTAAAATGAACAAATCCGCTAGTTATTGTTAAAAGTTTAAATGGTAGTGGACTAAAACCGGCAATAGCTAAAAGTGTAATCCAAGCTATTACACCACCTTCAGAGGACACTTTGTCTTTTAAAAAGGAAGCATTGTCTACACCATATAGTTCAAATATTTTTATACCTATTTCATTAAAAAAAACATAACCAATGAAATAACCCAAACATCCACCAAGCACTGAGAAAATTGTAGCTATTAAAGCAATCTTCAACCAATCTTTTTTTTTAGCTATTGTCATTGGTATAATAAGGACATCAGGTGGTATGGGAAATATAAAACTTTCAATAAAAGACATGACTGCTAAAAAAAATTTTGAGCTTTTATGACCTGCTAATTCTATGGTTTTTTTATAAATCTGCTTTATCATTTTATTTGTTTTATTATAATAATTGAACTTATACTATTTAAAAAAATTATTTAAATGGGCGAATGGCGGAATTGGTAGACGCGTTGGACTCAAAATCCAATGGTAGCAATACTGTGAGAGTTCGATTCTCTCTTCGCCCACCAAGGAAAAAATATAATGAATTATTTTTATGAAATAAATTTGAGATTAAATTTGTTTAAAAATTCTTTAAGGAATTTGTTAAAAAATAATGATCAAAATAAAAATAAGAAATTTATAGAAAAATACTTTCAAAAAAAGAAAGGTATTTATGTGGATGTTGGCTCATATCATCCAATTAGAATATCAAATACATTAAATCTTTATAAAAATGGTTGGACAGGAATCAATATTGATATAAGTAAAAAAACCATAGATTTATTCAAAGTTGCAAGACCAAATGATGTTAATTTAAATTTAGCTGTTGGAAGTAAAAATAAAAACGGATATTTTTTTTATAATAAAGATGTTTCAATGGTAAATTCACTAAATAAGAATTTTTTTACAAAAATGAGTAAAAAAAGAGCAAAATCTAAAAAAATAAAAATAAGAACGTTAGATTTTATTTTAAATAAATTTTTAAGAAAAAAAAATATAAATCTTCTCGATATTGATGCTGAAGGAAGTGATTATGATGTTTTAAAAGGAATTAATTTGAAAAAATTTAATATAGAACTCATTTTAATCGAAGGTCATGCCTATAATATATATTTAAAAAAAAAATGTCAAAAAATGTTAAAATATTTAAATAAAAATAACTTTAAACTAATATATGGATCATTTCCAGGAAATGGCATTTTTAAAAATAAAAGATTTAGATATAATGATTAACTTGAAATAATATTACTTAAAGTATTTAATGTTAATTTATGGAAATTGCTCGAATAAATAATCTAATTGAGTTATTTTATAAGAGATTTTGTGAAGTAAAAAATAAAGATCAGATATTTTTAAAATGGTTATATAATTCTCAAGAATATTCTTGGAATCAAGTTTTTCAATCAATTAAGAACTTATCAGAAGAAATATCAAAGCATATTCAAAAAGGTGATAGATGTTTATTAATTTCTGAAAATAGACCAGAATGGTTAATCTCTGATCTTTCAATAATGTTATCCTATGGAATTACTGTTCCAGCATATACAACTTATTCTGAAAGAGACTATGAATATATAATTAATGACTGCAAACCTTCTTTAGTAATTGTTTCAAGTATAGAACAATATAAAAAAATAAAAAATATTACAAAAGATAAAGATTTTATAAAAAAAATAATTCATTTTGATGAATTAAATTTAGAAGAAAGTAATTTGTTAATAAGTTATAAAAAAATTACAGATATAGACTCTGACAATAAAAAAGAATTTCAAATTAGTTTAAAAAGAAAAGATCCAGCATGTATAATTTACACCTCTGGAACTCAAGGAAATCCAAAAGGAGTTATATTAAGTCATGGAGGCATTTTAAATAACTGTGAAGGAGCTATAGAAATATTAGATCCATTAATTAAAAAAAATCAAACAAGATTTTTAACTTGGTTGCCTTTATCTCATTCTTATGAACATACAGTTCAATTTGTTCAAATCACAGTTTCAGCAAGAGTATTTTATGCAGAGAATATTGAGAAATTAATAAAAAATATGAATGATTGTAGTCCAGAAATTATGACTGCAGTTCCAAGATTTTATCAAAATCTTTATCAAAAAATTAATGCGAGTTTTAATAAAGCAACCGGGATAAAAAAAGTCCTAGTTCAAAAAATGCTAAATCTTGGATTAAAAAAAATTAAAAAAGAACCTTTGAATTTTATTGAAAAAATTCAAGACAATATTTTAGAGAAAATAGTGAGAAAAAAAATAAAGGCTCAATTTGGAGGATCTTTAAAAACCTTCGTTTCTGGTGGTGGTGCTTTGGATAAACAAGTTGGATACTTTCTCAATGCCATAGGTTTGCCTACTTTGCAGGGTTATGGTCTAACCGAAACATCTCCAGTTGTAAGTTGTAATCCAATAAATGATATAAGAGTGGAAACAGTAGGACCTCCATTTAAAGGAAATGAGGTAAAAATTGCTGCAGATGGAGAGATAATTGTTAAAGGTGAGAATGTTATGCTTGGATATTGGAACAATAAAGAGGAAACAGATAAAGTTTTGAAAAATGGCTGGCTTCATACAGGCGATATAGGAGTTTTTGAAAATAAATATTTGAAAATAACAGATAGAAAAAAAGATATTTTAATTACACCAGGTGGAGACAATATCTCACCATTAAAAATAGAAAATGAATTAGTTAATTCAGAATTATTTGAGCAAGCAATTGTTTATGGAGATAATAAACCTTATCTTGTTGCATTATTAGTGATTAATGAAGAACAAAAATCATTAGCGGAAGAAAATATTAGACAAGAAATTGAAAAAATTAATAAAAAATTATCTAAAATAGAAAATATTAAAAAATTTTTTACAATAGATGAAAAATTTTCAATTGAAAATGGAATGTTAACACCAACATTAAAGTTAAAAAGATTCAAAATTATACAAAAATATAAAAATTCTTTTGAAAAACTTTATTAAATTAATTTAAAATATATTGTTTATTAATCGCAATTTATCTAACTTTTTTACAATTATTAAAAATAAAATAAAAAATATTTTTTTTTATAAAATTTTACAAAAATTAAGTAATTGACATAACTTTTTAAAAAAAATAATAATCAGTTATATCGAATCATAATGATTCGTTTAACAAATAAGGGAGCTAAAGATGGCTAAGAGAAGAAAAAAAGCTAAGAAAAAAGCTAAGAAAAAAGCTAAGAAAAGAAGAAGAAGAAGATAAATAATTCTTTCTTTAAAACGCTTCTCATAACTTTTTGTGTGAGAAGCGTTTTTTTTTGTTCTTATGCTTCTTCTGTTGCTGTTGTCTCTTCTGAGGTTTCGTCATTAGTTACATCTGAATGAGGTATTTTATCTGTTTGTGTCTGAGGTTTTGTTTCAGAAGCAGATGTAATAATGTTTCTTTTTAGAGCTTTATCTAATTTTTTTTGAGTGTCCTCATGTGAAACTTTTAATACAATTTGAAATTCATTTAAAATTCTTTCATAGGCTTTCTCGAATAGCTGTCTTTCACTATAAGATTGATCTACCATAATATCATCACCTTTATTTAAGTCTCTTACAACTTCTGCTAATTCATAAACTTTTCCAGAATTTATTTTTTGTTCGTATTCTTGAGCTCTTCTACTCCACATTGATCTTTTAATTTTTGGTTTGCTTTTTAATATCGAGATAGATTTATTAACCTGGTTTATTGTAGAAAGAGGTCTTAAATGTAATTGTTTATTTACAGGAACAAAACCTTCTGCTTTATCTTTTTCAAATTTAACCACATAGCATTGAACTTCTATACCTCCAATTATAACAGTGTCAATTTTTAAAATTTTTCCAACACCGTGTTTTGGATATACTACATACTGATTTGGTTTGTATTCTTTCTTTTGGGTATCTTGTTTTTTTATCTTTTTTATTTCTGGCTTTACTTCATTACTTTTTGAAACTCTGTATTTTTCGTTTGATTTAATAGCAATATTTTTTTGTATTTTTTTTTTTGGTATTTTTTTAATTTTTTTTTCTTTTTTGACTTTAACCTTAATT
Source organism: uncultured Pelagibacteraceae bacterium (assembly GCA_902533945.1). Lineage (GTDB taxonomy): Bacteria > Pseudomonadota > Alphaproteobacteria > Pelagibacterales > Pelagibacteraceae > Pelagibacter. The sequence continues at coordinate 43,661 of CACANS010000002.1, read as the reverse complement.
TTTTTTTTAATCTTAATGCTTTTTTTTTTATTTTTTTTAAAGGTTTTCTTTAAAATATTTTTCAAATTTATTTTCTTCATTTTTATAATTTTCGTTATCTTTAGGTGGATCTTTTTTTTCTGAAATATTTGGCCAAATCTCCGAATATTTTGTATTTATTTTTAACCATTTCTCTATTCCAACATTTGTATCAGGTTCTATCGCGTCCACTGGGCATTCAGGTTCGCAAACGCCACAATCTATACACTCATCAGGTTTAATTACAAGCATATTTTTTCCCTCATAAAAACAATCTACAGGACATACCTCTACACAATCCATAAGTTTACATTTAATACATTTTTCATTAACTATGTAAGTCATTTTAAATTTTCATTAGAAATTTTATTTTTTATATCACCTAAGGTTTTTGAGTCTATATAAAGTAATCCAGTTAATCTTCTCATTAAACTAGATTCATATAGGTCTACATTTTTATCGGAATAAATAATTCTCCAAAGTGTTTCTACTAATTGTTTTTTTAGATTTTCTTCAAGATTTTTAATCGTTTTAGTAAAATCTAAAATTTGATTTGAATTATTATCTAACTTTTCAGCATCAGCAATTACTTCATCTACTTTTATTTTATTATTTGATATTTCTTCGAGAGTTTTTTTAATTATTTTTTTTTCTTTTTCAGTATATTGTTCATCAATCTTTGCAGCATGAATTAATAAAGCAGCTATATTTGTATATTTTTCGTTATCTTTAACTTTCTGATCTTTATTTTTCTTAAATATATTAATCATTTAAATTGAATTTGTTTGAGTTTATTAAATGCGTTGTTAAAAAATTTTTGCTTTGAACTTTCTTTTCTAAATTGTTTTTTTTTTGGAGTATATTTAAGAAAAATTTCATTTTCCTTATTAAAGTGTTTATAATCCATCAATTCTATCAATTTTAAAAAATTTTCTTTATTACATCCGAGCAAATTAAGCATTTCAGGGTTTAATTTTATTTCTTTATTTTTGGTTTTATTACTTTCAATCAATTTTACAAATAATCTTTCTAAGATGTCAATTCTTATATATAAATTTTTAAAATTTTCAAATCCACAAATTAACATTAAATTTTTGTCGATTTTTTCATTTATAGGCAAAAAATTTAATCCAAATTTAGGTGAAATAAAGTTTATATTTTTTTTGTGAAAATTTTTCCATAATGTCAATCTTAATTTGACTGCGTCAGGTTTAAGAAGTTTGAACAAAAAAATATGATATCTTCCAAATTTTACTCCATATTTTCTTAAAATTTTTCTTTCCTCGTTATTTAGTTTTTTTATTAAATCACTAGATTCATTTCTTTTGATTACTCCATTATTCTCATAAAGTCTGTAAGCTAAAGCTCGAATATTTGAGTTTTTTTCATTAATTAATTTAAGCTCAAATAGATTTTTAAGAGTTTGTTTAATTTTATTTTCTAACCAATCATTTAAAAATAAAATTAATTTTTTTTGATCTTCTAATTCTATAATATCATCTACAATAATTTCAATTTTTGGAGATAAATAATCTTTTCCTGGTATAATCTTTGCGATCGTGTTGTTTTGCCAAGTTATTTTAAAATTATCTTGCAACACAATCATTTTAGAGTCAATTATTTCACTTATTCTTCTAGAAAATTCAGGACCTATATTTTGTCTTGCTGCTTTTCTTAAAGATTTAATATCTGTATCTAAAGTGTTTGCTTTAAGATCAAGATTTAGTTTAAGACCAACAATTTCGCCAATAAATTGATTGTCTATTGTAACTTTTTTTTGGTCAATTATTTTAGTTTCTAATTTTGAGTCTTGTTTTAGTCCTCTTGCCAATATACTTGCTCTTTTATCAATAAAAGTTTTTGTCAATTCTTCATGCAATCTATCAGAAAGTTTATCTTCTAAATATTTTGTTCTTTCTATCCAATAATCTTGATTTTCTACCCAATTAATTTTATTTGCAACATATGACCATGTTCGAACATTAGCTATTCTATTTGATAAGGAATCTACATTACCCTCAAGATTATCAAGTGACTTTAACTGTTTTTTCATATAGTCACTGGGAACCTTTCCATTATTACTAGATAAAAATTCGAAAACTTTAATTACAACTTGTAAATGATGACCATATGTTTTTTTTACAAAGTCTGGAATTTGACAACATTCCCACAATACTTTTAAATTATTAGAATTATTTTGAATTTTATATTTTTCTTTGTCTTTTATTAAAAACTTTAAAACTTTTTCATCCTCACATTCACTAATTCTTCTTAACCAATTAGCTGGTGGTTTGACTTCCAACGATTTTATTAAATTTTCTGTTGATGAAAAATTTAAATTAAAATTTCTCCAAAAAATATTTCTTATTTCTTCAAATTTATGTTTTTCTAAAAGCTCTACATCTACAGAATTAATTTGATCACATTCACCAGTAATACCGAAAAAACCATCGTTTAAAAATCTTCCGGCTCTCCCAGCAATTTGACCTATTTCAGGTAGGTTTAATCTTCTTGATTTTTTTCCATCGAATTTTTTTATGTTAGAAAAATAGACACTATTTATATCCATATTTATACCCATTCCAATAGCATCGGTAGCTACTAAATAATCCACGTCTCCAGATTGATATAATTCTACTTGAGCATTTCTTGTCTTTGGGCTTAATGAACCCATTACAATGGAAGCGCCTCCTTTTTGTCTTCTAATCAATTCAGCAATTGCATAAACCTCCTCTGCAGAAAAACCTATAATTGCACTTTTCCTATCAATTCTGGATATTTTTTTATGTCCAACAAATGATAATTTAGACAATCTATTCTTATTTACAAATTCTGTATCTTCATCAAGATTTTCAATAATATTTTTAATTGTATGAGAACCTAAAAACATAGTTAACTTTTCACCTCTTAAATTTAATAATCTTTCAGTAAATATGTGACCTCTTTCATGGTCTGAGCACATTTGAATTTCGTCTACAGCAACAAATTCCAATTTTTTATCTATCGGCATTGATTCCACAGTACAAAGATAGTATTTTGCATTAGTTGGTATAATTTTTTCTTCACCAGTAATTAAAGCTACTTTTTCTTGACCTATTCTTTTAACAACTTTGTCATAAACTTCCCTGGCGAGAAGTCTTAGAGGAAAACCAATCATTCCGTCATCAAATGAAAGTAATGTTTCAATTGCTTGATAGGTTTTTCCTGTATTTGTAGGCCCCAGAACTGCAGTTATTTTATTTTTAATCATTTCTATTTTTGGTATATATTTTTTTTCTCCTACTATATCTTGTTATGGTTAAAGAACAAAAATGGACTAAAACATGACCGAATCACTAAGGAAAAAGTTCTCATTTTGAAATTTTATCAGATGAACAGTAACATAAATAACAATAATTCAATATAATTTTTTTATGATTAAAAAATTGTGGGAAGCATCTGAAAATATAAAACTAAAATCTAATTTATTTAAGTATGAAAAATTTTTATCAAATAATTATAAATATAAAATATCAAAAAAATATTCAAAATTATTAAAATGGACTTTAAAAAATCCTAGAAAATTTTGGAGTTCTATTTGGGATTTTGCTAATGTTAAAGGATATAAAAAATTAAGATTTAACTTTTCAGGAAATATTTTTAAACATAAATTTTTAATAAATTCCAAGTTAAATTTTGCAGAAAATTTACTTTCAAAAAAAGACGATTCTAAAGCTATAACATTTATAAGTGAAAATGATTTTAGGGAATATAGAAGTTGGAGAAATCTAAATCTAAATACTTATAAAGTATTTAATTTTTTTCAATCAATTGGAGTAAAAAAAAATGATAGAGTAGCTGCTTACTTACCTAATATAATTGAAAGTGTAGAAAGCTTTTTGGCAACCTCAGCAATAGGAGCGATTTGGTCTTCATGTTCTCCAGATTTTGGAATCAATGGCGTTATTGAAAGATTTTCGCAAATTCAACCAAAATTATTAATTATTGCAGATAGATACTATTACAATGGAAAAGAAATAAATATTATTAATAGACTTCCTCTAATTTTAAAAAGGATAAAATCAATTAAGAAAGTTTTAATTATAAACTATCCTGGTCAGAGTTATCTAAAATTTAAGAAGATTAAAAAACATAAGATATTTACTTGGAAAAATATAAAAAATTATAAGGCAAATGTAATCAATTTCAAAAAGTTTGATTTTGAACATGATTTGGCAATATTATATTCCAGTGGCACTACTGGCAAACCCAAATGCATATGTCATCGTGTGGGTGGTGTTTTGTTGCAACATTTAAAAGAACATCAGCTACATTGTGAAATTAAGCCAAAAGATAATATTTTTTATTTCACTACTTGTGGCTGGATGATGTGGAATTGGCTTATAAGTTCTCTTGCATCAAAAGCATCAATTGTTTTATTTGATGGGTTTCCAATGTATAAAAAAAAAGACCTATTATTTGAAATTATTGAAAAAGAAAAAATTACACTTTTTGGTGTAAGTGCAAAGTATATTGATACTTTAAAAAAATTAAATTTTTCTGCAAAAGCAAAATTTAAACTTAAAAATCTTAAAACTATTTGTTCTACAGGATCTCCATTATCTGAAGATGGATTTGATTATGTTTATAAAAATATTAAAAAAAATATACATCTAGCATCAATATCTGGAGGTACCGACATTGTGTCATGTTTTGTTTTAGGCAATATATATAGTCCTGTTGTGAGAGGAGAAATTCAGAATAATGGACTTGGTATGGATGTAGATATTTTTAATGAAAAAGGAAAATCTATATTAAATAAAAAAGGTGAATTAGTTTGTAAAAATTCATTTCCTTCGATGCCGAAAAGGTTTTGGAATGATGAAAAAAATTTAAAATATAAAAAGGCATATTTTAATAGATATAGAAACGTATGGCATCATGGAGATTATGCAGAGAGAAAAAAAACGGGTGGATATATAATCTATGGAAGATCAGATGCCACTTTAAACCCAGGTGGAGTTAGATTAGGCACATCAGAAATTTATTCTGTTGTGGAAGGTTTTAAAGAAATAAAAGAGGCAATTGTTGTAGGCCAAAACTGGGATAATGATGTTAGAATAATTTTATTTGTTGTTTTAAATGAACCATTCACACTCGATAAAATTCTTATAGAAAAACTTAGAAAGTTGATTAAAAAAGATGCATCCCCAAGACATGTGCCATCAAAAATATTAAGTGTAAAAGATATTCCAAGAACCAAAAATGGAAAAATTGTTGAATTAGCTGTAAAAAGTATAATAGATGGTAATAATGTAAAAAATATTCAGGCTTTAGCAAACCCAGAAATATTAAAAGAGTTTAAGAATTTAGAGGAATTAAAAATTTAAATGATTAAAGAAGTAGTAAAAAATTTAAAAATATCATCAACCTTAAGAATAAATGAGATATCTAAGGAATTGGAATTAAAAGGAAAACAGATTTTTAAATTTGGTTTTGGCCAATCTCCTTTTGAAATACCAGAGGATGTTAATTTAGAATTAAAAAAAAATTCTTTTCGAAATAAATATTTACCTATGCAAGGCTTGCTTGAATTAAGAGAAGTAATAGCAAAATTTGAATCATCTAGGAAAAATTATAACTATAAAGCCGATAATATTTTAATAGGACCTGGTACTAAAGAATTAATGTTTTTATTACAAATGCTTTTTGATGGTGAGGTTATATTACCTATCCCTAGCTGGGTATCATACGAACCACAAGCAATTTTAGGAAGAAACAAAGTGCATTGGTTAGAAACTAATAGAGAAAAAAATTGGTTTCCAACCTCTGAAGATATTGAAAAGATTATTTCAAAAAATAGAGATAAAAATTATTTGTTATTTTTAAATTCACCTAATAATCCATCAGGACAAATTTGTGAAAACTTAGAAGAAATAAGTAGAATTGTTAAAAAAAATAATATTTTAGTTTTGTCAGATGAAATCTATGCAGAATTATCTTTTGGTGATACTTTTAAATCTATTTCAAATTATTGTCCTGAACAAACAATTATAAGTAGTGGCCTTAGTAAATGGTGTGCAGCAGGTGGATGGAGATTAGGACACTTTGTTATTCCTAATGAATTAGCTAAATTGAAAAATTCATTGAAAGTTCTTGCAAGTGAAACATTTTCATCAGTTAGTGCCCCAATTCAGTATGCAGCTATTGCAGCCTATCAAAATGACCATAGTAATTATTTAAATAATTCAAGAAAAATTCTTAAGTTAGTTGGAGAATATGTCTATGAAAACTTAAGATCCAATAAAATTTTAATTAATAAACCTCAAGGAGGCTTTTATCTAATGCCTGAATTTTTGGATATGAAGTTTAAAAACTCAGAAGAAATGTGCACAAATTTACTGGATAATACGGGAGTTGCATTATTGCCAGGTTCAGACTTTGGTTTCCTTAAGAATAAACTTATTGCTAGATTAAGCTTTACTGATTTTGATGGAAAAAATTTTATGGATAATTTGTCAAATCAAAATAAATTAGATAATAAATTAGTTCATAAATTTGCTCCAAAGATAGTTGAAGGCACAAAAAGACTAAAAGACTGGGCTGAATCAACTTAATTTTTTTATAGACTCATCCCCAAAGTTTTGATTAGAATCGTTCTAAAATAACAATAGCGGAGGGGAAAATGAAAAAAATACTTACTTCCTTATCGAGTGCTCTTTTGATTTTTGTAGCATCGTTGTCATTTACAACAGTTGCAAAATCTGCAGAGTTTTTCACGATAGGAACAGGCGGACCAACTGGAGTTTACTTCCAAACTGGAAACGCAATTTGTAAAATGTTGCATAAATCTGCAATAGCAAAAGAACATGGAAGAAAAAAAGGTATAGATAAAGCTTACAGATGTACAGCTCCATCAACTGGTGGATCAAATTACAATATTGGTCAAATCAAAGATGGCGAGTTTCAATTCGGTGTAGCTCAATCTGACTGGCAATTTCATGCTGTTAATGGTTCAAGTAAATGGGAAGGAAAACAGTTTGAAGGATTAAGAGCTGTTTTTTCAGTTCACAACGAACCTTTCCAAATTTGGGCTAGAAAAAAAGCAAAAGTTAAAGACTTTAATGGTTTAAAAGGTAAAGTTGTTAACATAGGTAACCCCGGTTCTGGGCAAAGAGGAACAATGGAAGAGCTTATGAAAGCAATGGGAGTAGATAATAGTTACTTTAAATCTGTAACTGAACTTACTTCATCTGAACAAGTTAAAGCACTTTGTGATGGTAAAATAGATGCTTTTGGATATTCAGTTGGATTTCCAAATGGTGCTATGGAGCAAGCTGCTACTTGCGGAGCTAAAGCATTGCCAATTAATTTAACAGGTGGACCTGTTCAAGGTCTAATTGATGGTGCAGATTATTATGCTTCAGCAACAATACCTAAAGGTACATATACTGGACAAAAAAAAGATGTAACTACTTTTGGAGTTAAAGCTACTGTAGTTACTAGTAATGCCGTTGAAGCAGATCTTGTTTATTTAGTTGTAAAAGCAGTTTTTGAAAATTTTGATGATTTTAGAAAACAACATCCTGCTTTTGCACCTTTAAAAAAGGAAGATATGATAGCTGATGGTTTATCAGCACCTTTACATGAAGGAGCAGTTAGATACTATAAAGAAGCTGGATTAATGTAATACAAGTAGATTAAATTAAATTTAAAAGGCCCAATATATTTATTGGGCCTTTTTTTTGTAGTAAAGTATTCTTCACAAATGAATCAAAAACCCGAGTCAAACATTGAAAGTAAAATTCATGAGGATTTATCCCCGACTAGAAATCTTACAGGCCTACATTTAAAAATTGTTGCAACCATCGCTATCATTTGGTCTTTGTTTCAATTATGGTATGCATCTCCATTTCCATTCATGTTTGATTTTGGAATGTTCAAAGGTTTGCCAGCAAGAGCTATACATTTAGGTTTTGCATTATTATTGGCATTTTTAATATTTCCTATTTCAAGATCAAAAAAAATTACAATCATAGATGTTTTAATAAGTGTCCTAGGAGCTTTTTGCTGTCTTTATATTTATTTTTTTTATGATCAAATGGTAGATAGGGGAGGTATTCTTTTAAAAATTACCTTAGGAGAATATATTATACCAATAGAGTTAATTATTGGATCGATTGGAATATTGATTCTACTCGAAGCAACTCGAAGAGTAATTGGAATACCTTTAGTTGTAATTGCAGTATGTTTTTTATTATTTTCATATTTTGGACAATATGCACCAGATATAATTTCTCATGGAGGACTTTCGTTAAAAAGACTTGTTGGATTTCAATGGTTTGATCAGGAAGCTATATTTGGAATTCCAATTGGAGTTTCAGTCGATTTTATATTTTTATTTGTTTTATTTGGTGCTCTCTTAGAAACTGCTGGTGGTGGACAATATTTTTTAAATTTAGCTTTTGCTATGGTTGGAAAAATGAGAGGTGGTCCTGCTAAAGCAGCTATTTTAGGATCTGGTATGACAGGCATGATATCAGGTTCATCGGTTGCTAATACAGTTACAACAGGAACTTTTACGATTCCTATTATGAAAAAAACTGGTTTTTCTAAAGAAAAAGCTGGTGCTATTGAAGTTTCATCTTCTGTAAATGGGCAAATAATGCCACCAGTTATGGGTGCAGCTGCATTTGTTATGGCAAGCTTTATAGGAGTTACTTATTTTGAAGTAGTTAAACATGCTTTTTTGCCTGCCGTTATATCTTATATTGCTTTATTTTATATTTCTCACCTTGAAGCTTTAAAATTAAATCTTAAAGGAATGGAAGAAAAAGATGTGCCAAATTTAAAGAAGACTTTTTTGTCAGGTTTACATTTTTTAATCCCAATTTTTGTTTTAATATATTTGTTGGTTTATCTAAGATTTACTGCTGCATATTCAATATTTTATGCAACAAACGCTCTCATTTTAGTAAATTTAATAAATATAATAATCAAACAAAGAAATTTTAAAGAAGCATTAAAAGTTTGGTTCAATCAAACTATAGTGGGATTTCAAAAGGGAGCAATAAATATGGTTGCCGTTGGAATTGCTATAGCAACTGCGGGTGTTATTGTTGGAGCAGTAGGATCCACAGGTTTAAGTACAAATTTAATTATAGTTATAGAATCTGTTGCTAGAGACAATGTTATAATTTTAATATTGTTAACTATAGTTTTGTGTTTGTTATTAGGAATGGGGCTTCCAACAACTGCAAATTATGTTGTTGTAGCATCATTAATGGCGATGGTTTTAGTTGATGTAGGAAATGCCTCTGGATTTATCTTTCCAATTATTGCTGTACATTTGTTTGTGTTTTACTTTGGATTAATGGCTGATGTAACACCACCAGTAGGTCTTGCTTCTTATGCTGCAGCAGGAATTTCAGGAGGAGATCCGCTTAGAACTGGAGTACAAGCTTTTTGGTACAGTTTAAGAACTGGCATTCTTCCTATAGTTTTTTTATTTAATCATGAATTACTTTTAATAGGAGTAGATAACATCTGGCATGCTTTGATAGTAATTATAACATCTTTAGTTGGAATATTAGTTTTTACTGCAGCTACTCAAAGATGGTTTTTTAATAAACTTCGTTGGTATGAAATTATCATTTTTTTAATTATTTCAATATCTTTTTTGTCACCGGATTTTGTTCTTAATAAATTTTATCCTAAATATGATTATAAAAGTTTTGAAAATATTAACTCAATAAATTTAGAACCAAATAGGGAAGTTCATTTAAAAGTAACTAGATTAAGTGAGTATGGTGAACGATATAAATTATTTGTTATTAAAAAAAATAGTTTTGAAAAAAATTTTAATTTAGAAGACTACGGTGTTAATTTAATAAAAGAAGAAAATAGAATTGTAGTTGATACAATAAAATGGAATGGCTTGGCAAAAAAACAAGGGCTTGAAATGGGAGATATTATTAGTGAATTTAAGATAGAAAATTTAGATAGACCAAATAAAGCTATTGTTTATCCATTTGCCACAATACTGTTAATTATTTTTGGATATTTAAATTATAGAAGAAAAATTACTTTTTAAGAATTTTCCAAATTCCAGAAGCAGAAGCTATTATTTTTTTATTACTTTTAAGATGACATATTAAAAATACCATAGACTTTGTTCGCTTTAAAACTTTTACAAAACCAATAATTTCATCATCCAGTTTAGTTGAAGAAATAAAATTTATATTCAAAGAAATTGTAACACAACGTGAACTTTTAGATGCTCTAAATGCTCCAGTTCCTGCGCCAGAATCTATAATAGAAGAAATATAACCACCATGAGTAATTCCAGCAGTATTTAAATGAGTTTTTTTAATTTTTGTTTTGAATTCAAATTGATTTTTAGATATCTCTCTAAATAATAATCCACCATTATGCTTCATAAAACTAGATTTAATACTTATTTGTTCGAATTTTTTATTCATTATCTAAATCGTTAATGAGATTATTATGAGTATAACTAAAACTACTACAAAAAAATATATAACAGCTTTTTGTAAAGATATTTTCATATTTATTTCATATTTTGGCGCGCCTGCTAGGAGTTGAACCCAGAACCTCCTGGTCCGTAGCCAAGCGCTCTATCCAATTGAGCTACAGGCGCAACACTGGTATTAATATACCACATACATTTTTTAATGTAATTTTGTAATTTAGCAACTATTGTATTTGTATGACAAAAAATTCTAAAGATATAGTTTTTACCAGTGCACTTCGTACAGCAATTGGGCGATATAAAGGTATGTTTAGTAAATTTCAAGCTCACGATCTAGGGGAAAAAGTAATAAAAAATATTTTAAATAAATCAAAAATTGAACCACAATTAGTAGATGAAGTTATTTTTGGTCAAGTTTTAACTGGCGATACAGGACAGAACCCTGCACGACAAGCAGCGGTTAGAGCCGGAATACCTAAAGATAAAACTAGTTATTTAATAAATCAAGTATGTGGCTCTGGATTAAGAGCGATAGTTTCAGGATATCAATCTATCCTACTAGGCGATTCAAAAGTAATTATTGCCGGAGGACAGGAAAGTATGACTAATTGTAAACAAAAAGTGATGCTCAAAGATGGTCTAATCGATGCATTCAATAACTATCACATGGGCATAACAGCAGAAAATGTTGCAGAGAAATGGGATATTACTAGAAAAGAACAAGATTTATTTTCAGTGTCATCCCAAACAAAAGCTCTAGAAGCAATAAAAAACAAAAAATTTAATGGTGAAATAATTGATGATGATTCTTTAACAGATGAATATCCTAGATATGGAGTAACATTAGAATCTCTTTCAAAACTTAAGTCAGTTTTTAAAAAAAATGGAACAGTAACCGCTGGCAATTCATCTGGAATAAATGATGGTGCCGCAGCTGTAATGTTAATGAGTAGAGAGGAGTCTGAAAGAAGAGGTCTTAAACCACTAGCTAAAATTGTATCATGGGCAACATGCGGAGTAGAGCCAGCTTTAATGGGTTCAGGACCAATACCTGCATCAAAAAAATCTTTGAAGAAAGCAAAATGGAATATAGAAGATTTAGATTTGGTCGAGTCCAATGAAGCATTTGCTGCACAAAGTATTGCTGTTATTAAAGAATTAAAAATTCCTATTGAAAAAGTTAATGTCAATGGTGGTGCAATAGCTTTAGGTCATCCTATAGGCGCTTCAGGTAGCAGAATTGTAGTTACATTAATTCATGAAATGATTAGAAGAAATGCAAAAAAAGGCTTGGCAACCTTATGTATTGGCGGTGGTATGGGAATTGCAATGTGTATAGAAAGAGATTAATATTTTAAAGAATTTAAACTTTTCTTTAGCAACAATTTTTGTATCCAAAATCTACCGTCTAAATTTCTAGTATTATTTAACAATTTCATTTTTTTTATTATATTTATGAACATGATATAATTACTCATTTTACCATGACTAAAAGTTGATATAATTGTGTCCAAATAATTTTACTATGAATTTAATAATAACTGACTAGAATCAAGGTTGTTTAATGCAAAATAAATTACTAGTTCCTGATATAGGTGATTTTGAAAAAGTAGAAATTATTGAAATTTTAGTACAGCCAGGAAAAAAAATAAAAAAAAATGACCCAATAGTTACTTTAGAAAGCGACAAATCTAGCGTTGAAGTACCATCAATTTTTGAGGGAGTAGTAGAAAATGTTAATGTGAAGATTGGAGATAAAGTATCAAAAGGAGACTTGCTCATTACATTAAAAAATAATCTTAAATCAGATGAAATACCACAAAAGAAAATTGAAGAAAAAATACCACCCGCTACCGAAAAAATTATACAAGAAGCAGAGAAAACTTTAGTTTTAAAAGAAGAAGTTAAAAATCCAAATACTACAAACCTAAATAAAAAAAGGGACGAAAAAATTGAGATCGTAAAAAATGGTGATATTGATCCTATAGAAACAAATGAGTGGATGGAGTCACTTTCTGCAGTTCTTGAAAAAGATGGAAAACATAGAGCTCAATTTTTGATAAAAAAACTAATAGATCATTCGTATAAAGAAGGATCAGATTTGGTTTTGTCAAGAAATACTCCTTATATAAATACAATTTCACCTGAAGAAGAAACAAAATCTCCAGGAGATCAAAATATTGAAAGAAAAATAAGATCCTTAATTAGATGGAATGCTGCTGCAATGGTAGTAAGAGCAAATAAAAAAAATCCGGAATTAGGTGGTCATATAGGAACTTTTGCATCTGCGGCAACTTTATACGATGTTGGTATGAATCATTTTTGGAGAGCTAAAAATAATAAATTTGGTGGAGACTTAATTTATTTTCAAGGACACAGCGCTCCAGGAATGTATGCAAGAGCATTTTTAGAAGGAAGAATTAAAGAAAAAGAATTAGATAAATTTAGACAGGAAGTTAATCCCGGTGGCTTATCATCATATCCTCATCCATGGTTAATGCCAAAATTTTGGCAATTCCCGACCGTTTCAATGGGTCTGGGACCAATAATGTCAATCTATCAAGCTAGATTTAATAAATATCTTATAAATAGAGGTTTATTAAAAGATGAAGGAAGAAAAATCTGGTGCTTTCTTGGAGATGGAGAAACTGACGAACCAGAATCTTTAGGTGCGATCGGATTGGCTGCAAGAGAAAAGTTAGATAATTTAATTTTTGTAATTAATTGTAACTTACAAAGACTTGACGGTCCTGTAAGAGGCAATGGAAAAATAATTCAAGAGCTTGAAGGAATATTTAGAGGAGCAGGATGGAATGTAATTAAAGTCATCTGGGGTTCGTACTGGGATTCTTTGCTTGTTAAAGATAAATCAGGATTATTAATAAAAAGAATGGGTGAAGCCGTTGATGGTGAGTATCAAGCATTTAAAGCTAAAGGAGGAGCTTATGTGAGAGAAAAATTTTTTGGAAAGTATCCTGAGCTATTAGATTTAGTATCTCAGATGACAGATAGAGATATTTGGAAACTTAATAGAGGTGGACATGATCCCCATAAAGTTTATGCAGCTTACGATTTAGCAATGAGAAATAAAGGCACACCAACAGTTATTCTTGCAAAAACGATCAAAGGATATGGCATGGGTAAATCTGGAGAAAGTATAAATATAACACATCAACAAAAAAAACTAGATGAAGGAGATTTATTATATTATCGAGATAGATTTGATGTCCCATTAACAGATAAGCAAGTAAAAAATATTGAATATTATAAACCTTCAGAAAATTCTGCAGAAATAAAATACTTAAAAGAATGTAGAATTAAATTAGGAGGCAATATTCCAGAAAGATCGTCTTTTGCAAAAGCTATAAAAACTCCACCAGAAGATGTTTTTAGCGCAATGAAAGAGTCTACAGGTAAAAAAGAAATGTCCACAACTATGATACTGGTAAGAATGTTAACAAGTTTATTAAGAGATAAAAACGTAGCTCCTCGTTTAGTTCCAATTATACCTGATGAAGCAAGAACATTTGGCATGGAAGGTTTTTTTCAGAAAATAGGTATTTATGCTCATGAAGGTCAAAAATATGAGCCAGTAGACTCAGAACAATTAAGTTCTTATAGAGAAGATATCAAAGGACAAGTCTTAGAGGAAGGTATTACTGAAGCTGGAGCAATGTCTTCATGGATTGCCGCAGGAACTTCTTATGCAAATCATGATATATCAATGATACCAATATATTTGTTTTACTCTATGTTTGGATTTCAAAGAACAGGGGATTTTGCCTGGGCTGCTGGAGATAACCAAACAAGAGGATTTTTAATTGGTGCTACGTCAGGCAGAACAACTTTAGCGGGCGAAGGGTTACAACATGGCGACGGACATAGTCACATTCTGTCGTCAGTAATACCTAATTGTAAATCCTATGACCCTACTTTTGGTTATGAACTTGCAGTAATCTTTAGAGATGGCCTTAGAAGAATGTATGAAAAACAAGAAAATATTTTTTATTATATTACTACTATGAATGAAAACTATTCTCATCCTGCTATACCAAAAGATAAAACTACCGAAGAGGGCATATTAAAAGGCATGTACTTATTTAAAGAATTTAAAAATCATAAAAAAACAAAAATACAATTGCTTGGATCAGGGACTATTTTAAGAGAAATGATCAAAGCTGCAGAAATATTACAGAATGATTATAAAATTGATAGTAATGTTTGGAGTGTTACGAGTTTCAGTGAATTAAGAAAAGATGCTATTGAAATTGAAAGATATAATTTATTAAATCCAGATGAAAAAAATAAGAAAAATTTTATCGAAGAATGCTTGTTAGATACTGAAGGACCAGTACTAGCTGCCTCAGATTACATTCGTTTAAATGCTGATCAAATAAGACCATTTACAAGTAAAAGTTTTTATTCATTTGGAACAGATGGGTACGGCAGAAGTGATACTAGAAAAAATTTAAGAAAATTTTTCGAAGTAGATAAAGAACATATAGTAACTTATTCATTAAGTGTATTAGCAAGGGAGCAGCTAATTTCTTCAAAATATGCAAATGACGCAATAAAAAAATATAATATTAATCCAGACAAACCAATTCCTACAAAATTATAGTCTATGTCTATTAATAAAAAAATATTTGCAACTCCAAAAACAAGAAAATTTGCTAGAGAACTTGGAGCAAATATAAGTGAAATCTCAGGAACAGAAAGAGCTGGAAGAATTACCAATGATGACGTTAAAAATTATATTAATAACAAATTAAACAATCCAAAAATAGACAATGAAAATGATAAAGAGAAAATAAATTTAAAAGTAGAATTTGATCACTCTGATTTTGGCGAAGTTGAAGTGATTGACATGCCAAGAATTAAAAGAATAGCTGCGCCAAATCTTACAAATTCCTGGAAATCAATACCACATGTCACTCACCATGATGAAGCCGATATTTCAGAATTAGAAGAATTTAGATTATCATTGAAGGATCGAATTACTGGTGAAACAAAAAAAATTACTCCACTTGTTTTTATTATAAAATCACTAGTCTCTTCATTAAAAAAATTTCCAAATTTTAATTCATCAATTGATGATATAGAAAAAGGTAAAATTACATTAAAAAAATATTTTCACATTGGAATTGCTGTTGATACAAAGCATGGTTTAATGGTTCCTAAAATTAGAGATGCAGATAAAAAAAATTTTAATCAATTGAGTGAGCATCTAAAAGAAATTAGTGACAAGTGTAGAAAATTAAAAATTGATAAAAAGGAATTTTTTGGTGGATCTATTACTATTACTAGCTTAGGAGGAATTGGTGGCTCCTTCTTTACTCCAATAATCAACTATCCAGAAGTTGCAATACTCGGTATTGGTAAAAAATATTATAAGCAAGTTTATATTGATAATGAATTTAAAAAAAGAATTATGCTACCATTGTCGCTATCATATGATCACAGAATTATAGATGGAGCAGAAGCTGCTAGATTTTGTAATGATTTAAAAGAAAATCTTGGTAAAAATTTTGCTTATAAATTGGCGATATGACCATGTCCAAGCCAGTTTCTATTATTAGTGCATTACTTTGCACTTTTATTTGGGGAACAACTTTTATTGCACAAGAAACAGGCATGGAAAAGATAGGTCCATACACTTTTAATGCTGTAAGATTTTTTGTTGGATTTGTAGCTCTAATTCCACTCTATTTAATATTAGAAAAATCAGTAACAAAAAAAATTATTTCTAAAGATAAAAATAGATTTCTGTATCTTTCAATTTTGATTGGAATTTTTTTATTTTTAGCTTCTGTATTTCAACAGGTAGCATTGCTTTATACAGATGTTGCAAACGCAGCATTTTTTACAATCTTTTATGTGCCGATGGTGCCTATAATTGTTTTTTTTCTTTTTAAGAAAAATATTCATTGGAGTGTTTGGCCTTCTGCAATACTTTGTGTAATTGGCGGTTACTTATTAACCAATTTTCAAGATGCAACAATTAGACTTGGTGATTCTCTTGTTGTTATTTGTGCTATTTTTTGGGCATTACATATAATATTTATTGGTAAAATTATAAAGGAATTTAATACACCTATTTTAATTGGTTTAATACAAACCTTAGTTGTTTCAGTTTGTTCAGTAATTTTAAGTTTAATTTTTGAAGAATTAATAATTGAAAATATTTTAATTCATAAGTTTCAGATTCTTTATGCTGGAATTTTATCAGGCGGTTTTGCTTTTGTATTACAAATTTATGCTCAAAAAAACATTACTCCAGCACCCGCCGCGATAATTTTTTCATTAGAAGGTGTTTTTGCCACTATTGCAGCATGGATTTTATTAAGCCAAGTATTAAATTTAAATAATATTTTAGGTTGTTCTTTTATCTTAATTGGCGTTTTGTTTTCCCAATTGATGCCTGAGATAAAAAAAGTTAACTATAAATAATCGTAAATAAAATTAAAGCTAAAAAGATTCTATAGTACACGAAGTAATTTAGAGAAAAATTTTTTACATATAATAAAAAAAATTTTATTGTAAAGTATGAGAAAATAAAGGAAAAAAATATTGAGAATAATATTAAATTATTCAATTCAATTCCTTCATTCCATATATCTTTTAAACCCAAGCAGCTAGCACCCGCTAACGCTGGTATAGAAAGATAAAAAGAAATTTTTGATGAGTCAAATCTGCTAAAATTTAAAAATCTACCACTAGTTATTGTTATACCTGATCTGCTTACTCCTGGCACTAAAGCCAGCACTTGGAATAGACCTATTATTATAATATTTTTGATTTTTAAATCTTTTTCAATTTTTTTTTCAACTTTAAATTTATCTGAATAATAAAGTAAAAAGCTAAAAATTAACGTTGTCCATGCAATAATTTCGATATTTCTCAGATGATTAATTAATCCTGTAAAATATAAAAAATATCCAAATGTTATTAACGGAATTGATCCAATAAAAATTAAGTATGCTAAATCTTTATTATGAAAAATATTCACTAAATCTTTTCTAAAATAAAAAATTATTGCTAGCAAAGAACCTAAATGAAGACCTATATCGAGTTCTAATGAACCAACTTCAAAATTTGCTAAATTTGTAGCTATTATTAGGTGAACCTGACGAAAGCGGAAGAAGTAAGCCAGTTGTTGAAAATAATTCAGAATTTAGTTTAAAAGCAGATATTGTAATCAAAGCTCTTGGATTTGATCCAGAAAACCTCCCATATTTATTTAACGAAACAAATCTTCAGGTTACTAGATGGGGAACAATTAAAACTGATTTTGATACAATGGAAACTAATTTACAAGGTGTTTTTGCTGCAGGAGATATTGTAAGAGGAGCTTCATTAGTTGTTTGGGCGATTAAAGATGGAAGAGACGCAGCCATGTCAATCAGCAAGTATTTAAAAATAAATGATGAAAAAAAGAAAAAAGTTGCATGATAAAAATTAGAGAAAAAAATTTAAATTTATTAAAAAAAAATAATGTTTATTCAGAAAGTCAAGAACATGATGCTTGTGGAGTAGGACTCGTTGCTTCTACAGAAGGAAAAAAATCAAGAAAAGTAGTTGAGTACGGAATTGAAGCATTAAAGGCTGTTTGGCATAGAGGAGCAGTTGATGCAGACGGTAAGACTGGAGATGGAGCTGGAATCCATGTTGAAATACCTCAAGATTTTTTTATAGAAAAAATAGAAAATACAGGCCATTCACATGATAATTCAGAAGTTTGTGTTGGAATGGTATTTCTTCCTAGAAATAATTATCCGGCACAAGAACAATGTAGAACAATTATAGAAAGTATCCTCACTAAAAGTAATTTTAATATTTATGGATGGAGACAGGTTCCGGTTAATCCAAAAGTTTTAGGAGAAAAAGCAGAATTAACTAGGCCTGAAATAGCACAAGTTTTATTTAATCATAATGATAAATTAATTACTGGAAAAAAGTTAGAAATAAAATTGTATGAGTCCAGAAGAAAAATAGAGAAGGAAGCCGTAGTTAATAATTTAAACAGTTTTTATATTTGTTCATTTAGTTCTAAATCAATTATCTATAAAGGAATGTTTTTAGCGGAAGCGCTTTCTGATTTTTATCCTGATTTAAAAGATGAAAGATTTATATCTAGATTTGCAATTTTCCATCAAAGATTTTCTACAAATACTGCTCCAAGTTGGGATTTGGCTCAGCCATTTAGAGCATTAGCTCATAATGGTGAAATCAACACTCTAAAAGGCAATATTAATTGGATGAAAGTTCACGAGCAAGAAATGTTTAGCCCTATATTTGATAATATTGAAAATCTTAAACCAGTAATTCCATCAGGCAATTCAGACTCTGCGTCCTTAGACAATGTTTTTGAACTATTAAATATATCTGGACAATCTGCTCCTTTAGCAAAACTAATGTTAATTCCTGATGCATGGTCAAAAAAAAGTAAAATTTTATCAAAAGATCAGCGACATTTATTTAATTTTCTTAATAGCACAATGGAACCTTGGGATGGTCCAGCAGCAATAGCTGCTACAGATAATGAATGGGTGATAGTTGCAAATGATAGAAATGGTTTAAGACCACTTAGATATTCTGTAACAAAAGATAAATTACTTTTTGCTGGATCCGAAACAGGAATGATTGAATTTAATGAAAAATTAATTGTATCTAAAGGAAGATTAGGTCCAGGAGATATTTTAGGTGTCAGAATAGATAAAGGAAAAGTTTATACAAATAATCAAATAAAAAATTACTTAGCAAAAGAGTATAAAGATTTTAATAATCAAATAATTGACTTGGATAAAAAATTTCAAATTAAAAATGAAAAAAACATTTTTGAAAGTAATGAATTAAGGCAAAAACAACATTGTTTTGGTTATAGCTTAGAAGATTTAGAGTTAATTTTGCATCCAATGGTAGAAGATGAAAAAGAAGCTACTGGTTCAATGGGTGACGATACTCCTTTGGCAGTTTTGTCTGATAAGTATAGACCATTATATCACTATTTTAGACAAAATTTTAGTCAAGTTACAAACCCACCAATAGATTCTTTAAGAGAAAATAAAGTAATGAGTCTAAAAACACGATTTGGTAATCTAGGAAATATTCTAGATTTTAATAATTTAACAGAAAAAAATATTTATGTTTTAGAAAGTCCAATATTATCTAATTCACAGTTTGAAAAATTTTTATCTTACTTTGGTGATAACCATAAACTAATAGATTGCACATTTGTTGATGATGAAACCTTAGAAAATGCTATAGAAAAAATAAAAAAAGAGTCAGAAATTGCTGTAAGGCAAGGAAATACTCAAATAGTACTATCAGATAAAAATATATCAGAAAACAAAATGCCAATGCCAATGCTTTTATGCATTGGTGCAATAAATACTCATTTAATTAATTTAAAGCTAAGAGGATATGTTTCTATAAATGTTCAAACTGGCGAAGCATTAGATACTCATTCATTTGCAACTTTGATTGGTGTTGGAGCTACAACTGTAAATCCTTATCTTGCTTTAGATAGTATTTATCAAAGATTTCAAAAAAAACTTTTTCCAAAGCTAACCTATGATGAATGTGTTAGAAAATATGTAAAGTCAGTCAACTACGGTTTATTAAAAATTATGTCTAAAATGGGCATATCTGTAATTAGTTCTTACAGAGGTGGCTGTAATTTTGAAACTGTAGGTCTAAGCAGAACTATTGTAAATGAATATTTTCCAGGAGTGCTGTCAAAAATTTCAGGAATCGGATTAACAGGAATAGAAAAAAAAATTAAAACAAATCATCAGAGCGCTTTTGAAAATAATTCAAACATTTTACCTATTGGTGGCCTTTACAAATTTAGAAAAAATGGAGAAACGCATCAGTACCAAGGAAATTTAATTCATCTACTTCAAACATCGGTTACAAAAAATTCTTACGATTTATATAAAAAATATGCAAAAGGTATATATGATTTGCCACCAATAAATCTAAGAGATTTAACTGATTTTAGACAAAGATATTTAAAAAATTCTATCGATATTTCTGAGGTTGAGCCAGTAGAAAATATACTCAAACGTTTTGGAAGTGGAAGCATGTCACATGGAGCCTTGTCCAAAGAAGCTCATGAAACTTTAGCAATAGCTATGAATAGAATTAAAGGTGCTTCTTGCAGCGGAGAAGGAGGTGAAGATGAGAAAAGATTTAAAAAGTTAGACAATGGAGATTCAGCCAATTCAAGAGTAAAACAAATAGCCTCAGCTAGATTTGGTGTAACAATAAATTATTTAAATAATTGTAACGAAATAGAAATTAAAATTGCACAAGGGGCTAAACCCGGTGAAGGAGGCCAGCTCCCAGGTTTTAAAGTTACTAAAGAAATTGCAAAACTAAGACATTCAACACCTGGAGTGACTTTAATATCTCCTCCCCCTCATCATGATATCTACTCTATAGAAGATTTAGCTCAGCTTATATATGATTTAAAACAAATTAATCCAAATGCTAGAGTCGGAGTAAAATTAGTTGCTTCATCAGGAGTTGGAACTATAGCCGCAGGAGTCGCAAAAGCAAAAGCAGATATTATTTTGATTTCTGGTCATAATGGAGGTACTGGAGCTACACCTCAAACAAGTGTTAAATATGTAGGTGTACCTTGGGAAATGGGTTTAACTGAAGCAAACCAAGTATTAACATTAAATAATCTTAGACATTCAGTAACATTGAGAACAGATGGAGGAATTAAAACCGGAAGAGACATAGTTATAGCAGCTATGATGGGAGCAGAAGAATTTGGTATAGCCACTACAGCATTAGTTGCAATGGGATGCATTATGGTAAGACAATGTCATTCAAATACCTGTCCAGTTGGTATTTGTACTCAAGATGAAGAGTTAAGGAAAAAATTTAGCGGAACTCCAGACAAAATAGTGAATCTTTTCACTTTTATTGCTAGAGAAGTTAGAGAAATTTTGGCTAGGCTTGGTTTTAAGAATTTGAATGAGGTTATAGGTAGAACAGATCTTTTAAAACAGGTAAACAAAGGTTCTCCGAATCTAGATGATCTCGACCTAAATCCTCTTTTTGTGCAAGCCGATCCTGGAGAAAATAAAAGGTATTGTGAAAATAGTTCTATAATCCAGGTTCCAGGAACTATTGATCAAAAAATTTGGCCTGAAATTGAGGAATCAATAAACAAAAAGGATCCAATTAAAAAAAATTATAAAATTGAAAATACAAATAGAGCTGTAGGAACAAGAATTTCTTACAATTTATATAAAAAATTTGGCGAAAAAAAATTAGATGAAAATCTAATTACTCTTAATTTTATTGGATCAGCAGGACAGTCCTTCGGTGCCTTTGCAGCACAAGGTCTAAAATTAAATCTTAAAGGAGACGCGAATGATTATGTGGGAAAAGGCTTATCTGGAGCTACAATTTCTATAAGTCTGCAAGATGAAAGTAATTTGATATCAAATCAAAATACTATCATCGGAAATACTGTTTTGTATGGTGCGACGTCCGGTTTTTTATTTGCCTCAGGGCAAGCTGGAGAAAGATTTGCAGTCAGAAATTCGGGTGCTAACTCAGTTATTGAAGGATGTGATTCAAATGGTTGTGAATATATGACAGGCGGAAATGCGGTAATTTTAGGTGATGTTGGAGATAATTTTGCTGCAGGAATGACCGGTGGTATGGCGTTTATTTATGATGAAAAAAATGATTTTGAAAAAAAAGTCAACCCCGAAACAGTTGTTTGGCAAAGGCTAGATACTGATTATTGGAAAAAATTTTTAAAAGAATTAATATTAAAACATTATACAGAAACAAAATCTAAGCATTCAAAAAAAATTTTAGATAATTTTGAAAATGAGTTAGAACATTTTTACCAAGTTTGTCCAAAAGAAATGATAGATAAACTTGAAAATCCATTATCTAATAAAAAAAATATTGGTATAGCTAGTTAATAATTTTTTGAACAATCAGATTTAATTCTTTTATAATTAATTTTAGATTTTTATTTGATGATAAACTATGGTCACCTTTTTTAACTATTTTAAGCTTTTTTTCTGCTTGAGTAAAAATATTAAGAACTTTTTTTGAATAATGAACTGGCACAACTTCATCTTTTTTTCCATGTATCATGGTTACGTAAATATCTGACTCAATTTTTTTGTTCAAAACTTTATTTTTGTTTTTTTTCCCATCTTTAATTAATTGATGGCTTATCATATATTCATAATTCTCAATTTTTATTTTATAAACTTTATTTTTAATAATTTCATATTTTATTTTTTTATTAAATTTTTTCCACATTAGTCTTGATGTAAACTCAGGGGCAGACCCTATTCCAACAAATCCTTTAATTTGTTTTTTAAAATATTTGAATAAAATTAAAGAAAGCCATGATCCCATACTCGACCCAACCAAAATAAAATTATTACCTTTTACGATTTTTTTTATTGATTTTTTTGCATCATTTACCCAAGTGCTTATATTTCCACTAGTAAATTTTCCTGAAGATTTTCCATGTCCTGAATATTCTATAGCTAAAAAACCTAGCCTTTTTTTTACTGCATATTTTTTAAGTGAATTTGGTTTTTTTCCCTCAATATCAGAAGCAAAGCCATGAAGGAAAATTATATATAGGTTTTTTTTGAAATAATTGCCTATATATCTGAGTTTTTTAGTTTTGGAAATTTTAATAAATTTATATTTTTTCATGTAAGTTTTATAGAACTATTCTGATATTATACTATTTTATCATATGTCATCAAAATTAAAAGTTTTACAAGTAATTCCTAGACTTGGATATGGTGGTGCCGAAACAGGATGTTACGACCTTGCACATTATTTGGCAGAGAATAAGGTAGGATCTTTTGTTGTAACAAGTGGTGGAGAGTTAATAAAATATTTAAATAAAAAAAAAGTAAAACTTATTCGTCTGCCTGTACAATCCAAAAATCCAATTTTGATGTTAATTAATTCAATAATATTATCTATAGTTATTTTGATTTTTAATATTGATATTGTCCACGCAAGAAGCAGAGCACCAGCTTGGTCATGCCTAATTGCAACAAGATTAACAAGAAGAAAATTTGTCACTACATTTCACGGCACATATAATTTTAATAATAAAATTAAAAAGTTTTATAATTCAGTAATGTTAAGATCCGATCTAGTTATTGCTGGTTCAAATTTTATATTTTCACATATTAATGAGAATTACTCTGATTATGTAAGTGGAATAAAAAAATTTATGGTTATATTTAGAGGAATAAATACAGAATATTTTCACTCAACAAAAATCAATCTTAGAGATGAAGAAAAAATTATAAAGCAATGGGGAATCAAAAACGATAGACCTATAATTTTGTTACCTGGCCGACTTACATCTTGGAAAGGCCAAGAATTATTCATAGAAGCTTTAAATAGGATTAATGAACATTATAAATTTCCCTTTTATGCTATAATACTTGGTAGCGATCAAGGTAGAAAAATATATAAAAAAAAATTAGAAAGTTTAGTTGATAGATACAGACTTCATGAAAGTTTAAAATTTATTGAAAAATGTGAATTAATGCCAATAGCGTATAAAGTTTCAAGAATAGTTGTATCTGCTTCAATTGAACCAGAGGCCTTTGGAAGAGTATCAGTGGAAGCACAATCAATGGAAAAACCCATTATTGCAAGCAATATTGGTGGCTCAATAGAAACAATAATAGATAATAAAACAGGTTTTTTATTTGAAAATAAAAATGTTGAAAAATTAGCTGATAAAATAGTTCATGTATTAAATTTAGACCGTCAAACTTTAGAATCAATGGGTACAGAAGCTAGAAAACATGTTGTAAAAAAATTTGAAATTGAAAAAATGTGTTTTTCTACGTACACAGAGTATAAAAAACTATTTAAAAAAATAAATTAATGCCAAATATAAAATTGCCAGATGGAAATACGCTAGCTTTTGACAAGAAAGTTACCGGATTAAAAATTGCTGAGAAAATAAGTAAATCTTTATCAAAACAAGCATTAGTAATAAGTGTTGATGGGAATTTAAGAGACTTAAACTTTGAAATAGAAAATGATTGTTCTGTAAAAATTTATACTTCTAGAGATAAAGAAGGGATAGAAACAATAAGACATGACACAGCACATGTTTTAGCAATGGCAGTACAAGAACTTTTTCCAGGAACTCAAGTAACTATAGGACCAGTAATTGATAATGGTTTTTATTATGATTTTGCGAGAAAAGAGACTTTTACTGAAGAAGATCTTCAAAAAATAGAAAAAAAAATGAAAGAAATTGTTGAAAGAGATGAACAAACGCATAGAGAAGTATGGGAAAGAGATAAAGCTATAGAGCATTTTAAAAAAGCTGGAGAAATTTACAAAGCTGAAATAATCAAAAGTATTCCAAAAGGAGAAGAAGTATCCATCTACTTTCATGGAAAATGGCATGATTTATGTAGAGGACCACATCTAACTTCAACAGGAAAAATTGGAAAGTATTTTAAGCTAATGAAAGTTGCTGGTGCGTATTGGAGAGGTGACTCAAAAAACGAAATGTTGCAAAGAATTTATGGAACAGCATGGCCATCCCAAAAAGAACTTGATGAATATTTAAAAAGAATTGAAGAGGCAGAAAAAAGAGATCATAGAAAATTAGGAAAAGAAATGAATTTATTTCATTTCAGAGAAGAAAGCCCAGGTTCTGTTTTTTGGCATGAAAAAGGTTGGACTTTGTTTCAAAAATTAGTTGAGTATATGAGAAACAAACAAAAACAAGCTGGTTATAAAGAAATAAATACACCTGAAATATTAGATAGATCTCTATGGGAAAAATCGGGACACTGGGAAAAATTTGGTCAACACATGTATACTTCAACTACTCCAGATGAAAAAATATTTGCTATTAAACCAATGAATTGTCCTGGGTGTTTACAAGTTTTTAATCAAGGTTTAAAAAGTTATAGAGATTTACCACTTAAAATGTCTGAATTTGGGAAAGTTCATAGATATGAACCATCAGGTGCTCTTCATGGATTAATGAGAGTTAGAGCATTTACTCAAGATGATGCGCACATTTTTTGCACAGAAGATCAAATAACCGATGAATCTTTGTCAGTTACTAATTTAATTTTAGACATTTACAAAGATTTAGGTTTCTCAAATGTAATACTAAAATATTCTGATAGACCAGAAATTAGAGTTGGGAATGATAAAGTTTGGGATAAATCTGAGGCTGCTTTGCTTGAAGCAGTAAAAGCATCAAAATTAGAATATAGTATAAATAAGGGAGAAGGAGCATTTTACGGACCAAAGATTGAATTTGTTTTAAGAGATGCAATAGGAAGAGATTGGCAATGTGGAACTTTACAAGTAGATTTAAATTTACCAGAAAGGTTAGGTGCTTCATTTGTTGATAAAGATGGGTCAAAAAAAATACCGGTTATGTTACATAGAGCATTGTTTGGATCTCTTGAAAGGTTTATTGGAATATTAATAGAAAACTATGCCGGCAAACTTCCTTTTTGGATAAACCCACTTCAGGTAATTGTAATACCAGTTTCTTCTGAATTTGATGATTATGCAAAAAAAATATATAACAAAATCAGCAGCATAGGTTTAAATTGTGAAGTTGATTTAAAAAATCATAATTTAAATTATAAGATAAGAGAACATTCTTTAAGCAAAGTACCAATATTGTTGATTTGTGGTAAAAAAGAAGTTGACAGTAACACGGTAACTATTAGACAATTGGATTCTACAAAACAAGAAAATATGGAAATAAAAAAATTTCTAGAAATTTATTCAGCCTTAAATAAGGTCCCATCAATTTAAGTGTCACCAAATAAACAAAACTATTTTCAAAGAAGAAATAAACCCAGAGGACCTAGAATAAATTATAGAATTACATCATCAGAGGTTCAGGTAATAGATAGCTCTGGTGAAAATCTTGGAATATTAAATGTAGATGAAGCTATAAATATTGCAAAGAATGAAGATCTAGATTTAATCGAAATAGCACCAAATGCCAAACCACCTGTTTGCAAAGTAATGGATATAGGAAAATTTAAATATGATCAGCAAAAGAAAGCAAATAAAGCGAAAAAGAAACAAAAGAAAATTGAACTTAAAGAAATTAAATTACGTCCAGTAACTGATGTCCACGATTATTCCTTTAAAATAAAAAATGCTCAAAAATTTATTGTAAAAGGTGATAAAGTAAAATTTACTATCAAATTTAAAGGAAGAGAATTACAACATCCACAACTAGGCCATGAATTAATGAAAAAAATTCAAGAAGACATGAAGGTCATCGGCAAAGTAGAATTGCACCCAAAATTTGATGGAAAACAAATGATTATGGTAATTCAACCATTATAAATATATTGTTGTAAAATTTTTTTGAATCTATATAAATTCCCGTCATGCCTAAGTTAAAAACAAAAAGTTCAGCTAAAAAAAAGATTTAAAATTACTGCAAAAGGTAAAGTTGTTATGCCTCAAGCGGGGAAAAGACATGGCATGATTAAGAGAACAAATACACAAATTAGAAAACAAAGAGGTACAACTATAATGTCAAAACAAGATGGAAAAATTGTAAAATCTTATATGCCTTATAGTTTAAGAAGTTAATATGGCTAGAGTAAAAAGAGGAACAACAGGTAAAGCAAAACATAAAAAAGTTTTTAAAGCAGTAAAAGGTCAATGGGGAAGAAGGAAAAATACCATAAGAGTTGCAAGACAAGCAATGGAAAAAGCTATGCAATATGCTTATAGAGATCGAAGGACAAAAAAAAGAAATTTTAGATCTTTATGGATACAGAGAATTAATGCAGGAGTTAGAGCAGAAGGTTTGACATATTCTAAATTTATAAATGGTCTTAACAAATCAGGTATTAAACTGGATAGAAAAGTTTTGGCTGATATTGCCTATGATAATCCAGAAGCCTTTAAAACAATAGTTAAAAAAGCTCAATCTGCATTAAATTAATCTTACTATTGTTTTTATTTGTTTAAGAAATAATCTGTAAAAATGTCGGATTTTGAAAAATTAAAAGAAAATTTTAAAGATAAATTAGCTAGTGCTCAAAATTCTAAAGAAGTTGATATTATAAGAGCTGAAATTTTTAGTAAAAATGGTTTTATAAACTCTGAGTTTAAAAAAATAGGCACTTTACCTGAAGAAGATAAAAAAAAAATAGCAACAAAAATAAATTTTGCAAAACAAGAACTTACAAAATTATTTAATTTAAAGGCCATAAATTTAGAAGGTGTAGAAATAGATGAAAGAGTTAAAAAAGAAAAAGAAGATGTAACACTTCCAGAAAAAGATTTTAGAATTGGAAAAATACATCCAGTATCACAAGTAATTGATGAAATATCATCTATATTTTCGGAAATAGGTTTTAGTGTTGAAGAAGGTCCTGATGTTGAAAGTGAATATTATAATTTTACTGCACTCAATACACCTGAAAATCATCCTGCAAAAGATATGCATGATACTTTTTATATTGAAGAAAATATGAAAACATTACTTAGAACGCATACTTCTCCAGTTCAGGTAAGAACAATGTTAAAAGGAAAACCACCATTTAAAATTATAGCACCAGGAAGAACATATAGAAGCGATAGTGATCAGACCCACACTCCTATGTTTCATCAATTAGAAGGGCTTCATATTGATGAAAATATAAACATGGGTCATTTAAAAGGATGTTTAAATTATTTTGTAAAAGAGTTTTTTGAAGTAGAAAAAATTAAAATGAGATTTCGCCCAAGTCATTTTCCTTTTACCGAGCCTTCAGCCGAGGTTGATATTGGATACAGAATTGAAAAAAATAAAATTATTATCGGTGAAGGTGATAAATGGTTAGAAATACTTGGATGCGGAATGGTTCATCCAAATGTTTTAAAAAATTCAAAGATAAATTCAAATAAATATCAAGGTTTTGCATTTGGAATAGGCATAGATAGATTAGCTATGTTAAAATATGGAATTAATGATTTAAGATCTTTTTTTGAGTGTGATTATAGATGGTTAAATTATTATGGTTTCGATCCTCTTGATGTTCCAACAAATTATCGAGGTTTAAGTAAATGAAATTTACAACAGAGTGGCTTAAAGATCATTTAAAAACAAACAAAACCGAGGCTCAAATTATTGATAAGTTAAATAGCACTGGTTTGGAGGTTGAAAAAGTTGAACCTGTAAAAAATGAATTAAGTGATTTTATTATTGCAAAAATTATTAAAGCAGAAAAGCATCCAAATGCTGACAGATTGAAGTTATGCCACGTAAATGTTGGAAAAAAAGAATTGGTAAAGGTTGTTTGTGGTGGACCGAATGCAAAAGATAACTTATTAACTATTTATGCCCCACCAGGATCGGTGATTCCTAAAAATAATATGAAATTAGAAGTTTCAAAAATAAGAGGAGAAACATCTTACGGTATGCTTTGTTCTGAATCGGAGCTCAACATATCAAATGAAAGTGAAGGTATTATTGAATTAAATCAAAATTACAAAAATAAAATAGGCAAAAGCTATTTTAAAAATAATTTAAATAATGTCGTAGAACTGTCAATAACTCCTAATAGACCAGATTGTTTAGGTATAAGGGGTATTGCAAGAGATCTTTCAGCTAGTGGATTTGGGAAATTAATAAATGAAAAAAGTACCAAAATAAAAAAAACTTCTAAGCAAAGTTTAAAAGTAAAGATTGAAAAAAGCAAAAATCAGTCTTGCAAAATATTTGGTAGTTGCCTTATTAAAAATATAAAAAATCAAGAAAGTCCAAAATGGTTAAAAAAAAGAATTATTTCTTTAGGTTTAAGACCAATTTCAGCAGTTGTTGATGTAACAAACTATGTAATGTTTGATCTCAATAGACCACTTCATGCTTACGATGTAGATAAGATAAATAAAGAAATAATAGTTAGAAATTCACAAAAAGGTGAAAGTTTTAAAGCATTAGACAATAAGGAGTATAAACTTGATAATGATATGTGTGTTATATCAGATCGTGAAGGAGTTTTGGGGTTAGGAGGAATAATAGGTGGCACAAGATCTGGGACTGAATTAAATACAAAAAATATTTTGTTAGAATCGGCCTATTTCGATCCTGAGATTACAAGAAAGACAGCCAAAAAATTGGACTTAAATAGTGACGCAAAGTTTAGATTTGAAAGAGGAATTGATCCTAACTCAATTTCATTGGGACTAGAAAAAGCTTCTAAAATGATAGTAAAAATTTGTGGTGGTGAAGTTTCAAAATCAGATATTCAATCTATAAAAAAAATAGAAATTAAAAAAATATTATTTGACCCAAATCTTGCATCTAAAATAATTGGAATGCAAATAAAAACTCAAGAAATAATTAAAATTTTAGAAGATTTAGGTTTTAAAATTAAAAAAAAAGGCAAAGCACTTAGTGTAGAAATCCCAAGTTGGAGACCAGATATATATGGTCAGATTGATTTAGTTGAAGAAATAATAAGAATCAAGGGATTTGATAAAATTGAATCAATTGAACCTGAAAAAAAAAGATTGAAACCAACTTTAAACTTTTTTCAAAGACATTTTCATTTAGCTCAACGATCTGTTGCTTCCAAAGGATATTTAGAGACAATTACTTGGTCGTTTACAGATGAAAAAATTAATAATAATTTTAGAGAAAATGTTGAAGAAGTAAAAATTGTTAATCCAATAAGCTCTGATTTGAATGTTTTAAGAAGCTCCCTTTATCCAAATTTAATTTATTATTTAAAAAAAAATATTGATAGAGGCTTTGAAAAACAATCATTATTTGAAATTGGACCTTCTTTCACTGGAAGGAAATCTGGTCAACAAATAACAATTATTTGTGGCATCAGAAAAGAACACTTAATAGACGTTTTTTCTATCAAAACAGATGTTGTCCAGACTTTATTTGAATTAGGCATAAATAAAAATGAAACGGTTGTAGATACCAATACGCCAGGTTACTATCATCCCGGAAGATCTGGCTCAATAAAAACAAAAAAAAATCAAAAATTGTTAGCTTATTTCGGAGAAATTCATCCAAAAATAATTGATAAAACTTATGGATTTGAGATTTTCTTGGAAAATTTAGTTGAATATAAAAGTCAAAATAAAAAAACCAAACCAACAATAACGTTTTCCGATTATCAAAAATCAGATAGAGACTTTGCTTTTGTTGTTAAAAAAGATTTTAAAGCACAAGAATTAATAGAGATTATTTCAAATGTTGATAATTCATTGATAAAAAATGTTAAAATTTTTGACGTATATGAAGGAGACAATATACCTTCAGATAAAAAATCAATAGCCTTAAAAGTTACTATTCAGTCAGACTTCAAAACTTTAAATGAAAAGGATTTAAATGAAATTTCAAAGAAAATTATTTCCAGTGTTGAAGAAAAAGCTAGTGCAAAATTAAGATCTTAATGAGTGAAATTGATTATATTAGAAATTTTGCAATCATAGCGCACATAGATCATGGAAAATCGACTATTGCAGATAGAATAATACATAAATGTGGTGGACTTACAGACAGAGAAATGAAAGCTCAAGTATTAGATTCAATGGATATTGAAAGAGAAAGAGGAATTACAATAAAAGCTCAAACTGTAAAATTAAATTACAATTCAAAAAATGGAAAAAAATATATATTAAACATCATTGATACACCTGGACATGTAGATTTTAGTTATGAGGTAAGTAGATCGCTATATGCATGTGAAGGATCAATATTAATTGTGGATAGTACACAAGGTGTAGAGGCACAAACTTTGGCAAATGTGTATCAAGCACTAGATATAAATCATGAAATAATACCAGTTCTTAATAAAATTGATCTTCCAGCCTCTGATTTAGATAGAACAAATAAGCAAATTGAAGATGTAATAGGAATTGATACTTCAAAGGCAGTCCCCTGTTCAGGAAAAACAGGTGAAGGCATAGACGAAATTTTAGAGCAAATTATCGAAATTTTACCTGCTCCTAAAGGAAAAAAAGATGAAAAATTAAAATGTTTATTAGTTGATAGTTGGTACGACACTTATCTTGGAGTGGTTATTTTAGTAAGAGCTATAGATGGAAAAATTTCAAAAAATATGAAAATTAAAATGATGTCTACTAATAGGGAATATATTGTTGAAAAAGTTGGTGTTTTTACACCAAAACCCAAAGATGTTAATGAATTAAATGCCGGTGAAATCGGATTTATTACTACAGGAATAAAGGAATTATCAGAAACTAAAGTTGGAGACACGATTTGTGATAGTGCAAACCCTATAAAAGATGCATTACCAGGTTTTAAACCTAGTAAACCAGTGGTATTTTGTGGGCTATTTCCAGTAGATAGTTCTGAATATCAAAAGTTAAAAGATGGTTTGGCTAAGTTACAATTAAATGATGCAAGTTTTTCATTTGAACCAGAAACTTCGTCGGCATTGGGACTAGGTTTTAGATGTGGATTTTTGGGTTTATTACATCTTGAAATTGTGACAGAAAGACTTGAAAGAGAATTTGAAATAAATTTGCTAACAACTACTCCTGGGGTCGTTTATAAAATATATATGAATGATGGTCAGGTAAAAGATCTACAAAATCCTTCAAGTTTGCCAGATCCTACAAGAATTAAACATATTGAAGAACCTTGGATTAAAGCAACAATTATTACTCCAGATCAATATTTAGGATCAATAATTAAACTATGCCAAGACAAAAGAGGTATTCAAACTAATTTAAGTTATTCAGGCAATAGAGCGGTTTTGAATTATGATATTCCTCTTAATGAAGTGGTATTTGATTTTAACGATAGATTAAAATCGATGACTAGTGGATATGCTAGCTTTGACTATGAAATTTCTGGTCATAAAGAAGGTAATTTGGTGAAATTAAGTATTTTAGTAAATGGAGAAACTGTTGATGCTTTAGCAATGATGGTTCATAAGGATTTTTCCCAAAATATTGGGAGAATTGTTTGTGAAAAATTAAAAGATTTAATACCTCGACATAATTTCATGATACCAATTCAAGCAGCTATAGGTGGTAAAATAATAGCGAGAGAAACAATAAAAGGATTTAAAAAAGATGTATTAACAAAAATTCACGGTGGCGGAGCAAGAGACAGAAAGAGAAAATTATTAGATAAACAAAAAAAAGGAAAAGTAAGAGCTAAACAATTTGGAAAAGTAGAGATACCAAAGGAAGCATTTATTGGTGTGCTAAAAATTAAAAAAGATTAATTTAATGAGTCGGTAGAAGTATGAGTAAAATAATAGATTGTATAACTTTTTTTTCTGAAAATTATATTTTTGATCTTAGATATAATATATTAGAGGAATATGTTGATTATTTTGTTATATGCGAATCAAAATATGACCATAGAGGAAAACCTAAAAGTCAAAATTTTAAAATAAAAGATAACTATAAAAAAAATAAAATAAAATTAATCCTTTTAGAGGAACCATTTCCTAATAAAAACAATCCCTGGCAAAATCAAGCTATACAAAGAGATTATTTATTAAAAAATTTAGATTTTTTAGATAGTGACGATTATATTTTTTTTTCAGATCCTGATGAAATACCAAATCCTAATTTTTTAAAAAATTTTATATTAAAAAAAAAATATGGAATTTTTATGCAAAAATGTTTTAATTATAAATTTAATTTGTATAATAAATACGAAAGTCCTTGGGAAGGAACTAGAGTTTGTAAAAAAAAAAATTTAAAATCAATAGATTATATGCGTATGAAAATTAAAACTAAAAATTTAAATTATCCTTTTTGGCGTATAGACAAAGAGAAAAGTATTGAAGTATTTGAGAACTCAGGTTGGCATTTTCATAATATTTTATCAGCAGAAGAAATCTCAATTAAGTTAAAAAGTTTTGCGCACACAGAATTTAGTGACAAAGCTTTTTCATCACCTGATATAATTAATAAAAAAATTAATGAGAAAGTGGACCTTTATAACAGAGGTCATAAATATGAAAAAAAAGAATTGTCAGAAGAATTTCCAGAATATTTAAAAAAAAATAAAGAAAAATATAAGAAATTTTTAATTTAATTTAATTTTATTCGGGAGAGATGGCCGAGCGGTTTAAGGCGCACGCTTGGAAAGTGTGTGTACCCTCACAGGTACCGTGGGTTCGAATCCCACTCTCTCCGCCAAATTAGTGCCTAAAAATAAGCTTTTTTTCAATTATTTGTAAAATTAGAAAAATATTATTATATCGGTCCAATTATTAAGATATATCAAGCTTAATTTGATGATGTTAAGAATGTCGATTTTATTATTTATTCTTAAAATGATATAATTAATTTTTCCAAAAAAAATAAAAAATGAAAAAAATAAACGAAAATTCTTATAAAGCAGATTCCATAAAAGTTCTTAAAGGTCTTGAGGCAGTTAGAAAAAGACCCGGAATGTATATTGGAGATACCGATGATGGAACTGGCTTACATCATATGGTCTATGAAGTGGTAGACAATTCAATTGATGAAGCTTTAGCGGGTTATTGTAAAAATGTTCAAATATTTTTAAATTCTAATGGATCTGTTACTGTTATAGATGATGGCAGAGGTATTCCTGTTGATATACATAAAGGAGAAAATAAATCTGCTGCAGAGGTAATTATGACACAATTACATGCTGGTGGTAAATTTGATCATGACTCTTATAAAGTTTCTGGTGGATTACACGGTGTAGGAGTTTCAGTAGTAAATGCTTTATCAGAAAAATTAGAACTTGAAATACATCGAGACGGTAAAAAATATTTTGTAGAATTTAATAACGGAAAATCTAAGTCTCCTTTAAAAATTTCAGGCAAATCCAAAGAATCTGGAACAAAAATTACATTTATTCCATCTAAAGAAATATTCTCATCAATAAAATTTAGTTCACATATCATTGAAAAAAGAATGAGAGAATTAGCATTTTTAAATAAGGGTTTGAAAATATCGGTAGATGACCAAACTCATAAAAAAAATAAAAAAACGGAATTTAAATATGATGGTGGTATAGTAGAATTTGTTGAGTATTTGGATAAAAATAGAGAAAAATTAAATAATAAAAATGGAAATGATTTATTTAAAAAACCCATCTACATTCATGGGAGAAAAGAAAAGATAGAATTAGAGTGTTCGCTAAAATGGAATGCTGGTTACAGTGAAGATGTTATGCCATTTACTAACAATATATATCAAAAAGATGGTGGTACACATTTATTAGGTTTTAGAAGTGCTCTTACAAGAGTAGTTAACAAATATGCTAATGAAAATAATTTATTAAAGAAAAATAAATTATCTATATCTGGAGATGATATAAAAGAAGGATTGACCTGTATAATATCTATTAAAATTCCTGATCCAAAATTTTCTTCTCAAACAAAAGATAAACTTGTTTCATCAGAAGTAAGAAATATAGTTGAAAGTATACTTAATGAAAAAATTTCAATATGGTTTGATCAAAATCCTTCGATAGCAAAAATAGTGCTTAGTAAAATTATTCAAGCAGCTTTAGCAAGAGATGTTGCAAGAAAAGCTAGAGAAAATGTAAGAAGAAAAGGAGCACTAGAATTAACCGGTTTACCCGGAAAACTTGCAGATTGTCAAATATCTAAGCAAGAAGGCACAGAATTGTTTATAGTCGAAGGAGACTCTGCGGGTGGATCAGCTAAACAGGCTAGAAATAGAGAAAACCAAGCTGTTTTACCACTTAGGGGAAAAATTTTGAACACATATGTAGAGGAGGATACAAAAAAAAATAATTCTAATGGAAATAATCATAGAACTAAAACTCTTTCTAAAATGATTTCTTCAAACGAAATAGTTACTTTGATAAATGCAATGGGATTAGATCCAAAGTCTGATGAGATAGAAACTAAGGACGTAAGGTACGGAAAAATAATTATTATGACCGATGCTGATGTCGATGGTTCACACATACGCGCACTACTATTAACATTTTTTAATAATATTCCTTTTAATAAGCTTATTAAAGAGGGATATATATACTTAGCACAACCTCCTTTGTTTAAAATTAATAAAGGAATAAAGGGAATTTACATTAAAGATGAAAAAGAATTAGAAAAATATATTCAAAAAAATTCAAAAATATTATCCAATTGCAAGAAGGGCACTAAAGAATATGAAAAATACTTTGAAGAAGAAAAATCTAAGTTTAATATTCAGAGATTTAAAGGATTAGGGGAAATGAATCCAGAAGAATTATGGAGCACAACTTTAAATCCTGAAACAAGAAGCTTGCTAAAAGTGGAATATTCAAAGAATATAAAAAAGGATCAAGATATTATTCATACATTAATGGGCAATGATGTTGCATCAAGAAAAGATTTTATCGTTTCTAATGCAATTAATGTTTCTAACCTTGATGTTTAACAATGAAGTTTTTAAAAGCTTCAAACCTTTATTTTTTAAATAAATCAACCTATGTAAATTTAAGATGGATTGCGTACATTGGACAAATAACTACAATTTTATGTGTACAATTTTTATTAAATTTTAAATTTAATTATACTTTATGTATCTTTATAGTTTTTTTAAGTTTATTAACAAATATTTATTTAAAATTTAAAATTAAAAAAAATCAATTAAATAATTTATCTTCAACAATATACCTAGCTTTTGATATATTTCAGCTTGGAATTTTATTTTTTTTGACAGGCGGTATTACTAATCCATTTATTTTTTTAATTATAATTCCAGCTGTATTTTCTTCTCAGTATTTAAATCTATATAGTTCTGTAATTTTAGTTTTAATTGTAATTTTAATTTTATGTTTGCTCACTTTTTTTTATCTTGATTTGCCACATCCTATTTCTTCTCAATTACATTTTCATGCTCCAGAATATTATCTTTATTCTATTCCTTTAAGCATTGTAATAGGATTATTATTTTTAGTTTATTTTGGTTTTAAATTTGGTGAGGAAAACAGAATAAGACAGAGAGCATACGATCAAATTCAAGAAATAATGGCCAAAGAAAATGAACTAATTTCTTTAGGTGGCCAGGCTGCAGCTGCGGCTCACTCACTTGGCACTCCTTTGTCTACAATTTTGTTGACTGCAAAAGAACTTAAAAAAGATTTGACAACAGACACAAAATTTAAAAAAGATCTAGATTTACTTATAAGCCAAAGCAATAGATGTGGTGAAATTTTAAAGAAATTAACAATGAAACCAAATATTAATGACAGTTTCCTAGATTCCAATTTAGAACTTAATGACTACTTAAAAGAAATAATTCGATCCTACGCAGAAATAAGCAACAAAAAAATTACATTGAATATTGATGATCATAGAAATCCAATAAAAAGTTCAAAATCATCAGAGATCATATATGGTTTAAGAAATTTTATTGGTAATGCAAATAAGTTTAGTAGAAATGAGATAAAAATTTCTTTGATCAGTGATATAAAAAATACAAAAATAATAATAAAAGATGATGGTCCAGGCTTTCCTAAAGATCTAATTGAAAAAAATAAACTTGGTGAACCTTATATAAGAAGTGCTGAAGAAAAAAATATAGCTAAATATGGATTAGGTTTAGGAACCTTTATAGGTAAAACTCTTTTAGAGAAAAATTATGCAAATATATTATTTAAAAATTCAGAAAATTCTACTGGCGCAGAGGTAATAATAAAATGGAGAAACAAGGATTTATCAAAAATTAATTAAGCTTTTTTTTATTATCAAATAAACCACTTAATTGACCTATCATTACATCGCCAAGTTCTTGTACATCTGAAATTTTTATAGCTTTTTTATAATACCTAGAAACATCATGACCTATACCAATTGCCAGTATTTCTATATTAGTTTTATTTTCAATATATTTTACTATTTTTTTTAGATGCTTTTCTAAAAAATCTCCTGAATTAACTGAAAGTGTAGAGTCGTCAACTGGTGCGCCATCTGAAATAACCATTAATATTTTTCTTTCTTCTTTTCTTTTAACTAATCTATTATAAGCCCACAAAATTGCTTCACCATCGATATTTTCTTTCAATATGCCTTCCTTCAACATTAATCCTATATTATTTTTTGCTTGTCTCCAGTGAATGTCGCCTCCTTTATAAATTATGTGCCTCAAGTCATTTAACCTTCCTGGATTTTTAACTTTCCCATTTTTATTCCAGTTTTCCCTACTCTGGCCACCTTTCCAGTTTTTTGTTGTAAAACCCAAAATTTCAACTTTTACAGAACATCTTTCAAGCGTTCTAGATAAAATATCTGCACATATGGCTGCGATAGTTATAGGACGTCCTCTCATAGATCCTGAATTATCAATTAGCAAACTAACTATTGTATCTTTAAATTCTAAATCTTTTTCCCTTTTAAAAGAAAGAGAATTATATGGATCTATAATTATTCTTGGAAGTTTTGAACTATCAAGCAATCCTTCCTCTAAATCAAATTCCCAGGATCTATTTTGTTTTGCTAAAAGTTGTCTTTGAAGTTTATTTGCAAGTTTTGTAACTACATTTTGAAAATTAGTTAACTGTTGGTCCAAGTTTTTTCTAAGCTTTTGAATTTCTTTTGGATTTTCTAGATTTTCCGCTTTTATTATTTCATCATATTCATTTGTAAAAATTTTATAATCTTTTTCACCAGTTGTTGTATTTAGTTTTTGAATTATTTTTTCTGAACTTTCTTTGCTGGAGTCAGTGTCTACTAGTTTTTCGTCAATACTAAAATCATTTAAATCATATTCTGAGTCAAAACTTCCTTGATCATCTTCTGCCTTACTTGACTGTTCTTTTCCTTCAGATTGGCTATCATCATTCTGATTTTCAGAATTTTCTTGATCATTTTCTTGATCTTGTTCGTTTTTTTCTTCATTTTCATCATTGAATATTTCCATATTATCAATTAATTCTGAAAATTTTGAATTGTATAACTCCTGATTTTCTAAATTTTGATTTAAAAATGTTAAATATTTCGCAAATGAATTATTAAAATCAGCTTCCCAAAAACTTAATATTTTTTTAGATAATGGGTTTAATTCAATTTTAAAAAAATTTTTAAGCATGTAAAGTTCAAATGCTTCACCTATGTTGGTATCATCTTTTGATTTAATTTGATCTTTTCTTTTTAATTTCAATTGAAACAAATAATTATCATTAAGATTTTTTGAAACACCTTTCAACATTTTTGAACCAAGCAATTCGTATCTTATTTTTTCTGATATATCATATAGTGATTTTGCTGAATTTTTTTGAGGTTTATTATTTTCGTAAATTTCTTTATTACAAAATTTTCTTTTCAAAGCTTCAGAGTCACCTGCAGCTCTTAATTTAACAAAATCATGTTTCACATTTAGATTATCTAATTCAAAAAAATTAAAATTTTTTGAACTAAGATTATCTTTTACTTTTACGTCTTTTTTATATTCGTCTGATATAACTTTAATTGTAGATATTAATGCTTGTTTAAATTGTTCTTTAATTATGTCGTCTTTTTTCATTTACATCTGAACGTTTATCATTGACTCTGGTAATTCTTCACCAAAGCATCTTTGATAATATTCAGCTATTGTGCTTTTTTCAATTTCATCACATTTATTTAAAAATGTTACTCTAAATGCATAACCAGTATCTTTAAATATTTCTGAATTTTCTGCCCAATGTAAAACAGTTCTTGGACTCATTACTGTAGAAATATCTCCTGCTATAAAACCTTTTCTTGTTAATGAAGCAACTTTAATCATATTTGAAACTTTTTCTTTACCTTTTGAATTATTTAAATTTTTATTTTTTGCTAAAACAACTTCCATTTCTTTTTCTAATGTTAAATAGTTAAGAGTTGTAACAATGTTCCATCTATCCATTTGTGCCTGATTAATTTGTTGAGTTCCAGTATACAAACCTGTTGTATCACCTAATCCAATTGTGTTAGCTGTAGCAAATAATCTAAAATAATCATTTTGTTTAACAACTTTATTTTTGTCTATTAGAGTAAAAGAACCATCGCTTTCTAATATTCTTTGTAATACAAACAATACATCAGGACGTCCAGCATCATATTCATCAAAAACTAAAGCAACTGGATTTTGAAATGCCCATGGCAGCAATCCTTCAACAAATTGAGTAATTTGTTTTCCATCTTTAACTACAATTGCATCTTTTCCTATTAAATCAATTCTACTTATATGAGAGTCTAAATTAATTCTTAAACAAGGCCAATTTAATCTAGCGGCTACTTGAGTAATATGTGTACTTTTACCAGTTCCGTGATAGCCGTGAACAATAACTTTTTTGTTATAATTAAATCCACTTAAAATTGCCAAAGTTGTATCTCGATCAAATTTATAATCTTTGTCAATTTCTGGAACAAACTCATTTTTTTTTGAGAAAGCTTCTACTTCCATTTCACTATCAATTCCAAAAGATTGCTTAACTGATATTTTAATATCTGGTTTAATATTTAAATTAGGTGTCAATTTTTCCTTTATACGTATTTTTTAATTGATTATATGCCAATGTAATAACTTTCAATTTTTCTTCAAATTTTTTACTTCCCGAGTTCATATCAGGGTGATATTTTTTTACAAGTTTTTTAAATTTAATTTTTATTTTTTCCCATTTATCGCCTACAGATATGTTTAAAATACTAAA
Organism: uncultured Pelagibacteraceae bacterium; assembly: GCA_902533945.1. Classification (GTDB taxonomy): domain Bacteria; phylum Pseudomonadota; class Alphaproteobacteria; order Pelagibacterales; family Pelagibacteraceae; genus Pelagibacter. Next base: position 3,528 of record CACANS010000002.1, on the reverse strand, counting down.
AGCTTTAATGTCGTTACTTGTAAATTTAATATTTTTTTGATCTGAAAATTTCGCAAAATATTGTGAATTTTTTTTTTCATCTTTTAGAGTATTTTGCCATAGGATATTAAAAAAATTATCAGATGAAGCAAAATTTTGTGTAGATTTATGCCAAGTCATATCAGATTTTATAAAATTATATATTTCTTTATCTGTCATGCCTGAAAAATAATCCCATTTTTTATTAAATTCTTTTATATGATCAATACACAGTAATCTGTGCTTTTTACTATTATCTCTTTCAATTGGAGCTCTAAATTCACCATATTTATAGCAGTTATTCCAATCGCATAAATTTTTCATATATTATATCTTAATATTCTTTATGGATATAAATCAATTAATTAATGTAGTTAAACAAAAAATAGAAAATAATATTAAAGTTATAGAATTGGAAATTTTAGACAAAAGTTTTTTACATAAAAAACATAAGAATTTTAATCCAGATAAATTTCACATTAAGATAAAAATTAAATCAGATGAATTAAATAAATTGTCAAAAATAGAGGCTACAAGAAAATTACACTCATTACTTAAAGATCAAATAAAAAATAATATTCATTCATTAGAAATATTATTTATTTAATTGATCATTAAAAAATTTCTTTAAAAATTTTTTATTAATTTTATAGTAAATAGTTTTACCTATACTGGAAAGCAAAACTAAATTAATATATTTATCAACATTTTTTTTATCATTTTCCATAAAATAAACTATTTTATTTATGTCTTTAATTTTAAAATATTTTTTAATGTCTTTAGGTAACAATAATTTTTTAAAATGATTAGTAATATTTTCATAATTTTTTTTACTCAGAATTTTTAACTTATTACTTAATTTAATTGCACTAATTATTCCTAATAATACAGCTTCTCCATGGTTTAATTTTTTTGAAAAATTTAAAGTAGACTCATATGCATGACCAAAAGTATGGCCAAAGTTTAATATTTTTCTAATATTTTTTTCAGCCGTATCCTTCTGAACTATTTTTTTTTTAATTAAACAGCTTTTGTAAATTAAAATTTGGATTTTTTGAGAATTTAATTTCAAAATTTTTTTTTGATTATTGATTAAATAGTTATAAAAATTTTTACTTTGTATTAATGCATGTTTTAATATTTCTGCATAACCGCAAATTATTTCACGTTCGTTGAGACTATTTAATGTTTCTGTATCAGAGATAACTATAGAAGGTTGATAAAATGTTCCAATTAAATTTTTTCCAAATTTTGTATTAAAGCCAGTCTTACCACCAATTGATGAGTCTACCTGTGCTAATAAAGTTGTAGGTATATTTATAAATTTTATTCCTCTTTTAAATATGCTTGCTGCAAATCCACTTAAGTCACCAGCAATACCTCCACCCAAACATATAATAGCATCATTTCGATTAAAGTTATTCTTTTGTAAAACTTCTAAAATTTTTTGTATAGAATTATAGTTTTTATTTTTTTCATTAAATCGAATTGAAATAATATATTTTTTTTTAAAATATTTCGATGCGAATATTTTTTTATATTTTTTTGGAACATTGCTATCAATTATAATCAAGAATTTGTTTGAAATTATATTATTTTTTTTAAGCAAAAATTCTATTTTACTTAAAATTTTATTGCCTATATAAATATTGTATGATCCAATTTTTGTGTTTACATTAATTTTTTTCATTTTATATACTTTTTAATTATATAATTTACTATTTCAATTTTTTTTAAGTTATCACAATCTATTTTAATTTGTGCTTTTGAATAAATTTTATTCCTTTGTTCAATAAGTTCATTAATTTCATTTTCATTTAAGGACAAAATTATTGGTCTTTTTTTACTATTTTTAATTCTTTTTATCAAAGTTTTTGCATCCCAATTTAGCCATATAGATAAACTATTTTTAAGTACTTTTTTTCTTATTTGTTCATCTAAAAATGCACCACCTCCAAGAGCAATTATTACATTTTCATGATCAATATATTTTATTGATATTTCTCTTTCTAGCTTTCTAAAATAATTTTCACCATATTTTTCAAATATATTCGATATACTCAAATTTTTTTCTGATTCTATTTTTTTATCTATATCAATAAACTTGTAATTAGTTTTTTTTGATAAAAATTTACCAATTGTTGATTTTCCAGAACCCATCATACCTAGTAAAACTAGGTTTTTATTTGTTTTCATATTATTATTATTTGAAAAAACACAAATTTGTCTTATTTTGAAACTAGTTAAAGTTATATGCAATTCTATAAAAAAACAAGCCAAGTTAAAGCAAACTTATTTAGTATAACTATAAAAATACTAGTTGTTCTTTTAATTTTGATATTTGGAATATTTTTGCTAAATAAAATCGATTTTCCATCACCAAACCAAAAAATAGAAAAAATAATACCTAATGAAAAACTTAAAGTTGTTAAATAACAAATTTATTATAACAATTTTTACAATATTTATTTCAATCTCAGCGAATCTTTATGCTGAGGAGGAAGCAAAAGATATATGGAGCTTAAATAATGAAGGAGAAAATCAAATAAAAAAAGATGAAAACAATGTTAGTTCAAGTGAAATTAATATTATAGATGAAAAAAAAAATATTGGTGAGATAGTTTCATATAAAATTTCTGAGGATGGTAATATTGATTCAAAAAAATTAGAAATATTGGGTTTATATGATCCTGGCGAAAATAATTTTAAATTAAATATGTGGGTAAACTCGGATGGTGAAAAAATTGATAATTTAATAAAAAAATTAGATAAATTAAATCTTTCACAAGATGCTAGAGAAATATACAATAAAGTAATTTTAACAAATTCGTTAGCTCCTAAAGTTAACATTTCTGTAAACCAATTTAACAAGTACAAAATTAATTGGTTAATTAAAAAAAAAGACCTTAATTTAATAAAACAATTTGTAATAAAAAATAATTTTTCAAATATCAATGATAATCTTATTAGGTTTTATCTTGATCACTATTTGTCACTTGCTGATATAAAAAAAGCATGTGAAATTTTTAAAATTTTAGATTATCCATTAACTGATCAATATTTATTAAAATATAAAATATATTGTTTATTTAACGAAGATGAGCAAGATCAAGCTCAACTTAATTTAGATTTGTTAAAAGAAGAAGGATTTAAGGATAAATTTTTTGAAGATCGATTATTGCTGTTGATGGGGTATAATGAACAAATTGATAATACAGTATCTGATAAAAACTTATTAGATTTTCATTTATCACATAGAACAAATAATGATGGATTTGAATATGAACCTTTAGATAAGACTTCAGACCTAATTTGGAAATATTTAGCTTCTTCAAATTTATTAATTGATACAAGCAAAGTTGACTTAGAAAATAGTGAAAGAATTCTTTCTATAGAAAAAGCCACACATTCTGGAAATTATGAAGAAGAAGATTTGTTTAATTTATATAAAAGATTTCAATTTAGTATCGATCAATTAATAACAGTAGAAGATTCATATAAGTTACTTTC
>CACANS010000001.1 GCA_902533945.1 uncultured Pelagibacteraceae bacterium | reverse complement strand
AGATAGGGGTTGAACTTAGCTTTATGCGAGTTGAGGTCTTTCAATTGCTTTCTCTTTTATAGGTAAATGTATCAAGCCAGCAAATAAAGATAAAGCGATAGAAATGTACCAGGCATAATCTAAAGAGCCATACAAATCATGAAACAGGCCGCCTAAATAAGCTCCAAGAAAAGATCCAACTTGATGACTTAGGAAAACAAAACCATATAACAATGATATATATTTTGTCCCAAAAATATGTCCAACAATCCCATTTGTTGGAGGGACTGTTGATAACCATAAATAACCAAATGTTGCTCCAAAAATTAAAGAATTAAATACGCTGGCTGGCATAAATACAAAGTAAATTAAAGAAACTCCCCTTAATAAATAAATTGCACTTAGTAATTTTTTTTTACTAAATCTTGTAGATAAATATCCGCTACTTAAAGTTCCAAAAACATTGAACAATCCAATTAAAGCTAATATTGCAGTTGCCGTCCAATCTTCAAGACCTTTGTCTCTGATATGCATAGGTATGTGAGTTGCAACAAGAGCTATGTGCCACCCACAAACAAAAAAACCTAATGTTAAAAAATTAAAACTTTTATTAGAAAATGCTTCCTTTATAGCCTCCATTGCTGTCTGTCTATTTTCATTTTCTTTTTTAAATTCTGTCATTGGAGTTGATAAAAATAATGAAATAATCAAACCGACTAAAATCATAACTCCAAAAATAACTAATGTAGTATTCCAACCAAATTCCAGAAGCGTAAATCTTGTATACATAGGAGAGACAAAATATCCGAATGAACCTGCTGCTGTAACAATTCCTGTAGCAATAGTTCTTGAATTCAAAGGAAAATGCTTAGCTACTATTGAAACAGGTATACTTATAGCTGTTGCTGCAAGTCCGATTCCAATTAAAATACCTAAGTCAAAAGTAAACCAAAATCCTGTATTTGGACCATAATTTAAAAAATAAATTCCCGCTAAATAAAATAAGAAACCTATAAATACTGCAACTCTTCCACTAAATTTATCAGTAATTATTCCAAAAATTGGGCCAAATAGTCCCCAAAAAAATAATTGTATTCCCATTGCAAAACCAAATTCGGTCTGCGTACATCCAAGATCTACTTCAAAATCAAAAAAGAAAAGACCAAAAGTTTGTCTAATACCTAATGAAATTATAACTACTAAACATGCAGCTATTAAAGTTACTAAAGCAGTTTTATTTGGAATAAAATTTTCTTTTATCATTTAACAAATTTTAAAGATCTTTTTAAATCTTCAATTAAATCTTTTGGATCCTCTAATCCAATGTGTAGTCTTACTAAATGCTCATTCTTTGCTAAATTTAAATATTTTCTATTTCCTTGTTCTCTAATTTCTTGATGTAAAGCAAGGCTTTCAAATCCACCCCAGCTATAACCATAACCAAACAACTTTAGCGAATTTACAAATTTAATTACAGATGTTTTGCTTTTTGATTTAATTCTTAAACCCATTAAGCCTGAAGCACCAGAATAATATTTTCTCCACATTCTAAAATTAAAAGAATCTTTTTTATAAGGATATAAAAGTTTTACTTTCTTATTTTTAGAAAGAAATGAAGCAACTTTTCTAGCATTTTCTTGATGTCTATCTAATCTTACATCTAGTGTTCTTAAACCTCTTGTAATCAAATATGCATCATCAGGTCCAAGTCTTAAACCGGTTAATTGATGTGCTTTTTCTACATGTTTAAATACTTTTTTATTTACAGCTAAACTTCCACCCATAACATCTGAATGGCCTGAATAATATTTTGTTGCAGACACTATTGACATATCAAAACCTAATTTAATTGGTTTAAAAAAGTATGGTGTTGCCCAAGTATTATCGATTGCAGTAAATATTTTTCTTTTCTTGGCGATTGATAGAATTTTAGACAAATCATGAAATTCAAATGAATTACTTCCTGGGCTTTCAACAAAAATTAGTTTTGTATTTTTATTAATATTTTTTTTAAGTGAATTTAAGTCATGGGGATTGTAAAAAACTGTTTTGATTTTGTATTCTTTTAAATAATCTTCAGCAAGAAGTCTTGTTGGCTTATAAACTGGGTCAGAAATAAGAATTTCATCACCGGGTCTAACTACACTAAATATTGCTAAAAAAACTGAGCCGAATCCAGTAGGTGTTAAAAATACATGATATGATTCTTCTAATTTAGTTAATATTTTTTCTAAAATATGTGTTGTAGACGTACCTTGACGTCCATAATCAAAATGACCGCCTGTTGGGTCTTTTTTATATCGAGCTTGTGTCTTTCTGATATCTTGCATTGATTTAAATATAATTGTTGAAGCCCTAACAACTGGTGGATTTACCGATTGGTTATGAAAATCTTTTGCTGTATGCTTAAGAAAAGTTTTAAATGATTTATCCATAAAAAAATTTGATATGTTCACTTGACAATGCTATATCCAGTAAATAAGTCAATAAAATTATAAATTGAGGTAAATATGGGATATCCAAAAAAACATAGGGGCCGTAGAAAAATGGGCTCTAAAAAAAGAAGAGCAAGAAAAAAAAATAAGAAAAAGTAACTGTTTTCTAAACAATGGATAAAATTAAAACTGTTAAATCCATAAGCATATGGATTTTTTGGGTACCATTCTTAGCTATAAATACATGTCTATTATTGGTAACTCAATTTCACAGTTTATTTCCCAATCCTGTAGATGTAATTCATAATACTCTGCCCTACATCGATGGAAAAACTTCAATTAGTAGAACTGCAAGGGTATTTCCAACATATCTAATCTTTAAACCTGCGATGTTTTTAACATCGTATTTTTTAATTAAGTATTGGTTAGCAAATAAAGAAATAGTAAAATTTATTAATACAAAAGATCATAAGTATTCAAAATACATTGTTTTTTTTGGTGTTTCTTCTGCAATTTTTTTAATAATTCATTCTATTTTTTTGGGAATAAAATTTGATTATGCTGCTTATAAGTTATTTAGAAGAGTTGTTCTTCTGCTTTTTATTATTTTCGAACTTGTTGCTCAAACATATTTAGTAATAATTTTTTATTCTTTTAGGAATAAATTATTAAATTACATAAATCCTATATATCTTAAATTAAAATTGCTTTTGGTATCGCTGTTGATCGTGGTTGCCGTTATAAGTATTCCAATGATCTCACTTCCAGGAAATACATTTTTAAAACATGCTTTAGAATGGGATTATTTTGTAGCTATTATAAGTTTTTATTTACTTACATATTTTATGTGGAAAAACCCTCATGCACACACCAGTTAAGGTGTGTGATGAAAGATTTGGCTCGTCGTTGTATGCGCTACCGCCAAGCCATGACGCCCTACGATTTTAGCGCTACTCCGTAAGACTTTCTGCCCCCTGGGCTTGAACCTCTCGGTTTTTCCCCAATCGGCCAGTTAAGGGTTGCCCCTTAATTAAATTAACAATATCAAAGATGATAAGTTGTATGTATCACTTTTTAGTTGTTTTTAATTTTTAAATAGTACTCTTGTGAATAGTGTGGATAATTATTTTTTAATCCACCCTCCACCTAAGAGTTTATCACCAAATTTATCTTTTTTATAAAATACACATGCTTGGCCAGGTGATATTCCATACTCATTTTCAAAAAAAACAACCTCAGCTTGATCGTCATTTTTTAAATTAATTTTTGATTTTAAAAGTTTACCTGTTGATCTTACCTTTGTATAAATTTGTTCATTAAGCTCATCTTTATTTGCCAATAAATTAATTTTATTGATTTTAATCTTATTTTTTATCAATTTATTGCGAGGCCCAACTACAATTTCATTTTTATCTGAATTAATTTCAATCACATATAATGGTTCCTTGTCAGAAACTTTAATTCCTCTTCTTTGTCCTATGGTAAAATTAACAATTCCTTCATGAACACCTATTACCTTTCCTTCTAAATTTTTAATATTTCCTTTTCTATAAGACTCAGGTCTAAATTTTTTAATTACAGAAGCATAATCACCATTGGGCACAAAACATATGTCTTGGCTATCTGGTTTGTCTGCAACATTTAAATGTAGATTTTTTGCTATCTCTCTAGTTTCATTTTTTAATTTTGTTCCTAACGGAAATCTTAAATAATTTAATTGTTCTCTTGTAGTATTAAATAAAAAATAGCTTTGGTCTCTATTTTCATCGATTGCTCTATACATATTTGTAATATTTCCACTAGTTATACTCTTTACATAATGACCAGTAATTAATGCATCAGCATTTAAGTTTTTTGATTCTTCGAATAAATCTCTAAATTTTACACTTTGGTTACATTGAACACACGGTATGGGAGTTTCTCCGTTTAAATAACTATCTACAAAATTTTCAATTACATGTTCTTTAAATTTATTTTGATAATAAAGAATTTTATGATCAATGTTAAGTTTATTTGCTACTCTTTTAGCATCGATTATGTCCTGTCCTGCACAGCATTGTTTTGATTGAGAAACTTGCTTTGTATCATCGTAAAGCTTTAAGGTAATTCCTATAACTTTATATCCTTCTTTTTTCATCATGCCTGCTACAGTTGACGAGTCAACTCCTCCAGACATTGCAACTACTACCTTGGTGTCTTTAGGTTTTTTATTCAATCCTATAGAATTTAATTTATTTTCCATTTTGATGGTATTTATACTTTTTTCTATTATAAAAGAAAATAAATGATTGTGGAGTATGAACCAGGAGATAAAGTTGTAAATCCATCAAATAAAGGTTGGGGAATTGGGCAAGTTCAGTCGATTATAAAGTATAAAGCAACAGTAAATTTCGAAAATGCTGGAAAAAAAGTAATTGATACAAGAAATGTTGAATTAAAGAAATATAAATGAAAAATATTAATTACAAAAAAATAGTAGATGAATTAATTAATGTTTTTAAAAAAGCTGGAAAACTTAGCATTGAATTACGTAAAAAAGGTTTAATAAAAAAAATTAAACCTGACAATACTCCTGTAACTAACGGAGATATTGAAGTAAATAATATCTTGGTTAATGAAATAAAAAAACTTACACCCGAATATCCAATCATATCAGAAGAAACTTGGGAAAATAAACTTGAAAAAAATTTAAAAAATTTTTGGTTAGTTGATCCTATTGATGGAACTCACAATTATGTAAATAACAAAGATGAATTTACCATAAATGCAGCTTTAATAATTAATAATTCTCCTTTATTAGGAATAATTAATGCGCCTAGTAAAAAAAGATTATTTTATACTTACGGTAAAAAAAAAAGTTACGAAATTAATGAAAACAAAATAATTGAATTAAATTGTAAAAAAAAATCAAATAAAAATGAAGTTATAGCATTAGTTTATTCTCACAACATTAAACCTGAAATATTGAAAATTCATAAAAAAAATGAAGTAACAAGTTCTGTAAAAATGAGCAGTTCATTAAAATTTTGTGTAATGGCGGCTGGAGAATTTGATTTATATGCTGCTGATCCAAGAGCATTGGAATGGGACATTGCTGCAGGCCATACAATTCTTAAAAATGCTGGTGGAATTATTACTGATTTTGAAGGAAATGAAATACTTTATGGAAAAAAAAATTTTAAAAATCCTAGTATAATTTTAAAAAGATCATTAAATTTAAATGAGTGAACAGTTAAGAATAATATTAATTATAATTGTTTCAGTGTCAATATTTGGGTTATTAGTTTTTGTTTTTGTAAAAAACTACATAAAAAATAAAATTAACTATTACCTTAAAGAAAAAAATAAGAATAATTTAAAGTAATCTTATAATTTTTAAATATTCATCTTTATTTAAGTCCATTATTTTTTTTGATGTTTGATAATCAAAACCTGAACGTGCTAATATAGAAATATCTTTTTTATAAAATATTGATCTGTTATCTTCTGTTCTTGCGGGTCCAATTCTTTTTTTTTTACAAATTTTAATTGCTGAGAAAAAATCTTGATCTTCATTACTCTCTTTAATTTGTTCAATTGTTTGTATAATGTATTGATCATTAACTCCTTTGGATAATAAATAATTTCTAATTTTATTTATTGAACTTCCTTTGTTAAGTAAACTCTTTGCTTTAGAATTAGAGTAAAACTTATCATTTATAAATTTATTTTTCTCTAAATCTTGTAAGACTACATCAATTAAATCTTTGATATTATTTTTACTGATATTGTTTAATTTAGAATTTAAATATTTTTTTAATAAATAAGTTTTTAACTGCTGTTTAGAAGGTGCGTATTTTTCAATGTAAGTTAAAGAAAAATTACGCATCTCGTCTACAGTTGCTTCTAAAGATTTTTTTTTATTTTTTGTATGAATCATTAAATCTCTATTATAATATATCTATAAATGATCGAACAAATTTCTGATTTTTTTACCATTGAAATGATATATTTATGGCTGAATATAGGTGTATTGCCTTTCTGGATTTTATTAATTTTTTTTTCAAATACTAAATTATCATCTTTTCTAGTAACTTCGATTTTTCCCCATATTATTCTTGGAACTCTTTATGTTTATTTAGTCTATTATTTTTATATATCTGGTTACGATTTTTTTAATAACTTCAAACTTTATTTAGGTATAAAACATCTTAACAACTTATTTTCAGATTATCCTTTTTTAATAATGTTTTGGGTACATTTCATTGCAATTAATCTTTTTTGTGGATGTTGGATAGTCAAAGATTCACAAAAACTAATGATTTCAAAATTTCTAATTTTTATACCACTGGTAATAACATATTTTGTAGGACCTGCTGGACTAATAATCTATTGGTTAATTAGAATATTTTTTGCAAAAAAAATAAGCCTTTATGATTGATAGATTAATTACTTAATTACTTTAAAGCCAGAATTTTGCATTAACCCAAAACCACCTTCTACATGCGATACTTTTTCAAAGCCCATCTCTTTAAGAGCTTTAGCTGACAATGCAGATCTACCTCCGGCTGCACAAAAAAGAACTATTTCTTTATTTAGATCTATTTTTTTGTTTTGAACATATGCGCTTTCAGGATGTATAGAAAATTCCAACAGCCCTCTTGAGATATTAAGCGAATTTTCAATACTTCCAGTTTTTTGGAGTTCAGCCGCATCTCTAATATCAATTAAGTTGCATTTGTTTTCATTGGTTAATTGTAATGCTTCCTCTGGGGAAATAGTTTTCACAGATTTTAATGCTTCTTCAACAAGAGTTTGTGATGATTTAATTTTCATTTTATATTACATATATTTATATAATGAAAGAATCATATTTAAAGAAAAAAAATAGCTTTCTTAAGAAGTTTTTCATAAAAGTTTGTAGATTTTTTAACTTTGAAATTATCGATCAGGCAAATTTTTATTTACCTTTGGAAAATAAGACTGGAGAAGAAAGTTTATCCATACTTGGTAAAAAATCCATAAGTATACCAATGGGGAAAATTGAAATTAAAAGACAAGTTAATAATTTAGATATTATATTTAGATCATGTTCATCGGTAAATATGTTAACACAAAATAAAAAAAGATTATTTGAAAAGGAAAAGTCTGAATACACACTAAGATCACTTAATTCAATTGTTAAGTCATTAAATTATTCAAAAGAAGAATTTAAAAATATTAAAATTAAAATTACAGTTGTAGATCATAATTCATCCAATCTTGTACTAGAGTCAATTAACAAAATTCTTTCTAATAATTATTTTGAATTTGAAGTTTTTAAATTAGATATCTCAAAATTTGAAAATGAAATAGATAAAATAAATGAACAAAAAAATAATGTCTCAAATAACCAAATTTCAAATATGTCAAATATCTATCAATCGATATTACTTGCAAAAAAATGTAGTGATTTAGTTTATTTTGTTGAAGATGATTATATTCATACAAAGGAAAGTTTTAAAGAAATCGTTTATACATATGAAAAATTTTCAACTATTTTAGAAAAAGATATATTTATATGCCCTGCAGATTATCCATATCTTTATAATTCTCCTGAAAATACAAGAATTTTATTAGGTAATCAAAAACATTGGAGAATAGTAAATCAAACTTTGTGTACATTTTTAACCAGTCAAAAATTAGTTAATCAGTATTTTGAAGGATTAAAATCGATGTGTAAATTTGAGCATTATCCTTTTGAAAAACCCTTACATGACATTTATAAAAAAGAGTATTGTTTTAGCCCTGTTCCTTCTTTAGCAATGCATTGCACAAATATAAATTCAGTTTATGGTTTACCTCCTAACTTTAATTTAAAGAAAATTTGGGATGAAAACGAGGTTTAATTTTTAGAGGCTCTCTGCTGAGTGTGCTTCTTTAGAGCGGAGAACAGAGAGCCTCTTTATCATGATTTGTTAATCTCTTATAGCGTAAGCAATTACTCCTGTTTCTGAAACATCTGTTCCTTTAAGTTCAGCTTCTTTGCTTAATCTGATACCAACAGTATTTTTCATAATTGACCAAATAACAAATGCTAAAATAAATACGAAAACATTTATGGATATAACACCAAGAAGTTGTGTTCCAAAATTAGCACTTGAATTAGTAATTGGTACAGCTAATGTTCCCCAAATACCTGCAAATAAGTGAGCTGGTATAGCTCCAACTACATCATCTATTTTGTATGAAAAAAGAAGTTTTGTTCCTAATACAACAATTATACCTCCCACAGCTCCAATTAATATTGCTGCAAGTGGTGATGGCATTAAAGGTTCTGCTGTGATTGCAACTAATCCACCAATCGCACCATTTAACATTTGTATTACATCAGTTTTTCCTAACATTAATCTCGTTAAGATTGCTGCAGCCAATACACCTCCGCAAGCTGCAAGATTTGTATTTATAAAAATTTTAGATACTGCGACAGCATCAGTAAACGATCCCATTGCTAGCTGTGAACCTCCATTAAAACCAAACCATCCCAACCATAAAACAAATACCCCTAATGTTACTAAAGGAATTGAAGATGCTGCAAAAGGTTTCACAGGTGCTGGATCTCCTTTTTTAGTAAATCTACCTAGTCTTGGTCCAAGTATAATTGCACCAGCTAAAGCTGCGGCTCCTCCGGCTGAATGAACAAGTGTTGATCCAGCAAAATCAGAAAATCCTCTTGCCGCTAGCCATCCACCGCCCCATTGCCATCCCATTTGAATCGGATAAATGAAACCTGTTAAAATTGCTGCAAATAAAAAAAATGGCCATAATTTTATTCTCTCTGCTAACGTTCCCGAAACAATCGAAACAGTAGTTGCACAAAATACCATTTGAAAATACCAATCAGAACCATCGGCATAAGGTTTTGTTAATGAACTAGCATCTGACCATGGTAGAAATTTACCAATGTATCCTCCTTCAGGTATTCCATAAGCAAGATTATATCCAACTAACCAAAACATTATTCCAGCAATTGAGTATAAACCGATGTTTTTTGCACAAATTACAGATACACTTTTCGATGTAACCATTCCTGACTCTAACATCGCAAAACCTGCGGCCATGAACATAACTAAAAATCCACAAACTAAAAAAAGAAAAGTATTAAAAATAAATCCTACTTCAGCAGAAACAGTCGTTTCCGCTGCTCCAGCACTGCTCATATTAAGCAGAAAGGATAAGGTAATAGCTGAAGTTAAAAACTTTTTCGAAATTTTAAACATATTATTATCTCCTTTAAATTTTAAATAATAATTTTTTATAATTTCAAAAAAAAAAATAACTAACGCTAATGATTAAAAATAGGTATGCAGTTTATGCATATAGAAACAGCCTTTATTAAAAATTTATTAATAAAGGCTGTTTGTAAAAGTTTACTTATTGAATATTTCTTTAAGTGCTTTTGCTGGTAAAAATTTTACCTTTTGAGAAGCTGCTATTTGGATCTGCTCTCCTGTTCTAGGATTTCTTCCAATTCTAGCTTTTCTCTTTGCAACTTTGTAAGTACCAAAACCAGCTATTTTCACTGAATCGTCGCCTTTCAGTGCATCAAGAATAGTGTTGGTAATAGTATCAAAAGTACGCTCTGCATCTGCTTTGCTCTGGTTTAAAGATCCAGCTAACTTAGCGACTAATTGTTTTTTGTTCATTTTAGCTCCGGTTTTAAAGGTTATTTAGTATATTTTACAAATATGTTGATTTTTCAAGCTTTTTTTTAGTGTTCAAAATGATTTTATCCACAATATATAGCACTTAAATAAGTATTGATTTTAAAGGTTTTTTTGATGGTTAAAATTAAGTTAAAATAAGCCTAAATCTCTTAAATCATTAAAAGTTGCAAAAAACATTAAGGACAATAACAAAAACATTCCGATTCGAAAAAAACCCTCTTGCGTTTTTTGAGTTAAAGGTCTTCCTAAAATTTTTTCAAATGCATAAAATAGTAAATGTCCACCATCAAGAAGAGGAATTGGAAATAAGTTAATTAATCCAAGGCTAATTGAAATATAAGCCATAATACTTAAAAATGGTATAATTCCAAATTCAGCAACTTGTCCTGTTATTTTTGCAATTCTTATAGGTCCACCAAGCTGAGAAGTGTCTCCTTTTCCAACTATCATAGACCCAAGATATTTTAGAGAAGAAATAGTTACGAAATAAACTTCATTTAAAGAATAGTAAAAAGCTTTAGCTGGCCCTAATTTTACATGATTGATTTTATTATTGTAAGGACTTAATTTAATACCAACCATCTTTTTTTTAATTTTATTCCCCAAATTATCTTCTGTGTCTACTAGGTTTGGTTTTACTCTTAATAATATTTCTTGATCGTATCTTGAAACTTTAAAATTAATAATATCAGAAGTAGACATTGTAATAAGTTTAGAAACATCGAGTATACTTTTTACTTTAGAGTCATCAATTTCTAATATTATGTCATTTTTTTTTAAACCACTAATATATGCAGGGCTATCTTTTTGAACCTCATCAATGACAGCTGGTGTAAAATCTTTACCAACAAACATATAAATAAATAAAAATATAAATATAGCTAATATAAAATTTGCTATTGGACCAGCAGCAACAATTAAAGATCTTTGATATAATGGTTTTAAAACAAATAATTTTTCTCTATCATTTTCATTGTATTTTTTTAAAAGTTCTTTTTGATCAGATTGAGAAAAAACATTTCTATCTCCAAAAAATTTAACATATCCACCCAAAGGTATCATGCAAATTTTCCATCTAGTTCCTGACTTATCGTTCCAACCAAATAATTCTTTTCCAAAACCAATAGAAAAATCAGTTACACCAACTCCATATTTTTTTGCAAAATAATAGTGTCCATATTCATGTATGAACACAACAACTAGAATTAAAATAATAAATGGTAAGATAAAATTAAGCATAAAATATAATAATAATCATTTTATCTCATTTTCCAAGTAAGAATTGGAAAAAATGTAGCAAATAAAAATGACAAAAAGAGTAATGATTTTGTGATAAATACTGGAAAATAATGGACCGGAATTAAAATTCCTATCAAAATAGATTTAGAAAAATCCGGACTCGGAAATAGCAAAAGTCCAATTAATAAACCAATAATAATTGAAATATAAGCATTTTTTTCTTTAATACTTTTGTCATAAAAACTATAAAAAATAGTTAAAACTGCCGCACAACAAAATAAATCAGCTAACAAAAATAAGTATAATATACTAAAACCTTCTGATGCTACAAAAAAAACTATCAAAGATAAAATAAGTACTATTTTTTTAGAAAAATTTAAATAATCTCCTTTAAATTTTAATAATTTATTAACATCAACTATAATTAAACTTGATATAGCATTAATTAAAGTATCAATACTGCTAATGGTTAATGATATTGCTAACAATAATATTATAAATGAAATTATCCAAATATTTTCTTTTAATAACAATGAAAAAAATGCTAGGTCAGGAAAAATATTTGAATTTTTTGAAACTGCTATTAAACCTGAAAATCCCATTACAAATACTATAGGTACAATAATAAAAAATGATAAAATCAAACTATTTTTTAATATTTTATGATTTTTTGCTGCATATACTCTTTGCCAATTACCTTGATGAAAAAGATTTGTTGCTGCAACTGCGATAAAAAAAGTTAAACCAGCTGTGAAATTAGGTAAATATTTTATACTTAACAATTCAGGTTTATTTGTTTTAATATACTCAAAGCTAAACTCGTTATTTATTGAAATTAAATAACTAAAACTAATTAATAACAATATTCCAAAAACAATAAATTGTATATTATCAGTAAAAATAGAAGCTCTTAAACCTCCATATAGTGTGTAAATTAGTGAACAAATAATTATTATAAAAGAAGTTATCCATAGATCAGTTCCCGAAATATAATTAACTAATATTGAAACGGCAGTAACTTCTGCAATTAAAAATATTGTCATATAGAAAACTGATAAAAAAAGTATTAGCTTAAATAAATTTAAGCCAAATCTTATTCGAATTACCTCTATTAAAGTTCTTGCTTTTGAATATGACTTTCTAATTTTCTTTCCCACATAAATTAATATAAATAGTGGAAATGCTGTTCCCAAAGCATATCCAATAACAGCTCCTATACCTCCCCATGTTGCAGCAGATGCTGGTCCAAATAAAATCCATGTACCAAGAGCCGATGCAACAAAACTTGTTGTTAATGAAAAAATTCCAACTGTTCTATTCGCAACTAAATAATTATTTATTCCACGGTATTTTTTTGAATAAATAATTCCTATGATTGCAAACAAAATACACGTGATAAAAGTTAGTGTAATCGCTGAAGATTGGCTAATTATGTTTATTTCTTTCATTTAATCCCTTTCTGAATTACCGGACAGGTTCTAAGGGTTTAATCTCAGTCTTTCGACACCCCTTTAAAATAAATTATATTAAATAAAATTTAAAAGCAAACTATATGGTCTATATAAATCGGCCTTTTATACCAAATTTTTCATCTATTTCATGTTCTATAAATAAATTATCAAATATTTCTAATTCTCTTTCGTCCCCATCTTCGGTAAGAGCTATTGCATCTCCAGAAATTTCTATAACTGATGCAATTTTATTATCTTCGGCATAAGTAATAGAGGGAATAGTTACTAAAATTAAAAAAATAATTTTGATTAATAGCTGATAATAATTTAAATTAAAAATACTATGATTGATTTTCATTATTTAATAACAATTATCTAATAGAAATATTTAAGCATGAAAAACATATTAAAAAGAATAAAATTTTTATATTATCTAAATGATGTTTCTAAT
The DNA here is from genome assembly GCA_902533945.1 of uncultured Pelagibacteraceae bacterium. Classification (GTDB taxonomy): domain Bacteria; phylum Pseudomonadota; class Alphaproteobacteria; order Pelagibacterales; family Pelagibacteraceae; genus Pelagibacter. The sequence goes on along the minus strand of CACANS010000001.1, from coordinate 66,541 downwards.
TTGATTTCTGGTAATCTAAGGTTGGAAAATAAAAAGTTAATATTTGCTCAAGTTCCTAGGTGCTCAACGTCTATTATAACATCATTAATAAAAAAAAATTTAAAAGATCAGTCAAATATAGAATTTCCTACACATTATTTTAAACCTAAGTTCAATAAAAATTGTAATTATTTTATTTCAATAAGAGACCCTATCGAAAGATTTGCTAGTGCATATTTTCATTTAAAAAATGGTCAATTCATAACATATTATGATGATTTTTTTTCTATTTATCCAACGATTGAAAAACTGGCTATAGAAATATTTAGCAAAAAAGCAAGAAGCTACATTAGACTTTCGCATCATTTAAATGAAGATCTAAATAGTTTTATCACAATAGAATTCTTAAAAAAAAATTTACCAGCCTATTTAATAACTCATGATAGTTTATTAAAAGATACTGAAGATTTTTTAAAATTAAGATTAAATTTAAATTCGTTTGATAAAACTGATTTTAAAAAAGAAATTATAACAACAAAAAAAGTTGATATTCCTTTAAGTAAAAACGCTTTAATAAATTTAAAAGAATTCCTAAAAAAAGATTACGAAATTTATAATTATTTAATTAAAGAAAAAAAAAAAATAAATTCTAAGTAATAATTATTAAAAACAAACTATATGATCAATATTTATTGGTCTCTTTATTCCAAATTTTTCATCAACTTCATGTTGATGAATATGGTGAGAATGTACAAAGACAGGTATTAAAAGATTACTATTTGTTTTCAATGTATAAATAAAATTTGTACCTCTAAATTTTCTATCAACAACTTCTAACTTTAGATTACTTTGATCGTCATGTTCTAAATCTTCAGGTTGTAATAACAATTTTACATTGGCCCCTTTTTTATAATGTTTTATAAAATTACCTTTAATAGTTCCTAAATCTTTATTTTCTAAACTACTTTCTCCAGTTACTTTTGCAGGTATTAAAATTCCTCTATTTAAAAAATTTACAACTTCAATTGAATTAGGAAAATGATAAACATTATATGGATCATCAAATTGTTTAAGTTGCTTATTTAAAATAATTCCACATTTATTACCCAAATAAAACGCTTCATAAGAGTCGTGTGTAACAATTATAGTGGTTATTTTTAAATTTTTTAAAAGTTGTTTTAATTGAACTTGTATTTCTTCTTTAAAACTTTGATCAACATTAGACAAAGGTTCATCCAAAAGTAAAAGATCTGGTTGAGAAACTAATGATCTTGCTAGAGAAACTCTTTGTGCTTCTCCTGCACTAATTTGATGTGGATAATGATTTAATATTTTACCAATATTAAGTAGTTTTATAATTTTATTAACACTTATTTTCTTTTTTTTTGATGGATTTTTTCTTTCTCTACCTAGGTTAATATTTTGTTCAATTGTATAATGTGGAAATAAACTATTTTCTTGAAATGATAATGATATATTTCGATCTTCTGGTTCTATATTTATTTTATTTGACGAAATAGTTTTTCCCTTCAGTTTTATTTCTCCAGAATCAATTTTTTCTAAACCAGCTATTGATCTAAGAATTGTGGTTTTGCCAATACCGGAAGGGCCTAAAAGACAAATAATATCACCTTCATTTTCAATTGAAAAAGATACATTATTTACCTTATTTATACCCCCTACCCTAAATGTTGCATTTGTAATTTCAAAAAAATTTTTACTCATTAGTATCTCTTAAAATATATTTAGATGTAAACAAAATAAAAAAACTTGCAATAATTATCAAACATAAAGATGGGACAGCTGCAGCTTCTAATAAATCCTCAGATGCAGAAATATATGCTGTGGTTGCGAAGGTTTCAAAATTAAAAGGCCTCAATATTAGTGTAATTGGCAATTCCCTGATTATTTCTAGTGAAATTAATATAATAACAAATAAAAGTGAGTTTCTTAAATAAGGAATATGAATGCTTAAAAATGTTTTTGTTTTAGAATATCCAAGAAGATAAGCGCTCTCATCAACAGCAATATTCATTTTTTCATATCCAGATTTTATTCCATTAAAAGCTAATGAATAAAATCTTACAAAATAAACTACTACTAAACCTAAGACCGAACCAATAAATATTTTTTTTATTGATAAAAATCCTAATGCTTTAATCATATTTTCATCAAACCACGCAACAAAAGTTATAAATGCTATAGCAAGAATTACTCCTGGTATTGCATAACCAGAAATTGAAAAAGTAGATAAAGCATTTAAAATTTTTTTATTAGAAACTCTATTTCCATAATTAGAAATTAAAGCAAAAAATATCAAAACTAAACTTGATAAAGAAACTAGATATAAAGTATTTAGTAAAAGATCGATTATTTCAAAGCCAATAAAATTTTCAGGGAATTTTATTGTCCAGTATAACATTTGGCTTAATGGAAATAAAAAACTTAAAAAAAACAAAGTGAAACAAAAAATAAATGCAAAAAAAGACTTCGTACCATAAAGTTTAACTTTTTCCTTTTTCTTAAATCCACCTTTTGCTTCCAAATGATACTTGGCTTTTTTTCTAGATAAATTTTCAGTTAAAAATAATATAAAAATAAATAGCAAAAGAAAAAAAGATATTCGATTTGCTAATGCCAAATCATCAAAAGTTATCCAAGCATTATAAATACCAGTAGTTAATGTGTTTACAGAAAAAAAATCTACTGCTCCAAATTCAGCTAATGTTTCCATTGCTACCAATGATAAACCTGCAACAATTGCAGGGCGCGCGGAAGGTAATATTATTGAATAAAAAGATTTAAATTTTGAAAAACCAAGATTTTTACCTAGTTCTATTAAACTTTGCGATTGGTATAAAAATGACGATCTTGCAAGTATATATACATAAACATACAATGAGAAAGATATTGATAATATTAATCCAAACATACCATCTAACTTTGGAATTTGTTTGTTGTAATTTCCATCACCAAAAAAATATTTTAAAATCGTAAATGCTGTCCCATAATTTTCAAAAAAAGCGAATAAAGAATAAGCATAGATATAAGGAGGTACTGCAAAAGATAGTATTAAAGCCCATTTAAAAAAATTAGCACATGGAAACTGATAAAAAGAAACTAGATATGCCGAACCTACTCCTAATATAAATGTTAAAAATAAAACCCCAATCAAAAGAGTTAATGAATTAAATATATATTCGAAAAAGAAAGTTTGTTTAAGAATTTCAAAATAGTTTGATATATCTTCAAAGAAACTTGCAAAAACTGTTAAAATTGGAATAGCAACAACTATTGAAATTACAAATGAACTTAAATACCAACCGTTTAGCTGTCTCATATTATAATCCGCCTTATAATCTGAAAGCTTTATAAGTGCTTGTGGGGGAAAAGAGACTGCCTTAAACCACAAGCACTAATTCAAGAAAATATCTATAAATTAAAAACTTTTAGGATGTGCGGAACCTCCTCAGTTTTTAATTCAGATAAATTTCTATCATTTATTCTTTTATTGATTTTTTGACACTCTAAGTAACATGTGGGACATGGCTTAGCTGATTTATTATAATCAATATCAGAGATAAATTCTTTTTTATCCATATTACTTCCAACCAGCAGCAGTCATTACTTCTAATGCAGCAGCTTGATTTTTTCCATAAGTAGAAACTTTTGTTTTTAGATCTTGTTTAAAATCTAATCCCAAATTGTTTACAACTAATGGACTTGGTGAAACACCAGCAATCATTGGAAACTCAAAAGTATTATTAGTAAAGTGCTCTTGAGCTGAAGGTGATAATAAATAGTCAACAAGAGCTATAGCATTTGCTTTGTTTGGAGCACCTTTAACTAGAGCAGCACAACTAATATTCATGTGTGTTCCTCTGTCATCTTGATTTGGAAAAAATGCTTTAACTTTTTTAGCAGCTTCTTGTTGTTCTGCACCTTTTTTACCAGATAACATAAGTGCCAAATAATATGTATTAGCTACAGCAATATCAGCTTCTCCAGCTGCTACTGCCATAATTTGAGCTCTGTCGTTTCCTTTAGAGTCTCTAGCCATGTTAGCAACAACTCCCTTTGCCCATTCTGCAGTGGCTTTTTTTCCATTGTTAGCAATTAATGAAGCTACAAGAGATTTATTGTAAATGTTGCTAGATTTTCTAATTACTAATCTACCTTTCCATTTTGGATCAGCTAGACCTTCATAAGTCATTCCAGATAATTCAGCACCAGTAACTCTTTCTGGTGAGTAGTAAATTATTCTTGCTCTTTTTGCTACTCCAACCCAATGTGTTGTTCTAAAGTTTTTTGGAACAGATGATCTAATTGTAGATGAAACTAATCCTCCTTGAGTCATACCTTTTGCTTGAAAAGCGCCACATCTTCCAGCATCAGCTGTTATGTAAAGGTCTGCTGAAGAGTCTGAGCCTTCTTCTATCATTCTTTTTTCTAAAGCTCCTGATTTCCCATTAATTAAATTCACCTTAATTCCAGTCGCCGCTGTAAACTTATCGTAAAGTTCAGCATCAGCTTTATAATGTCTTGCATTGAAAATATTTACTTCGCTTGAAATTGCAAAAGTCGATACAACCATTGAAAGAATAAAAGCTGAAATTGTTATTTTTCTCATTTTTCTCCTTATTTTTTATTGAAAATGATAACTATTATCAATGATAATGATTATCAATTGCATCAAATGACGCAGTTGTCAATCCTTAAAATTTCCACTCTGATATTTTGCTATAAAGAAAATTTCTAAAAGCTTGGACTCTTGCTACATTTTTCATTGACTGAGGGTATACAAAATGTGCTTCGGTAATAGGTCCTTCTATATTTGGTAAAATTTTAACAATATTTGGTTGATTTACAGTTAAATAATCAGGTAAAGCAGCAAGTCCTACGCCGCTTTGGACTGCTAAAAGTAAGCCATAAACACTATTTACTTTCATGCATGTCTTTCTTTTTTTATTGTCTTTAATTCCAAGTTTTAAAGCCCAATCAGGATTATAAACAGGTGATGGATTCCCTTTTCCATAAGATATGAATTTATGTTTATTTAAATCACCTACTGTTTTGGGATAACCATATTTTTCAAGATATTTGTTAGACCCATAAATATGATAGTTGATATCAATCAATTTTTTTTGGATATAATTAAGTTGTTTTGGTCTTCTCATAAATATTCCTATATCAGCTTGTCTAGTACTTAAGTCCAATTCTTTATCATCAAAAATTAATTCAACTTCGATTTCGGGATTTAACTGCATAAATTCCTGAATTCTTGGAGTTAACCAAGTTGTTCCAAAACTAACAACTGTTGTTACTGTCAGTTTTCCGCTAGGTTTATTTTTTTGATCTCCTAAGGTTGCTTCAACTTCTTTAAGTTTAGATATAACATCATGAGCTGTTTTATACACATACTCACCATTTTCAGTTAATGTTAAACCTCTTGCGTGCCTTTCAAATAATTTAACTTTCAGATCATCTTCTAAAGATTGTATTTGTCTACTTATAGCTGATTGACTTAAATTCAAATTGACAGTAGCACTTGTAAAACTTCCTGCTTCTGCAACAGCATGAAAAATTTTTAACTTATCCCAATCCATTATTTATTTAAATTAATTATATATCTTCCTGATGTTTTTCCTTCAAGCATCTTTGAATATTCATTTAAAAGCTGCTCTAAAGATATTTCTTTAATAGATTTATCTAAAAGTTCAAAATCTACTAGTTTTGATGCTTCATCCCATAGAAATTCTCTTCTTTTAATTGAAACACTTACTGAGTCAATTCCCCAGAGTTTTACGCCACGAATAATAAATGGCATTACTGTAGTATTAAGTTTAATACTTGAAGCATTACCACATGCTGCAACAATTCCATTTGGTTTTATATGAGATAAAACTTTTGATAAAATATTACCACCAACAGTATCCACTGCTCCATCATATAAACCCTTATCCAAAGGTCTTGACTCTGTGTCTAAATCGCTTGATTTTAAAACATTTTTAGCACCAATAGATTTTAAATAATCTTCATTTGATTTAGTAGTTGCTGCAGTTACATTACAACCCATTTTACTTAACATCATAACTGCAATACTTCCAACACCTCCTGAAGCACCAGTAACAATTACGTCATTTACCTTTTCTCCTAATAACAACACTTCTCTAGTTTGCTTTGTTGTAAAAGCACACTGTATAGCTGTTAAACCCGCAGTACCTAGCATCATTGCTTGTCTTGATGTTATATTGTTTGGTTTTTTAACTAAAAAATCTGCGTTTACTTTTGCGTACTGTGAATATCCTCCATAATAAATCTCTCCAACTCTCCAACCAGTTTGAATAATTTCATCACCTTCTTTAAATTTATTACTTTTGCTTTCAACAACTTTTCCTGAAAAATCTATTCCTGGAATATGTGGAAATTCTTTGACTAGTCTTGCACCATTTTTTAAAATTAAAGCATCTTTAAAATTTAATGTAGAATAATCAACTTTAATTAAAACATCTCCATGTTTTAAAAAACTTTTGTCTATTTCTTTAATTTCTCTTGAAAATTTTTCACCCTCTTGATTGAGCAATATGGCTTTAAATTTTTCTGACATAACAATAATGGAATATAGTCTAGATTTATTTGCTAATAAATCTTAAATATCTATTTTGACAACTTAAATCTTCTTTAAATTTTCCTAAGTAGTAATTTGTTACAGTTGTAGCTTGTTCTTTTTTAATTCCTCTCATAGTCATACAATGGTGCGTTGAATCTATTGAAACCGCTACTCCTTTTGCGTCTAATGATTCCATTAATGTATTTGCAATTTGCATTGTTAATCTTTCTTGTGTTTGAAGTCTTTTTGAAAATACTTCTACAACCCTTGCGAGTTTGCTTAACCCAACTACTCTATCATTAGGAATGTATGCAACATGAGCTACTCCAATTATTGGTGCCATGTGATGTTCGCAGTGACTTTGTACTGATATATTTTTTTGAATAACCATATCATCGTAACCTTCAACATCTCCAAAAGTTTTTTCTAAAATTTTTTTTGGATCTTCGTTATATCCTTTAAAATATTCTTTAAATGCTTTAATTACTCTTTTCGGCGTCTCTATTAGACCTTCTCTTGAAGGATCTTCTCCCAGCCATTTTAAAATTTTTATAAATGCCTCTTCTACCTCTTTTTCAGAAATTTGATTTTGTGGATTTTTGTTGTTTTCGTTTTTTACTAATTTCATCGCGATGGTTATATATATAAATGCTAATTTTTAAAATATTTATTATATTCCTGAATATGTTACAAAATACCACATAATGTTTAAAAAAAGAGAAAATATCGCTGATATTGAAGAGGGAAACCTTTTATCGCCTAAATTTGATAATGATGGCCTTATTCCAGTAGTTACAACCTGTTCTAAAACTAAAGAAATTCTTATGCATGGCTATATGAATGTGGAAGCTTTAAAATTAACAATAGAAACTAAAGAAGCGCATTATTGGAGTAGATCTAGAAAACAAATTTGGCACAAAGGACAGACAAGTGGATTTGTCCAAAAAGTTAACGAAATAAGAATTGACGATGATCAAGACTCAGTATGGCTAGCTGTTGATATAGGTGATGGTGCAAGTTGCCATGTTGGTTATCGTTCTTGTTTTTATAGATCTGTACCTTTGGGAAAAATTGATAACGCTAGACAAATAGAAATGAGATTTGAAGAAAAAGAAAAAAAATTTGATCCAGAAAAAGTTTATAAAGGGCAACCTAATCCAACAAAAATTTAATGAGCGAAAAACAAAAGAATGTGCTAGGTGAAGATCTAGAAGAATGTTCTAAAAATCCTTTAACAGGATGGTTTAGAGATGGTTGTTGTAATACAGATGAAAATGATACAGGGCTACATACTGTATGTGTAAAAGTTAATAATGAATTTTTAGAATGGTGCAAAGAATCTGGCAATGATTTAATTACACCACATCCTGAATTTGGTTTTCCAGGTTTAAAAGATGGGGATAATTGGTGTGTCTGTGCAGGTTGGGTGGCAAGAGCTATAGAAGCTGGTAAAGGATGCTCAATATATTTAAAAAAAACTCACGAAAATACACTTAAACTTGTTCCAATTGAAAAATTGAAAAAATTTGCAATAGATCTTTCTTGAGTTACATATTTCCATATTTAGGACCTCCTCCTCCTTCAGGTGTAACCCAATTAATATTTTGGGAAGGTTCTTTTATATCGCATGTTTTGCAATGAATGCAGTTTTGAGAATTTATAACAAATTTTTTTTCATTATTTTCACTTTGAACTTCATAAACTCCTACAGGACAATATCTTTGTGCTGGTTCATCAAATTTTTCTAAAGTATAATTTATTGGCAAATCTTTATCTTTTAATTTCAAATGAACTGGTTGGTTATCAGTATGATTTGTTCCTGTAAGATATACCGAACTAGTTTTATCAAATGTTATTACATTATCTGGTTTTGGATATTCAATTTTTGGCATTTTATTTGCTGCTTTTAAAGTTTCATGATCAGCGTGTTTATGTCTTAATGTGAAAGGTAATTTTCCTCTAAATAAAATTTGATCAATTCCTGTAAAAATTATACCCAATATTAATCCCCAACTAAAACTCGGTTTAACATTTCTTGCAGCTTTAAGTTCTTCATAAACCCAGCTTTTTTTAAATTTATCTTCATAAATTGATAATTCTTTTTTTTCTTTAAAATGATCAAAAATTGTTTCTGCAGCTATAATTCCACTTTTCATTGCAGTATGTGATCCTTTTATTTTAGGCATATTTAAAGTTCCGGCATCACAACCAATTAATAAAGCACCGGGCATATGCATTCTAGGCAAACTTTGTAGTCCACCTTCAATAAGAGCTCTTGCACCATAAGAAATTCTTTTTCCTCCCTCTAATATTGATTTTATAGAAGGATGTGTTTTGAATCTTTGAAATTCATCAAAAGGTGATAGATGAGGGTTTTGATAATCTAAACCGATTACATAACCTAAGAATACTTGTTTATTTTCTGCATGATAAACAAAACTTCCTCCATATGTCTTTTTATCTAAAGGCCATCCTGCTGTATGCATTACAAGCCCTTCATGGTGATTTTCCTCTTTAATTTCCCATATTTCTTTAAATCCTATTCCGTATTGTTGTGGATCACTATTTTTATCAAGTTCAAATTTTTTTATTAATGTTTTTCCCAAATGACCCCGACATCCCTCTGCAAAAACTGTTACTTTTGCATGAAGCTCCATTCCTGGTTCAAAACTGTCTTTTTTGTTACCCTCTTTATCTAAGCCCATGTCTTGAGTAACTATGCCTTTAACTGATCCATCTTCATTATATAAAACTTTACTTGCAGGAAATCCTGGAAATATTTCTACCCCAAGTCCCTCTGCCTGTTCAGCTAACCATCTACACAAATTTGCAAGGCTTATAATATAATTATTTTTATTGTGTTGTACTTTAGGAAGTAACCAAGTAGGCCAACTTATACTTTTTGACTTACCTAAAAATAAAAATTTTTCTTTATTAACTTTAGTTTTTATTGGAGCACTTAATTCTTTCCATTTAGGCAATAGCTCATCCAAGGCACGTGTTTCAAACACATTCCCGGATAATATATGTGCACCTATTTCAGATGCTTTTTCTAAAAGGCAGACATTTAAATCCGAATTTAACTGCTTTAACTTAATAGCAGTTGAAAGTCCTGACGGTCCGCCACCTACGATTACTACATCGTATTCCATCACTTCTCTGGACATACTATTTTTTTACAGTATTTGTTATTTTTGTATAGTGTTTAATTTGTTCAATTCTTCTAAGAACTGAGGTAGTGCTTCAAATAAATCTGCTTCTAATCCATAGTCTGCAACACTAAAAATTGGAGCTTCTCCATCCTTATTTATTGCAACAATAACTTTGCTTTCTTTCATTCCTGCTAAATGTTGTATTGCTCCTGAAATACCTACTGCAATATAAAGATCAGGAACAACAACTTTTCCTGTTTGACCCACTTGATGATCGTTTGTTATATATCCGGCATCTACTGCAGCTCTTGATGCTCCAATGGCAGCATTTAATTTATCTGCAATTGATGTGATTAGTTTAAAGTTTTCACCGCTTTGCATTCCTCTTCCACCTGAAATTACTATTCTTGCAGTTCCAAGTTCTGGTCTATCTGATTTAACTTCTTCTCTTTTTATAAATTTTGTTAATGTAGTAGCTTCGCTACCATCAACTTTTATAATTTCAGCAGATCCACCTGTTGATGGTGCTGGGTCAAAAGAAGTTGGTCTAATTGTAATACATTTTTTTTTATCGTTACTTTTAACAGTAGCAAAAGCATTTCCTGCATATATAGGTCGTAAAAAAGTGTCTGCTGAAATAACTTTTATGATATCACTTACTTGGGAAGTGTCTAGCAAAGCTGCTACTCTCGGCATTAAATTTTTTCCAAAAGTGTTTGCTGAACAAACAATGTGAGAATAATTTTCAGATTGTTTAATTATAACTGGAGTATAGTTTTCAGCTAAAAAATTTTCGTAAATTTCATTATCAACCTGAATTACTTTTTTAACATTAGGCACTTCTGATATTGATTTAGATACTGCATCAACATTTTTTCCAATGACTAAAACATGTAGATCTTGGTCTATTTGTGAAGCGGCGGTAATGGCGTTTTGGGTAAATGGTTTTACTTCCTTATTGTTGTGTTCCGCTATTAATAATACAGACATTATATTACCTTTGCCTCATTTTTTAATTTTTGAACTAATTCAGCTACACTTGATACTTTTATACCTGCTTTTCTTTTTGGAGGTTCTTCAACTTTAATTTGTTCTATTCTTGGTTTTGTATCAACTCCTAAATCGGCAGCATTAATTTGTTCCAAAGGTTTTTTCTTTGCTTTCATTATATTTGGCAATGATGCATACCTAGGTTCATTTAGCCTCAAATCACATGTAACTATTGCAGGAATGTTTACTTCAATGGTTTCTAATCCTTCATCTACTTCCCTTGTAACTTCTAATGATTTATCTTTAACTTCAATTTTGGATGCAAAAGTTGCTTGAGGATAATTTAAAAGTGCTGCTAACATTTGTCCTGTTTGGTTACAATCATCGTCTATCGCTTGTTTACCCATAAAAATTAAGTCAGGTTTTTCTTTATCTACAATTTTTTGTAAGATTTTTGAAACTGCTAAAGGTTCTACAATTCCACTAACTTTAACATGAATTCCTCTGTCAGCTCCAACTGCTAATGCTTTTCTTACTGTTTCTTGTGCCTTATCTTCTCCAATAGTAACCGCTACTATTTCTTTGGCTTTTCCCGACTCTTTTATTTTTACTGCTTCTTCGATTGCATTGTCATCTGGGGGATTAGTTGACATTTTAACATTATCTGTGACAACGCCTGTGCCATCTTCTTTTACTCTTACTTGAACGTTGTAATCAATAACTCTTTTAACTGCGACTAATATTTTCATTATGCTCTTAATAATTTGTTTTCTGGATCATATGGACTTTCATCCAGAATTGTAGCGTCGTGCATTTTTCCTAAAATATCAATTTTTAATTTTTGTCCTGTTGTCGCAATCTCAGGTTTAACCATTCCAATTGCTATAGATTTATTTAATCTAAAACCAAAATCTCCTCCTGTTGCTCTTCCGACTACTTTATCATTTTGATAAATTGGGTTGTTGCCTAATACATCTGCGTCTGTAACATTGTGCACTTCCATTGTTACTAATTTATTTTGAAAACCCTTTTCTCTCCATTTATTTAATGCTTCTAAACCTATAAACTTTCCTTTGTTTGGATGAATAAATCTATCTAAACCTGACTCGTATGGTGAGTATTCTATAGATAATTCTGTACCAACAAGTTTGTAAGACTTTTCAACTCTTAAACTATTCATGGCTCTGATTCCAAATGGTTTCAAACCAAGATCTTTTCCGTGTTCCATTAATTTATCAAAAATATGATTTTGATATTCAAGAGGATGATGAAGTTCCCATCCTAATTCACCAACAAAATTTACTCTAATTGCTGTACTTGGTGCATACCCGATATCTACTTTCTTGGAACTTAGCCATTTAAAATTTTCATTTGAGAAATCATCTTTAGAAACTTTATTCATTAAATCTCTAGCTTTTGGACCAGCGACAACTAAAACTCCAATTGAATTTGTTAAGTTTTCAAACTGAACTGAACCATCTTTTGGCATCCATTTTTGTATCCAATCATGATCTAGTCTTTGAAAAGCTCCTGCTGAAACCAAATAAAAACTATCTTCTGCTTCTTTCATTATCGTAAATTCAGAATGTACTCCGCCTTTTGTATTTAAAGCATGACATAAATTTACTCTGCCAATTTTTTTTGGGAGTTTGTTTGCAACTAAATAATCTAAAAATTCCTCAGCTTTAGGTCCTTTGATTCTGCATTTTGCAAAAGCAGACATATCTAAAAGACCTACATTTTCTTTTACATTTTTACATTCTTTTTGTACTGCTTGAAACCATTTAGATCTTCTAAAGGACCAATCATCTTTTTGTTCCATGCCATCCGTTGCAAAAAAGTTAGCTCTTTCCCATCCAAATTTTTGTCCAAAAACAGCGCCTAATTTTTTTAATCTATCATAACATGGTGCTTGTCTTAATGGTCTAGCCGCTCCCCTTTCTTCATCAGGATAGTGAATGATAAAAACATTTCTATAAGCTTCCTCATTTTTTTCTTTTAGATAAGCTTTAGAACAATAGTCTCCGTATCTTCTTGGTTCTACTCCAAGCATGTCTACAGTTGGTTCACCATCAATAATCCATTCTGCTAATTGCCAACCTGCTCCACCTGCTGCAGTAATTCCAAAACTATGACCTTCATTTATCCAAAAATTTTTCAGACCCCAAGCAGGTCCAACAATAGGATTTCCATCTGGGGTATAACAGATAGCTCCATTATAAACTTTTTTTACTCCAACTTCGCCAAAAGCTGGAACACGATGAATTGCGCCTTCAATGTGTGGTCCGAGTCTTTCTAAATCTTCTTGAAATAATTCATATTCTGAATCTTTTGATGGTCCATCTACATAACAACATGGTGCACCATCTTCATAGGGTCCTAATATTAATCCCCCAGCCTCTTCTCTCATATACCAACGACTATCGCTATCTCTAAGAACTCCCATTTCTGGAAGACCTTCTTTTTTTCTTTTTTGAATTTCAGGATGTGGTTCAGTAACAATATATTGATGTTCGACCGGTATCACGGGTATATCTAAACCAACCATTTTCCCTGTTTGTCTTGCAAAGTTTCCTGAACAAGAGACAACATGTTCACATTCTATTGTTCCTTTGTCAGTTTCAACTACCCATCCGTCTTTAGTTTGTTTAATTCCAACTACTGTTGTGTTTCTATAAATTTCGGCTCCTTTATTTCTAGCACCTGTTGCTAGCGCTTGAGTTAAATCAGCTGGTTGAATATATCCATCTTCGGGATGTTGAATTGCACCAATTAAATCTGAAGTATTACATAAAGGCCATATTTCTTTTACTTGATCAGGAGTTAAAAATTTATATTTAACACCAATAGTTTGCGCCACTCCTGCATATTGATGGTATTCATCCATTCTATCTTTTGTGCTTGCTAGTCTAATATTAGATACAACACTGAAACCAACATTTTTTCCAGTTTCTTCCTCTAAAGTTTTATAAAAATTAACTGCGTATTTATGGAGTTGTCCCACAGAATAACTCATATTAAATAGTGGAAGTAAGCCAGCTGCGTGCCAAGTTGATCCTGATGTTAATTCTTTTCTTTCTACAAGAACAACGTCTGACCAACCTTTTTTTGCAAGATGGTAGAGCATGCTAACTCCAACAACACCTCCACCTACAACAACAACTTTAGCTTTTGATTTCATCTTGCGATTCCTACTAAATTTTTAATATTAACGAAACATAATTTTTTTATATAGATGAGCCTATAGTCACTGGCTGAGAAACAGCCGTGGTTAACCAACAATCTTTTAAAGGGCCTTCTTTATTATACTTTTCAACCTGCCATTTAAATTTGTAATACTTTTTCTCTGTATCTAAAATTATAACTTCAAAAGTGGCTACTTTGTCAGATAAATAAACTTCATTAATTTTGTGATCTTTGTGATTTAAAAGCATTGAATAAGATTTCCCCTTTAACATGATTTGAAATTTATCCAATGGACCAGTAAATTTTTTATTATTTGGATGGGCAAATTCCCATGTTTGTTCAATGCCTCTATCTTTGGTTGGATTGTCATTTTTCATTAAACTTTTCAACTGAATTTTAACTACTTGATATGGTTCTATTTTAATATTTGGTTTTAAAATATCTGAAATAGAATTGCTTGAAAGAATAAAAAAAATTATAACAAAATATTTTAATATTTTGATCATAAATTATTTGCAGTTTTTTTTACGTCTTTTAGAAATTTTTTTCTCTTGTCATCTGAAACAAATGGTACAGCAAAATATCTTTTATAAATAACATTTGTTATTCCACAAATGTTAAATACCCCTCTTCTAAGTCTTTTAGTCGGCATATTTAAAAAAAAAGTCCTAATAGCAAACTGCGGCGAACCATATGTACAAAATACAATAGCCTTTTTTCCTTTTAAATTTCCTATTGGGTAACCATAGTTTCCAAAAATTTTTTTAAATTTAAATGCCCAAGGTGGAGCTAAAACTTTATCAATCCATCCTTCTAAAATTGCTGGCATTCTAAAATTCCATATTGGTGCAATTAAAACAATTACATCAGAAGCTTCTATTCTTTTTTGATGATCCAATACTATTTCATCTGGTTTTTCACCAGCATAGACTGGGTTAAATTTTTCTTTATATAAATCAACTACATCTACTTCATTTCCGTTTTCTTTTACAGTATTGATAAATTCTTCTTTAATTGCAGCATTAAATGATTTGTCATTATAATGTCCATAAACTAAAAAAACTTTTTTCATTAATTCCAAATTTTATTTAAGGTTTTTTCTCTTCCACAAGCTTTTTTATATCTTAAATAGTTTAAAAATTTAACTTGATAATAATTTTGATGTTTGTCTTCAGCTTTGTAAAATTTTTTAAATTCTATGACGTAAGTTACGATTTTTTTATCAAATTTTTTTTCTAATTCCATAATACTTTTATTTATTAAATCTTTTTCTTCTTTATTTTTATAGAAAGCTACGGATCTATAACTATAACCTTTATCGCAAAATTGACCGTATTTATCAAATGGATCTATATTTTTCCAAAAATGATCAAGTAAATCTTTGTAATTTATTTTGCTCTTATCGTAAATAATTTCAATTGTTTCAAAATGTCCTGTATTTCCATATGTAACTTCTTCATATGTCGGATTTTTTGTTTTTCCACCTGAATAACCAGAAATAACCTCGGTAACTCCGTCCTTTTTTTCAAAAGATTCTTCCATACACCAAAAACAACCTCCTGCAAAATATGCTTTTTCCAAATCTTGACTGAAAACTGATGTTTGAAAAAGAAAAATTAATATTAGAATTTTTTTCACTAATTTTTAAGAACAGGGAATACCGGATTAGCTTTTTGAAATAATTTTTGATATTCTTGTTTTATACATAAGTTTGATACATATTGAATATTTGCATCTTCAGCAATTTTTTTAGCCTCTTCGTTTTGAATTCCATATTGTAACCACAAGACTTTGGTCCCAATTTTTACCGCTTCCTTTGCAATAGCAGGTGTTTCTTTTGAAGGCCGAAAGATATCTACAATATCTATTTTTTCAGAAATTTTATCTAGACTCTCTACTACTGTTTCTCCATTTATCACTTCTCCCTTTGCAAAAGGATTGACTGGTATTACTTTATATCCAAAATCTTGCATGTATTTCATTACTACATTAGCTGGTTTTCTTTTTAAATTTTTCGGATCTTCACCTTTTTTTTCTGAGCTCACCCCAACCATCGCTATAGTTTTTGAATTTTCTAATATTGTTTTTATTTCATTATTATTCATTTATTTTTCCATTTAGGTTTTCTTTTTTCTAAAAATGCAGATATTCCTTCATGAGCGTCTCTGGCCATCATATTTAAAGTCATCATCTTACTTGTATATAAATATGCTTTCCTTAATGGCATTTCTAATTGTTTATAGAATGCTTGTTTTCCAATTTTTATTGTTAGATTTGATTTAGAAGCAATTGTTTTTGCTACTTTTAGAACTTCGCTATTTAATTTTGATTTTGAATAATGATCATTAATCAAACCTATGTCTTTAGCATAGTTAGCTTTTATTGGTTCTCCAGTTAAAAGCATTTTCATCATTCTTTTTCTATGTATTTTTCTACTAACCGCAACCATTGGAGTGCTGCAGAATAATCCTATATTAACTCCAGGTGTTGCAAACATCGTATCTTTAGTGCTGTAAGCTAGATCACAACTAGCTACTAATTGGCATCCAGCAGCATAAGCAGCCCCATGTACTTTTGCTATAACTGGTTTTCTTCCTTCAACTATTTGGATCATTAGTTTTGAACAAAGATTAAATAGTTTAAGATATTTAGATCTTACTTTTAAAGATCTTACTTCTTTCAAATTATGACCTGCGCTAAAGCCTTTTCCCGCACCATCTAAAATAATTACTTTTGTATTGTTATCTTTATCAAGTTTTTTAAAGGTATTTAAAAGAGATCTTAGAGTTGCAAAAGATAATGAATTATATGTTTTTGGATCATTTATTGTTACATTCCTTATTCCATTGCCTAAATTTTTGACCAAGACATTCATAATATTTTATTACTATCATTTTCTTATCTTGTCTTCATATTTTTTTCTTAACTTCTGAAGTTTAAGTAAATATTCATCTCTAATTTTTGATAATTTTTCTACTGATTTGCCTTTTGCTTGTTTTCTAGTGCCATTAATAACTCTCGATGAAAGTTTTTTTGAAAGCTTTGGAGCTTTTAGTTTTGTCCAAGGTAATTTTAACGCAGGTCCAAATTGTTCTAACATATGTTTCATGCCCGCTTTACCACCTGCTAAATGAAATGTTAGGAAAGTTCCCATCAGAGACCATCTTAGGCCAGGACCATCTTCAATTGCTCTATCTAAATCTTTTGTAGTAGCGTATCCTTCGTTTACTATATGTAATGCTTCTCTCCATAAGGCTTCTTGGAGTCTATCTGATAAATAACCTGGTAATTCTTTTTTTAACATGATTGGATTCATTGAGATAGATTTGTAAAATTTATTAGCTTTATTCAAAAATTTATTTTTTGTTTTTTTACCAGGAACAATTTCAACACCGGGACACATATAAACTGGATTAAATGGATGTCCTATCATGGTACGCGCTGGATTTTTACATTTTGAATATATTTTTGTTGGAAGTAACCCAGATGAACTTGATGAAATTATAGCATTTGGTTTTGCATAATTGCCAATTACTTTCATCAATTTTGTTTTTAATTTATAGTTTTCAGTTGCGCATTCTTGAATAAAATCTGCTTCCTTTAGAACTTCTTGAATAGAAGTGACATAAATAAAATTTTTTAGATTTAATTTTTTTTTATTGAATAACTTTTTTACATAAGGCCAAGTACGTTTTATTTCTGCAACTAATCTCTTTTTTAATTTAAGATCTTTGTCAAAAGCTACAACCTTTTTGTCATGAGCCAAACATCTAATTATCCATCCAGTTCCAATTACTCCTGTGCCAACAACAGCAACGTTTTTAATGTTGCTTTTCATCTTTTAGAAACTTTTTCATGTAATCTTTTTATCTTGTCGCTTGCGGAATTCTGAAATACTGCAGGACATATGGCGTGTATAATTGCTTGAAAACCTCCTACTATCATTAAACGACTAACATTAAATGCAACTTTAAAATGTTGAATATAAGTTTCGTTTACTAAATCTAAATGTTCTTTAGATTTTTTTATCATAATTAATACTCATATCAATCTGCTAGGCCATCTGATCTAGCAACATTTCTCTCTAAATGAATTGGTAACACTTTGCCATATATAGCCTTAGAATGCTCAGGGGTATTTACTCTCCAAGGATCTAAAACATAAGCTGGAATACACATGTATCTCGATTTTTTACCCTCTATTTTTGTTACTCTATGTAAAGTAAATCTTCCTTTAAATATTTGTAGATCACCTGGTTCTAATTTTAATTGTTCAACTCTTGCTCTGTCACCATTTAAAACTTTTTTAACTTCATCAAAATTTTCATTTCCTGGTTCTCGAATATTTGGACAATATTCAAATACTCCACCTTTCTCTGGTTTTTGAATCATTAAACTTAAAGTAAATTCACAACTATCAAAATGCCAAGGAAGAATTCCTTCTGGTTCCATAACATTATATGCATGGCAAGCCAACGGATCTGCCCATCTATAAATTGGAGAAACTCCTAAACACGCAGATACAAATTTTAAAAGTTCATCCGTTTCATAAAGATATTTCATTTCAGAATTTTTTGGAAAACAATCTGAATTTAAATATCCATTATATCTATTCATAAAAGTTCTTTTTGGATGATCTTTAGGTAGTTTTGGATTGTCTTCAGCATATAAATAAGGATTTATACTTTCTTTGGACATATAAACCTCGTCTAATTGCTTTTCTAATTCTGAATTCATTATTTCTAATGATTTTGGTAAAATAAAATTAGGAATAGTTGAGCAGCTAAATTGATCTAGTTCCTCTTTACACCTTTTAATTAAATTTTTAATTGTTGGAGAATTTAAGTCATAGATTGGATATTTTTTTAAATCTACTATTGACTTAAGTCTTTCGTTCACTTTAGATCTCCATCCTCACGCATTTTAGCTCTAATTTTTGTAGCAGAAATTTTTTGTATCTCTTCTGGCATAACTATTTCTTCAATTTTATAACCAACACCTCTTCCATAACAAATATTAGTTATATTTGGCACTAGAATAATTTTAAATCTACCCTCATATTTTGGGTTTAATCTTTCTTCTATTTTTTGCTTTACTGTTTCAAAATCAAAAGGATTGTCATCTACTCCTTGTACATCCCTTATTTGAATACAAACTTGTCCAGTTTTCTTAATTATTTCTTCAAATAAAGCATAATGGCCATCATGAAATGGTTGCCATCTTCCAAGCATTTGTGCTGTTGGTTTTTTGTTGTCCCATTTATAGCTCATAAGAATTTCAGTTTATTCCTAATAAAAAAAAATTAAAAGACTTTATTTAGGTTTATACTAGCTTCTTTACTATCGCCCAAATTAATTAAATCGTCATTTAAATTAAAACTTAAATCGTAACCATTAATACTTTTCTTAATTTCAAATTTTGATATTAAATTCTCAGATCCATTTATTGAAAATGCATATTCTGTATCTTCGTGAGGTAAATATCCTAAAGCTATATATAAGTTGTCAGTATATCCAGTGCCAAAAGCATGGTTTCTCTCATAAATAATAAAGACACTGTAGTGTTCGGGAAAAATTATATCTATACCAATTTCACCGTTAAGATTATGTAACGCTCCAGTGTGCAATGTATCATTAAACTTAACACTACCATCCCCCACATAGGTATATTTAAAGTTTGATGAACGATCTAACTCAGCAACATACTCTAGTTTTCCGTGTCTCTTTAAAGTGTATTTATCACTTGATAAATCTTCAACCACTGCCATCGTTGCCCTTAAATTTTTTGTTCGAACGTGTTGATCTTCAACTTCAATAGCTCCTGTGCCTGCTTCTTTATATCCGTGTAATATTGTATGCCCAAAATCGAATTGTCCAGAAGGTATAAGAGTTAATTTATCCCTTTTATACTCGTCCTTAATTTTTAAAGTGCCATATATTTGATTGCCTGTTCTGTCCGCAGTTAAATTTTTACCATCAAGTACACTAAGTATATTTGATTTTATTTTTCCTATTCCAAAGATCTTATCTAGGTATTTTGTATCATCTTTAATAGGCGACGTACTATAATATGTGATGTTATATGTATTAGAATCTAAATTACTTCCGGCGCTACCAACATCAACATCATCATTGCCAAATCTAAAGGCAAATCCTTCAAGACCATAATCATCTGTAAACCTATCAAGACCAAAAGTTAAAGAGTTTGTATGAAGCTCTTTCGTTGATGCAATACTGGTGTCTCCGACTCTTCCAAGAGATATGCTACCCTCACTCCAATAAAAATAACTTTTATTTGATTCATTATTTTTTTTTGAAGTTGATATTTTTTTAAAAGATGAAACTGGTAGTGCGTTTAAAGACGAAAGCATGCTATTTGAAAAGTTTAATTTAATATTTTGGTTTGATAAATTTTGTTTATCTTTATTTCTTCTAATCCACTTCAATCTATTTAAAACTGAGTTTGTTGAAAAATTAATTGTTCTTTTTGCTAATTCTACTTGAGCTTCTGCCATTCCAGTTCTGTCACTATTATCAGTAATAGAAGGACATTTTCCTGAAATAATATTAAAAGGACAGACCAAATCAAACTCCAATACTTGATCTGGATTGTCACCATCGTTTGCTTCTGTTTCGGAATCCCAATTAAAATCACTTCCTATATATATTTTTAACCCACTTGAATTAAATGCAACTCCTCTAGGTTCTTTATTTTTTGGACTAACACCGCTAAATAAATTAACTCTGCCATCTAGTTTATAAGATGATGTGTCATAAGCCATATCAAGTGAAATTTGAGTTATACCTGCGTCTGTATCATCATGACTAATTACAAAAATTCTTTTTCCATTAGAGCTAAATCTCATTGAAGCTGGGTTTTCTACACCATTTGTTGTTGAACGAGATAGTTCAATTCCTGCAGTAGTAACAAGTGATAATGTTGTTAAGTCATATGGAGTTGAGAGTGTATACTCAAGCAATCTAGCACCTACATCCGCATCGGCAGCGTCCATCCAAATTAAAAATAATTTAGTGCCATCATTATTAATTTCTATACCTTGTAGTCTATGTTTTCTATTCTGTGTACCAGCATGATCAAAATTTCCTGCTAGACTTCCACTTGTATTAGTAGAAGAGTCTAGATCTGTAGTTTGTGAAGCTAATGTGCAAGTTGAAACATCATAAGGTGAAGTTAAATCAAATCCATAAGCCTTGTCAGCGTCCGCTACATCAGAACCTGCATTTCTAGTTGTTGTAAATAGCTTCATTCCATCACTACTAAATTCTAAGTCATATATAGTAGTAGTAGCAACGCCATCTAATAAACATCTTTCACTATTTCCTGCAGCAACTCTTGTGGATATGTCATAAGGTGTAGATAGATTATATTCTAATACGCGATGTTCATTACTATCATTTTTATTAGCATAAGTTGTAAACATTTTAGTTCCGTCATTGTTAAACTCGATACCAGCTACAAGACCTCCTCCTTCACTTTTAATGTCAACGGTTACTGTTTGAACATGAGTTAACATCTCTCCAAATGAATTAGAGATTGGAAATAAAAATAATAAGATAATGATAATTTTTTTTAAAAAGTTCATAAAAAAAGATTTGATATCTTATTTTTTTAGATCTTCATATATTTTAGGCGCCCAAGCTTGTGCATCTTGAGAAGTGACATGAAAGTCATATTTTTCAGGCTTTACGAACATTTGATTTGTGTCGTCAAATCTACCTTTTTGGATGGTATCTACCCAAACAACATAATCTGCTGGAAATAATTTTCTCGCTTCAGGTGTTGGGCATATAAAGTCAGCTATTACATTGTTGCCTTCATTTTTAATTTTTAGCGCAGCATCTGCCATTCTTTTTGATTGTCTTGTTCTACCTTCTTCTGAAAAATCCCAATCGTTTGCAGCTTTTCTAATTTCATCTGCATTTAATCTTTTGGCTTTTATTAATTTTGCTAGCTCATTTGCTAGAGTTGTTTTGCCAGCCCCGGGCAGTCCCATAATTAAAATAATTTTCATTAGATATCTTCTAATGGATGATGGGACATGAGTTCAAGGTTATTTTCACCAACTACATACTGTTGCTCAAGTTTAACCCCTTCTTTACCACCTACTTTGCCAATATAACTCTCAAGTGTGATAGTCATATTTTTTTCAAAATGACCTTCTCTTTGTCCACCATCAGTTGGATATTTTATTTGCGGCCACTCATCGCAAAGACCAATTCCATGAAGCATACATGAATATCTGTTTCCATAATATTCATCAGGAAGTTTCCAAGATTTTTCAGTAAATTCTTTAAAAGATGTCCCAGATTTTATTAATCTATAATTATGATTAATCTGCTCAACAGCCATTTGATATAATTTTTTTTGATCGTCATTAAATTTATGTCCTTCTACAAACGCTCTTGATATGTCCGCACAATATCCATAAGGACCAACCATATCTGTATCAAAAGATACTAATTCACCACTTTGAATAACTTTGTTGCTGCTTTCTTGCATCCAAGGATTTGTCCTTTCTCCTGATGATAAAATTCTACACTCAATCCATTCTCCACCGTGTTCAATATTAGTTTTGTGCAAAATAGACCAAAGTTCATCTTCGGTCATACCCGCTTTTAATTCATTGCGCATTTTCGTAACACCAATTTCTGCAACATCAATTGCAGCTTTCATGCATTTTAATTCTTCAGTAGATTTAATTACTCTTGCTTGTTCTAGTATTAGCTTTGCATCGATTACTTTAAAGCCTTTTTTATTTAAAGCTGTTACTGCTGGGCCATTAATAACATCAATGGCTATTTTTTTATTTTTAAAATAAGAATTTGATAAATCTTTTACTTCATTAACCCATTTCTCTAATTGCAAACTGGCTTGATCTCCATTACTAAAATAATCCCATGTAATTGCTGGTCTTATTTCATCTATTAAATTTAAATGTTTCGATAATATTTCACAATTGAAATACTCATAAAGTATTGTTGGTCCACTTACAGGAACAAAACAATATCTTGTTAAATTATGCATATTGTAAACACTCATGTTTACAGTGTCTAAAGCATATCTAATATTTACAGGATCAAATAATATACAAGCTTCTAAATTATTTTTTTCTAATTCTTTTTTAACTCTATCCAACCTGTAAGTTCTAAGTTTCTGAAAATTAATTTCATCTTCTCTTAATCTTTTCTTTGTTATAAAATTTACTTTTGGTTTTGTATTAGGTGTAATTTTTCTATTAAACTTCATAATTAAACTATATTAGTTGCTACCCATTTATGAAAGTGATGTGTTGGATTATCCATTACAGGGGAAAAATTACCACCATTATAAGATGGTGAATTTCTTCCTTCTTGCATTCCCTCAATTATATGAACGTCTTCTCTCTGTACATCTTTCCATAATTTATAGTTTTGTTTACGTAAATTTTTAAATTTTTTTGAATTAGCTGCTTTTTCTCCCACATAATAGATTTCCATATGTTCCTTGGTAAACTTGTGATCTACAGGCTCTAGCCAATATGCATAAAAATGATCTTTATGTATACCTAGCATAACGTTAGGAAATAAAGCCACATATTCTGCTATATTTTCTTTATCTTTTGGCCAGTTAGGAAAAAAAGGAAATTTTTCCTTACCCTTTAATTTTGGATTATAAACTTTAGTTCCTTGCCCGGCAAAACGGTTTGGTAATCCTTGAATATGATAATGATCGCTTATCTTTGAGTAAGAATTTAAACCAGGGTGTACCCATGGCAAATGATAACTTTCACAATAATTCTCTATTGCAAATTTCCAATTACATTTTGCATTCAAATTGAAATATCCAAAATCATTTGAATAAACCATTAATTTTCTATCTTTTTCTGGCCAGAATTCTTCCCATCTATCACTTAATGGTTTTATATATTGTTCAAAAGAAATTTCATTTTCACTTATATTTACAAAAATCATATCAAGCCAAATGTAAGATCTAATTTCTTTTAAATTACTTTTTGATTTGTCAAACTTTTTACACTCATGTTTATTCATTCCTCCAACGTGTGGGGTTGCAACAAGTTTTCCTGTCAAATCATATGACCAAGAGTGGTAAGGGCACCTTATTACATTTTTAATTTTACAGTCTTTTTGTAAAATTTTATATCCTCTATGACTGCAAACATTATGAAAAACTCTTATTTTATTTTGTTTATCTCTTAATATTATTATTGGAATACCTAAAAGATCAAAAGGTTTTGCATCGCCTATTTTTGGTAAAGAACTTGCAACACCTATTACTACCCATTTATCTTCAAATAATTTTTTTCTCTCAAGTTGTGTATATTTTTCACTTGTATAACATTCGTTTGGTAAACCATGAGATTTTTCAATCGGATTGCTAACAACATCTAATTTTTTTTTCTCTATGATGTTGTATATTTCAGACACTATTTAATTACCTCATAAAGGCCAAGCCAAGCATTAACATCTTTGCTTGCTATGTAGTCTGATTTAAAAAATTCTATTTCCTTCCACTTGTTATCTTTATTTAATTGTGCAATTTTTTTATCAAAACCATATTCTTCATGAATTCCTTCGTTTATAGTAAAACAAATAAGTCCTTTATTTTTTGTTATTCTTATAAATTCATCAAGCGCAGGAGGTTTTACATGGCCAAAGGTAAATGTTCCAACGCACAAAACAGCATCAAATGTATTATCCTCTTCTTGAATGGGTTTATTTAAATCTACTTTTTCTAATTTTTGATAAAGACCATCTGGGACTAAATCTAAAAGTTTTTGAGATAGATCTGCTCCATAAAAATTATTATAACCATACTTTTTTAATTCAACAGCAACCAATCCTGTTCCACAACCAGCATCATAAATTTTAGCATCTTTATTCTTATTATGTTTGATAAAAACTTCTGAAGTTTCTTTTGGACCTGTATAATTCCAATCAACCATATCTTTATCGTACTTATTTCCTTCACCCCACTCATCATAGTATTTCATAACCTCTTCGGTTTTTTTTAGTTTATAAATTGGAACTTTGTTACCTACATCTTTTTGTGCCATTAGCTTCTCATTTTCTTTCCACTTGGATCATAAAGTGGATCTTTTATAATTGAACAATTAAACATATCACCGTTAATTTCAACTTGTATGCCTTTGCCAGAATTTAATTCTTTTGTATCCAGGTATGAAAACGCAATACTTTTGTTAATAAAGTGAGCAAATCCTCCAGATGTAACATAGCCAATACTTTTATCACCTTTCATAACAGCTTCGTTGTAAGTTACGTCTATTTCGTTAGTTTCTACAATAAGCGGGGTAATCTTATGTTTGCTATCATCTTTTTTAGCTGAATCTTTTCCAATAAATTCTTTATCCCAGTTTATAAATATATCTAATCCTGTTTCTTTAGCTGTAAAATCAGGTCTATAATCAAGAGTCCATGCGCCCCAATTTTTTTCTAATCTCATTGACATTAAAGCTCTTGAACCAAAAGGTTTTATATTAAATTCTTTTCCTGCTTCCATTAATTCTTCATATAATTTAATTAAAAAATGAGGAGCAACATAAATTTCGTACCCCAATTCACCTGTGAATGATAATCTATTAACTATAGCTGGCACACCAGCGACATACATTTTTTTAGAGTCTCTGAATTTGAATTTATTATTTGAAACATCTTCTCTAACAATTTTTTGAAGTAAATCTCTAGACTTCGGTCCTGCAATAGCCATTCCATGGAATTCATCAGATCTATTTTTATAACTTAAGTTAAACTTATCAATATGACTTTCAAACCATCGTCTGTGCATTTCTTGTGCAGCACCTGAACCAAAAATCATAAATTCATTTTCATCCATACACGCAACGGTTAGATCTCCATAAAGTTTTCCTTTCTTTGTTAGCATTGGAGTTAGTGAAATTCTTCCTGGTTTAGGTAATCTCCCTGCCATTATGTAATCTAAAAATTTTCTAGCATCAGGACCTTTAAACTCATGTTTTGAAAAATTTGCAACTTCGATTGCTCCAACATTTTCTCTTACATTAATTACTTCTTTTGAAACGTAACTATGTGATCTAGATCTTTTTATTGTAGGTTCTTCATGGGCATCATCTTTATTTTTTGCAAACCATAAAACATTTTCTAAACCAAAGACATCACCCATTACTGCACCTTGATTTACAAAGCGATCATATAATGCGGTGGTTTTTTGTTTTCTACCTTTTGGTAAAGTTTCATTTGGAAATGTCATTATGAATCTTCTTTCATAATTTTCTGATGATTTGATTGTTCCATATTGAGGAGACGCGTAATCTCCAAACCTTGCTACATCCATTGCCCAAACATCAATTGATGGTTCGCCATCGATTATCCATTCCGCCAAACATTTACCTACACCTCCACCTTGGCAAAAACCAGCCATGACACCTACAGCTACCCAATAATTTTTCATTCCTGGAACAGGACCAATTAATGGACTTCCATCTGGTCCAAAAGTAAAAGGACCATTTACAATATTTTTTATGCCTGCTTTTTCTAAAGCTGGCATTCTTTCAAAACCAATTGCTAATCTGTCTTGAATGTTGTCTAACTTTGGTTCTAAAAGTTCATGTCCAAAATTCATAGGAGTTCCTTCTACTTTCCATGCCGTAGATTTTTGTTCGTAAGTTCCTAACAGCATCCCCTTGCCTTCTTGTCTAAAATAAATATTACCCTCGAAGTCTGTTCCTATTGGTAGTCTTTGATCTCCCAAAGCTTCAATCTCTGGAATTGCCTCTGTAATTAAATAATGATGTTCCATAGGTTGAACAGGTAAGTTTAATCCTGCCAACTTTCCAACTTCTCTTGCCCATAATCCTCCTGCATTAATAACTATCTCTGCATTAATATTTCCTTTATCAGTTATAACGTTCCATGAACCGTCTTCTTTTTGTATTGTGTCCTTAACAACTGTATGTGTATAATATTTTCCACCATGAACTTTAGCTGCTTTAGCGAAAGCATATGTTACTCCTGAAGGATCAACCTCTCCATCAATTGGATCCCATAATGCTAAAAGATATCTTGAAGGATCAATAAGTGGATTTTTTTTTTTAACTTCTTCTAGAGAAATAAATTCTTGATCAAGTCCCATATATCTTGCTTTTGATCTTTCCCTTTTAAGATATTCAGCCCATACATCGTTTGACGCTAAATAAAAACCACCGCTTGGTTTAAATCCAGTCGAGTGTCCTGATTCTTTTTCGATTTCTTTATAAAGACCTATAGTATAAGCCATCATTCTAGAAATGTTTGGATCTGAAGATATTACATGGACATTTCCAGCTGCATGCCAAGATGATCCTGAAGTTAGTTCATTCCTCTCTAGTAATAAGCAGTCTTTTAGTCCAAATTTTGAAAGGTGATAAAGTATTGAACAACCAACAACACCTCCTCCTATTATTACTACCTTGGCATGTTTCTCCATAATTTTTTCTTATAAAGTTTTTGCTGCGTCAGTATTATGTTTTTTTAAAGTTTTGTCAGTTCCATGTGCGTAATGTTTGGACATGTCAGGATAATATTTGTAAGAAATAGGTTTTCGACCTAAGGCAACAGCCATTTCTCTAACATGGTGAGGTTCAGCACCACAACATATTCCAATAAAGTTTATTTTTTTTTCTGCACATTCTTTTGCAAACTCTGCCATTTCAAATCGATTGCAATATAAATTATCTAGCGCGACAGGGAATGCATTTCCACCTGGAATACAATCACAACCTTCATCAGTTTGATTTAAAAATCCTGGATCTTTTTCAGTAGTTCGATATGGAACTGGAAGTGCTGCGACATGACAAGAAACAGCTTTTCTAATTTCTGGCAAAAGTTTCATTGTCATTTTTGGACCTCTAAAACAATTTAATCCAACAACATCGGCACCATTGTCTTCGAGAATTTTACATGCATCACCTGGAGAGTAGCCATCTCTTGTTTTTCCATCTCGTCTAAATGCATAATTACAAACGGCTATTAGACCCGCATCCTTTATAGCTTTGAGAGCAATTTTCATTTCTTCTACCCAAGTAATTGTCTCTGCTACTATAAAATCAACACCCGCCTCTTTAGCCCAAGCTACTTGCTCTTCAAACATTTTTTGACACTCAATATTGCTTTTTTTATCTTTTGGATCGTAAACATTTGTGTTAGCAATATCTCCACACACCATCAAATCCAAATCTTTAAACTCTTCTTTGGAATCTTTTGCGATTTGCAATGCATTTTTTTGAAGTGGTTCAAGCAATTGTTCCTTTCCAATTATTCTTAACTTTTCTCGATGTCCATAATAAGTAAAAGCTTGAATCACATCTGATCCTGATCTTATAAATTCTCTATGTAATTGGGATAATACTTCAGGATGTTCTAAAACTACTTCAGGAACAAATGCTCCTGCTTGTAAGTATCCTCTTCTTTCCATAGCAAACAGATATCCTTCTGCACAAAGAACAGGCCCTTCATTTAGCCTTGTTATTAAATCTTTTTTCATAAATTCTCCTTTTTAATTTTTTTGATTTATTTTTTATTAAAGAAAAAAATTTACTGACTCTGGAAAGAGTTTGAATGAATGTGATAATAAAACCTATTCAAATATATATGGTCAAATCTTGAATATCCGACCACCAAATACTCTTTTATAAATTTTTGTGCCCCGTTGGACATAATTTAAATTTATATCTTAATAAAAATGTTTGCAAAAACATTTTATCTACAACTAGAAGTTGAAGCACATTTGCTTTTTTTTATTCTATGTGTTTTGATGAATTATTAAATTAATTAATTAATTAATGAGGAGATAAATAAATGAAAATAAAAAAAATACTTATTTCTGCTCTAGTTTTGTTTGGTTTCACTTCTTTAAGTGGGATAGCAAATGCTGGATGCGGAAAATTAGTAATTGCTGAACAAAACTGGGCATCGGCTGAATTAATGGCCAATGTTGACAAAATCATTTTAGAAAAAGGATATGGTTGTGAGGTAGAACTTATACCGGGTGCTACTATGCCAACTTTTACTTCAATGGATGAAAAAGGTGAACCAGACATGAACCCTGAACAATGGGCTAACGCTGTTTACACACCTTTAAAAAAAGCTGTTTCAGAAAAAAGACTAATCATTGCAAATGGAGCACCTATTACCGGTCTTGGTGAAGGTTGGTGGATAACTCCAGGAACTATTAAGAAGCATCCTAAAATAAAAGGCATGACTGCAATGGAAATTTTAGAACATCCAGAGTGGTTTCCATCAAAAGAAGATCCTTCAAAAGGAGCTTTTGTTGGTTGTCCTGCAGGATGGGGATGTCAATTAGCTAATGCAAACCTTTACAGAGCTTTTGAAATGGAAAAAAAAGGATGGGTACTAATTGATCCAGGTTCTGCAGCAGGTTTAGATGGTACAATATCTAAAGCAGCAGACTCAGGAAATCCTTGGTTTGGTTACTATTGGAACCCCACATCAATGGTTGGTAAATATGGTTTAATCGCAGTTGATTTTGGAGTTCCATTTGCTGGAAGAGATAACTGGGATAACTGTATAACTCTTGCTGAACAAGATTGTGCGGCTCCAAAACCGACTGCTTGGACAAAATCTGAAGTTAATTCTATCGTCACAGCAAACTTTGCTAAAACTGGTGGAAAAGATGCTTTAAGTTATGTTGAAAAACGTACTTACCCAGGCGATGTAATGAATGGAATGCTTGTATACATGGCAGATAATCAAGCTAAAGGTTCAGATGCAGCAGTTGAATTTTTAAAACAGCATGAAGGTGTTTGGAGTAAATGGGTATCTTCAGCAGCTGCTAAAAAAATCAAAGCTGGTCTTTAAAATATAATTTATTTAACGAGCCTATAATTAAATAGGCTCGTTAATTTTTTTTTGGAATTATATGGAATTTTTAACAAAATTTCCCGTGATGGAACGTACTTCCCTAATGGAATTAAGAAAAGGGATTGATCATACGTTTAGAGAATTTTCTAGAGCTTATGGTGATAGTATAGAGGCTTTTTTTGATCCATTATTATTTTTTTTAATAAGATTAGAAAAACTATTATTAGCTACACCTTGGCCAATAATACTATTGGTACTTGGTACATTAGCTTGGCTAGGTTCAAGAAGTTGGAAACTTGTAATTGGAAGTATGGTTGCTTTTATGTTGATTGGATACTTTGGTATGTGGAAAGATTGTATGGCAACAGTAGCAATTATAACTGTATGTACAATTATGTGTATAGCTGTTGGAATACCTTTGGGAGTATTAATGGCAAGATCTAACAGGTTTGAAAGAGCAATGCTTCCTGTCCTAGACATGATGCAAACTATTCCTAGTTTTGTCTATTTAATTCCAATTTTAATGTTACTTGGTATAGGAAAAATTCCTGGTTTAATTGCTGTTTGCATATATGCAATCCCACCTGTTATCAGGTTAACAAATTTAGGAATAAGAGAAGTTGATAAAGAAACAATAGAAGCTAGTGAAGCTTTTGGTGCAACTAAAATACAAAAACTAAGAACTGTACAAATACCTTTGGCTCTACCAACTGTTTTTGCCGGTGTTAACCAAACAATTATGATGGCTTTAGCTATGGTTGTCATAGCATCTATGATTGGTGTTAAAGGTTTAGGTGTTCCTATTTTAAGAGCTATATCAAACCAGTATTTAGCCCTAGGGTTATTCAATGGTTTAGCTATTGTAGCTTTGGCTATAATCTTTGATAGAATCACTCAAGAGTACGGTCGAAGAATACAAAAGCACAGAGGAATTAAGAGATAGTATTCTTTGGCGCATAAGGTTAGATTTTTATAGACAGTTATTTCAAAATACATAAATATCCTCTAATGAATTTTTCTTTGGAAATTAGTCCGAAAACTGACTTAGATACTTTACCAGCATTAAAAGATGTATACATAACGATGCTTCCTGGTGGCGACTTTAAAGACACTGCTGATCAAGCTATTAAGCTTGTTGAAAAAGGCTTTAATCCAATACCTCATTTTCCAGCTAGATCTATTGAGAGTGAAACTCAACTTAAAGAATATGTATCTAGATGTAAAGATGGGGGTGTGAAGCAAGCTCTTGTTATCGGAGGAAGTAGAGATCCAATTGGGAAATTTGATAGCTCAATTCAACTTTTAGAGACAGGTTATTTTGAGCAAATGAAGATAGGAATTGCTGGACATCCAGAGGGGAGTCCTGATATATCCGATTCAAATTTAGAAAAAGCTATGAATGATAAAAAGCCTTATGCTGACTATATAGTAACTCAATGGTTATTGAATCCTCAGCTAATCATAGATTTTATTTCTAAACAATCAGTTCCAGTTCATGTTGGGATTACTGGGCCACTAAAAATAACTAGCTTAATTAAATTTGCTAATATAGTTGGGGCAAAAAATTCCTTAAATTTTCTTAAATCTAATTTTACTAAAGCTTTAGATTTAATGAAACCTAGAGACCCAAATGATTTAATAGGGAAAGTTAAATCGCATACTGATTTCTTCCATATTTATACATTCGGCGGCTTGAAGGAAACTAACAAGTGGTTGATGGAGAACAAATATGTCTAATGAATTTGACTATACAAAACTAAAACATGCAACTTCAGTTGATCAATCTGATCGTGAAGTTCCGTACAATTTAAGACAGAGTGGTCCTACTAAAGTTGAAATGTTAATTTCAACAAGAGTAAGAAAATCACCTTACTGGCACTTATCTATGAAAGCTGGTTGTTGGAGAGCAACAGTTTACAACAGAATTTACCATCCAAGAGGTTATGTTAAACCAGAAGATGGTGGAGCAATGGTAGAATATGATGCAATAGTAAATCATGTTACTATGTGGAACGTAGCTGTTGAAAGACAAATAAGAGTTAAAGGTCCAGATGCAGAAAAATTTACTGATTATGTAATAACAAGAGACGCAACTAAAATTTCTCCAATGAGAGCAAGATATGTAATTTTATGTAATGCTTATGGTGGAGTTTTAAATGATCCAATTCTTCTTAGAATTTCAAAAGATGAATTTTGGTTTTCTTTATCGGACTCTGATATTGGTATGTACCTTCAGGGTGTCAATGCAGATGGAAGATTTAATTGTACTGTTGAAGAAATTGATGCCTGTCCAGTACAAATCCAAGGTCCGAAATCAAAAGCACTAATGAAAGATTTGCTTGGTGATCAAGTTGATTTAGATAATATGCCTTTCTATGGCTTGGCAGAAGTTGAAGTTGCTGGAAGAAGTTGTGTTATCTCTCAATCTGGTTTCTCAGGAGAAGCTGGGTATGAAATATATTTAAGAAATGCAACTTTATATGCTGACGACATGTGGAACGCAGTTCTAGAAGCAGGTAAAAAACATAAGTTAATGGTTATTGCTCCTGCTCACCATAGAAGAATACAAGCTGGAATTCTTTCTTGGGGACAAGATATGGATCAACAACATAATCCTTTCCAATGTAATTTAGGTTATCAAGTTTCTTTATCAGGTAAAGGTGAATGGAATAAAAAAACTGATTATGTAGGTAAAAAAGCTTTAGAAAAAATGGGCGCTGAAATTAAAGCTGGCAAAAAACCATATAAACTTCAGTTAGTTGGATTTGAACTCGGAGGAAAACCAATTGAAGATTATGCTCCAGATTTTTGGTTAATTTCAAATGATGATGGCGGAGACCCAGTTGGGTTTGTAACTTCGCCTTGGTATCATCCAGAGAAGAAAAAAAATATAGCTATGGGTTATGTTCCTTTTGATGGAACATTAAATTCTAACGGTTTTCCAAAAGGTAAAGTTGGAACTAAATATAAAATACACTTACCTGAAAAGTATTCAGATAGCCCAGGAGTTCCTGTTGATGCAGTGGTAGTTGATATACCATTTAAAGAATCTTACAACGCAAATACTAGAGAAGTTGTAAAAGGATAATTTTATAGGGAGAGCAATAACTCTCCCAAATAAAATTATTTTGTATAGAAATTAGAATAGCAATGTCTTTGAGATTAGTATAAATTTCATTAATTAATAATGTTTGGTGAATTTTTAAATATAATTGTTAGATCTCTAAAATTAGACAAATCATTATACAAAGAAAGTAAATACTTTGGTGAAGCAGGAATATATTTTGCTGGATTAATAATGATTTTAGATGGTGTCGCAGGAGCTGTGGCTGCAAACACAATTATAAAAACTGCAATAGGAATTTCAGGTCTTACAGCAATTTTAACTTGGTTTGTTTGGTCAATATTAATCTATGTAATTGGAGTAAAAATATTTCCAGATAAGGAAAGTAAAATGCCTTTTAAAAAAGTGCTTATAACAGTTGGATATGCGCACGCACCAGGTTTGATTAGATTTTTTGCTGTAACTCCTGAACTCGTTGTGCCAATAATTTTTCTAACTCAATTATGGATTTTTGCTTCCCTAATAATTTCAACAAAACAAGCTTTAAATTTAAAATCTAGCCTCAAATCTTTTGGAATAGTATTTTTATCTTTTTTAATTATAGCTTTTTTATCAGTTTCATTTGTAATGAGTAGGATGAATGCTTTGCCAATAAGTAATATAACTTAAACTGGGAATATAGTTTTAGAAGTTCTGCAAGAATTACAAATTTTAAACCCAGTAATTATTAAATTTTGTGAAACAGTTTCATTTATTTTGTTACATTCTTCGCAAATATTATCTATTTTTTTGTCAATTTTTTTTTTATTTTTTTTTTTAAATAAAAGATTAATCATTATCTGTTAATCCAGCTCCTGCTGTATTTTTTTTTAAATTGTCTGTTTCATCTACAAATGTTTTTTTTGATAATTCATAAAGATCATTCCATTTTTTTTCTGAAAAAGTATTTTTATTATCCAAAAAATTAATACTTAAATTGTTACAAATTACTATTTTGAAATCATTAATTGAATTGGTAAAAATAGTTTGATTAAAATTTAATATAAATTTTTTTTCATCCATATTAATAAAAATTCTTTTTCCTATAATTTCAGAAGCTCTACTTGCAAATGGCAGAAATATTATAGGATATGCAAAATTTTTAAAATTTATTTCTTTAAAATTATTTAAAGAATTTATTTGATCTAAAAAATTCAAACCAGAAACAATTGGACAGAAAGGTTTTGATTCTGAAAAATTTTTTTCTGTAATTAAACTTGTTTTTTTAAAATTATTTTCTTTATAAATATTAAAATATTCCAATAAATTGTTAACCCCAGGAATTCCGAACATCTCAAGTAATCTCATATTTTTTCCTATTTCTTCAGCTACGCCCCAAGAAAATCCGATTGCTTTAGTTGCTCTTTTGCAAGTAGTGTCTATTTCACTTAATGATATCATTTAAACTAGTTATACATCCAATGTTCATCTAAATTATTTAATTCTTTTGCGAGAGGTGCTCCTTGAAACATTGTTATTCTCAACCATTTATCTGATCTTGGATCAAATTTCATTGCGCCAAAAAATGATAATTTTAATCTTAACATATCAATTGGAACTAAATTTGAACCAATAATATTGTCTTGAATTTCAGCATATGGAAATTTTTCAATTATAAAAGCTCTTCTAACAACGTGTCTTAAATCATTATTATTTATTAAAAAATTTCCTATAGTTAAACTATTTTTTTCATTCGAAATCTTTATGTATAATTTTTTTATATCTCTTGCTATTGCTAGTGGTTGCTCTAGTTCGTGACCTTCTTCTTTATATCTATTAGCTATCCTAGGCTCTTCTTTGTTTTTTGATATAAACCAAAAATTTTGATTATTTTCTTTTTCTGAAAAATCTATTTTTATTATTTCATTATACTTAGTTTCCAAAATATTTCTTAAATCAGAAATTGTTCTATCTGTGGGAATATTAAAATATTTTTCTTCATCAGAACTCATTTCTTTAATGTGTGGGTTAATTATTTTTGAATAAGGTTCCATCATCATTGATACAGTATATTCTATACATTCCTCACTAAGATTTTTTTCTATCCATAAATATAAATCATTAAATGGATAATTTTTGTTAAAATCAAATTTATTTTTTAAGTATTGATTTAATTTAGTTAAATCCTTAATTAACTGACTTATTTTTTTTCTTTGGAAGTCGCTATCTGTTTGCCAGGTAGTAACATTTTTGAATGAATTATTTAAGCAACGAATAAAAAGTTCTTTATCATTGTGATCAACAATCTTTATTTCTCTTATTTTTTTTAATGATTTTTCTCTTGCTAAAATCCAATTATTTAGAAGTGTAGGATGATTGACTATAAACGGTGCCATTCCTAATCCAGTTGAATTCCCTATTCCTAAACTTCTAGATACTTTATCAGCAAGCTGAATGCTTTTTTGTGGATTTTTACATTTAGCAATATGGTTAACTTGATCAAAAGTAAATTGTCTTATTAAATAAACAAGCATCATCTCTAATCTAAATGGACCATTTATTTCGTTTCTATTTTTTAACCTAAACCTGTCAGCTAATCCGAATTTGCCTGAACCATAAACTGCTGTGGTTCTATATAAATATCCTACATCCGACAGTATTTTATTGTTTGGTTGTTTGCCATTAGTTAAACTTTCTACAACATGATTAAATACTCTTAATGATTTATTTGCTCTAGATAAAGTTAGCTCTTTATATGAAACTCTTCCAACTTCTTGTTTAGGAACATTAATTTTAAGTCTACTTATATCTTTCTTAGTAGGAATCCCATCATGTAAAACAAAAGCTGCGTCCCACTTAGTTGCAATAACTCTATCTGATCTTTCATCATCACTTAAGGCATTTGCAAAACATATTAATGAATATATTCTTTTATTTTTTTTTAGTGAATAAACAGCTTCACCATATCCATTTTCATCAAGATCAAATAAATCTCTGTTAAATTCCCAGTTTTTAAATTCTTCAAGAAATGATCTAAGAAAGGAAATTTTAGATTGATGAAATGATCCTAGTCTAGATAACTTCATGATAATATTTGGATCTCTTAATTCAATTTGCATTTAAATTTTTTTATAAAAATTAAACCAGTTATTTCCTAAAATTCCATTAATTTCTTTATCATTGAAACCAGCTTTTTTTAAGCCATTTTCCAAGTTTTTAAATCCTCTCGCATCTTCAAACCATTTAGGTTGTTTTGGAAAGCCTGATTTATTTTTTGAACCTTCTCCATAATTTTTATTTTTTGCCCATGTTCCGTTTCTCATCCATTCAACAACAGAATCTGGTTGGTTTAAACAAAGATCAGATCCGATTCCAATTTTTTCTACTCCCATCAGTTCGGCCGTTCTGGCTGTCATTTCGCAGAAACTTTCAAGGGTGCAATTTGTGTTATCTTTCAAATGATGAGGATAAAGTGACAGACCGAGCATTCCATCATTATCAGACAAGGTTTTTAAAAGTTGATCAGATTTGTTTCTTTTTGCCTGATGCCAAAAAAAAGGATTTGCATGTGTAATTGCTATTGGCTTTTCACTAATTTCGATTGCATCATAAGTACTTTTTTCTGCTGAATGAGACATATCAATAACAATACCGACTCTATTCATTTCTTTAATTACCTCTTTTCCAAAATTTGTTACTCCACTATCTAATTTTTCATAGCAACCTGTTGCTAACAAAGACTGGTTATTATAGGTCAATTGCATAAATCGACATCCATGTTCATGAACTTTTTCTACTAAACTAATATCATCTTCTATTGGTGAACAGTTTTGAAAACCAAAAAAAATAGCTGTTTTATTTTCTTTATTTGCTTTCTCAATATCTTTAAAGCTTTTGCCTAAAAAAATTATATCTGAATTTTCTTTAAAAAAAGTCTCCCATTCTTTAATTTTATTCAATAATTCATTATAATCTTCGTGGTAAACAATTGTCACATGAACTGCATCTAATTTAGCTTCTCTATTTATTTGAAAAACCTCTCTGGTCCACTTACAATACTGAAGATTATCAATCTTATATTTCATTAGATTAAATATATATTAGTAGTAAATTTTTTGATATTAAAAGATACAAATGTCTCAGAAAAAAAATACATATAAAGTTTCAATTATAATGGGTAGTCAATCTGATTATTCTACTATGAAACACTGTAAGAAAGTTCTGGACATTCTAAAAATCAAAAGCGAAACAAACATAATATCAGCACACAGAACTCCTAAAAGACTGTTTAAATTCGCAGAAAATGCAGAAAAAAATAAGATTTCAGTTATTATTGCAGGAGCAGGTGGTTCAGCTCATTTGCCAGGAATGATTGCAGCGATTACAAAAATTCCTGTTATTGGTGTTCCAATAGAAAGTAAAAAACTAAAAGGTCTTGATAGTCTATTATCGATAGCACAAATGCCAAAAGGCATTCCAGTAGGTACGGTAGCAATAGGAATAGACGGAGCAATTAATTCAGCTTTATATGCTGCATCAATAATTGCTATAAGTGATACCAAAGTAAGACAAAGATTAAATCTTTGGAGAAAAAAACAAACAAAATCTGTAAAACTAAAACCTAGGTAAAATGGCGCACATTACTCTTGGAATAATCGGAGGTGGGCAACTAGGTAGTATGCTTGTAAATGCAGCAAAAAAATTAAATATAAAAACAATTATATTTTGTGACGATCAAAACGCACCTGCCAGAAATTATGCTGATAAATTTATCTACAGCGATTACAGTGATATAGAAAAAATAAAACAATTTTTAGAGTTAGTTGATGTAATCACTTTTGAATTTGAAAATATTCCTTTTGATTCATTAAATTTAATGAACAATCAAAAAAAAGTTTTGCCTAACCCGGAAATAATTAAAATTTTACAAAATCGCCTATTAGAAAAAGATTTTCTAAGTAATTTAAATATTGTAACTACAAAATATGTTTCAATCCAAAAAAAAGAAGATTTAGAAAATAATCAAAATCTATTACCTGGTATTTTAAAAACTTCTACATTAGGATATGATGGAAAAGGTCAATTTAAGATTTTTAGTTTAAATGATTTAAAATCGATTAATATTGATTTTAAAAATGAATATATTTTAGAAAAGTTAGTTAAATTAAAAAAAGAAATATCCGTACTTATAACTAGATTTGGAAACCAGAGATATGAAATATATGAACCAATAGAAAATTACCATGAAGATCAAATTCTAAAAAATTCAAAAATTCCTGCAGATATAAATAAAAATATTGTGGATCAATCTCTAAATTGGGCAAAATTAATATCAGAAAAATTAAATTATATTGGCACTTTATGTGTTGAATATTTTTTAGATCAAAATGACAATCTATATGTAAATGAAATTGCTCCAAGAGTTCATAATTCTGGGCATTTAACAATTAATTCTCATAATATAAGTCAGTTTGAAAATCATATAAGAGCAGTTTGCGGTCTAGAAAAAATTGAAACAAAAAAGATATATAATGCCGAAATGTTGAATATTTTAGGTAATGATATTATTAAATATAGATCAAAAAAGCATGTAGACAATGAGTATTTCTTTGATTATTTAAAAAAAGATATTAAAGAAAAAAGGAAAATGGGTCACATTACAAAAGTATTGAAATAACAAATAATAACTTTTGTATAAAAATATTAATGAAAAATTTAGTTATTTTCTTGCTGATAATTTTTGTTTATAACGAATATTCGTTTGCTATGGAAAAAAAACCTTATCATCACTTACCTAATGGCGCTTTTAGAAACCCTGAAGGTTCTCCTGAAAGAGATATGTCTTTTAACTGGAGTTATAAAATATTTAATAAAGAAAAAAAAAAACTTAACATGGAGATCCCTGATGACCATGTAATAAATAAAAATGTTGTTTTAAGGAATCTAAATAAATATAAAAATAATGATTATGTAGCATGGATAGGTCATGCAACATTTTTAATTAAACTCGGAGATACAACTATAATTACAGATCCAGTTTTTGAAAAAAATATGGGACCTCTTGTATTTGGCCCAAAAAGATATGTTGATCCTGCTATTGATCTTAAGGAAATACCAGAGGTAAATTTATTTTTATTAACACACAATCATTATGATCATCTAAGTACAAGAACTATACAAAAATTTCCTTTTAAAAAAGCTAAGGTTTTAGCCCCTCTTAAACTAGGAAAGTATTTTAAAAGAAATGGATATGCAGATGTAAACGAGATGGATTGGTATGATGAAATAAAAGTAAATGATTTAAAAATTACTTTTTTGCCTGCAGTTCATTGGTCTAAAAGAAGTTTATGGGACACAAATAAAACTTTGTGGGGAAATTTTTTGATTGAATATAAAAATAAAAAAATATTTTTTGCTTGTGACACGGGATATGGAAATATTTATAAAGAATTGGGAAAAAAATATGGTCCTATAGATTTAACCTTCATAAATATAGGAGCATATAATTTCTATCCTATGTCACCACAAAAAGATAAATCGATTTATCACACAAATCCTGAAGAAGCACTTAATATTGGTCAGGATTTGAAAAGTAAAAAGGTATTAGGTATGCACTGGGGAACTGTAGTGTTATCTTTAGAGCCTATATTTGAACCTCCAAAACGTTTCAAAAATTCTTCAAATCAATATGGATATCATGTTGATGATGCAATTATCTTTAAAATAGGACAATTAGAATTATTAGAAAATATTATAAAATGAAATCTGTTGAAGGAAATTTTGACGATCCACAGGTAAACGAATTATTAAAAAAACATTTTGTTGAATTAAGATCTGTTTCTCCAGCGGGAAGTACACACGTATTAGATATTGCTGGTCTAAAAGATCAAACTATTAAATTTTGGAGTTTATGGGAAGGTAATGAATTAATGGGTTGTGGAGCATTAAAATTTCTAAATGATACTCATGGTGAATTTAAATCTATAAGAGTGTCTGATAAATTTAAAGGAAAAAGCAAAGGTATAAAAATAATAAATCATTTAATTGAACAAGCATCTGAACTAGGAATAAAAAAATTAAGTATTGAAACGGGGTCAGGTGAATTTTTTAAACCAGCCAGAAAACTTTTCAAAAAATGTGGATTTAAAGATTGCAAACCATTTGCACATTACAAAGAAGACCCCAATTCTTGTTATATGAATTTACAGCTTAATAAATAATTTACAATTTTTAGTTGAACTCAGATTGATCAATAAGTTATTGCAAATGAAATATAATTAAAATTAAATAGTGACAATGATAAATAAGAATAAACCCCATCAACAAACAAATGATGAAAAAGAAACTGCTTTATTTATTGGTATTGCTTTTTTTTTAGTCTGTGTTTTTGGTGTTTATTTTAATTTCTAATTATTTATTTATATATTTCATCAACCTCAACACCATAAGCTTCTACTAATTTATTATTCTGATTGGCTGTGCCCATAACATCAATCATTTCTTTAATCATCTCATCCGTTGCACCTTTTTTCTTTGCAGCAGCTGTATGAGATTTAGTACAATACTCACAACTATTTGTCATTGAAACTGCAACATAAATTAGCTCTTTAGTTACAGGATCTAATGCACCTGCTTTCATAACTTGTGATGTTGAATTCCAAGTTCTTTCTAAAGTTTTTGGGCTGTTAGCAATATATTTCCAAAAATTTGGAACTTCTGTAATTTTTCTTGCACTTTTTATCTCGTCAAAAACTTCTTTAACTTTTCCTTCAGCTTCACTTTCTTGAATTGGTTTAAACATTGTCATTATTCCTCCTTTTTTTTCATTAGTTATAAATCGACTCTATTTTTGGCATTAATGTTAATAATTCTTTTGTGTACTGATGCGATGGATTTTTAAATAGCTCTTCAGTTTTTGAAATTTCACAAAGCTTTCCGTTTTTTAATACTGCTATTCGATCACACATTTGTCTTACCACTGGTAAATCATGACTAATGAATAAGATTGTCAAATTTAATTGTTCTTGTAAATCTTTCAATAAATTTAATATTTGCGCTTGAATACTCACATCTAGAGCAGAAGTTGGTTCGTCACATACTAATAATCTTGGTTGCGTTGCAAGAGCTCTTGCGATTGATATTCTTTGTCTTTGACCTCCTGAAAATTCATGAGGATAACGTTCTGCAGATTGTTGGGTTAGTTCAACAGATTCTAATAAATCATAAATATAACTGTCCAAATCATTAGAACTAATTGAAGGGTTGTGAAGCTTTATAGGTTCTGAAACTATATCTTTAACTTTTAATCTTCCATTTAATGATGAATAAGGGTCTTGAAATATCATTTGAATTTGTTTTCTAAATTTCATCATTTCTTTATTACTTTTAATTTTTGTTATACAAACATTATCAAAATCAATATCACCGGTGCTTGGGCTATATAAATTAACAATCATTTTTGCTATTGTTGATTTTCCACTGCCGCTTTCACCAACTAATCCGAATGACTCTCCTTCTTTTATATTAAATGATACATCATCTACAGCCATTACAGAATTTTTAGTGCTTTCTATAAAAAAACTATCGTCAAATGTTTTGCTTAAATTTTTGACTTTAATTAAGTCCTGATCAACTATTTCTTTTTTTGTCCATCTGTTTAAAATTTTTATATTGGTTTCGCCCTGATTTTTATTTTCCTTTTCAATAATTTTGAATCTATTAATTTTTTTATTTGTAGGAGGAACCGAACTTACAAGTGCTTTTGTATAAATTTCTTTAGGTTTAGTTAATATTTCTTTTGTAGGTCCTATTTCCACAAGATTTCCATTTTTCATTACTGCTACTCTGTTTGTTGTTTCTGAGATGACACCCATATCATGGGTAATTAATATTACTGCTAAATTTCTCTCTTTAGTTAGTCTTTTAATTAAATCTAAAATTTGTGATTGTATTGAAACATCTAACGCAGTAGTTGGTTCGTCAGCAATTAAAAGCTCGGGTTCACAACAAAGGGCTAAAGAGATAACAACTCTTTGTCTCATCCCACCTGAAAATTGATGAGGATAATTATTAAATCTAGTTTCAGCATCTTTAATACCAACTTCTTGTAACAATTTAATAGCTTTATTTTTTGCTTCTTCTGTACTTAAGTTTAAATGAGTTTGAATTGTTTCAATTAATTGTTCTCCTATTGTAAGTATAGGGTTAAGAGATGTTTGAGGATCTTGAAAAATCAAACCTATTTTTTTTCCTCTCAGTTTAAGA
This sequence comes from uncultured Pelagibacteraceae bacterium, assembly GCA_902533945.1. Taxonomy (GTDB): domain Bacteria; phylum Pseudomonadota; class Alphaproteobacteria; order Pelagibacterales; family Pelagibacteraceae; genus Pelagibacter. The sequence goes on along the minus strand of CACANS010000001.1, from coordinate 24,446 downwards.
ATATTTTCAGGATTTTCATAAATATCCGTTCCATCTAGTATTATTGATCCACCAGATACTTTTCCTGGTTCATCAATAAGATTTATGATTGCGTTACCAACTGTACTTTTGCCTGATCCAGATTCACCAACTAATCCTAAAATTTCTCCCTTACTAACTTCTATATTAACTTTTTTAGCTGCATTGACAGTTTCTCTTCTCATTTTATAATCAACACTTAAATTTTGTATTTTTAAAAAACTCATTAATTTAATTTTGGATTAAGTGTATCTCTCATCCAATCTCCTAATAGATTAATTGAAAACGCTAAAATAACTAAAAAAATTGCTGGAAAAAATGTTATCCACCATTCACCAGAAAATAAAAAATCATTACCAAGTCTAATTAATGTTCCTAAAGAAGGTGTTGTCGGTGGAACACCTACTCCTAAAAAACTTAGTGTCGCTTCAGCTATTATTGCAAGCGCAAGTCCTATTGTTCCAATTACAAGAACTGGTCTCATTATATTTGGTAAAATATGTTTAAACATAATAATTAAATTTGAAACTCCAATAATTGTTGAGGCAGAAACATAATCTTTATTTTTTTCAACTAAAGTGGCAGCTCTGGATACTCTTGCAAACTGTGGCCACTCTGAAATTCCTATTGCAAAAATTAATACATAAATTGCCATTTCATCATGTAGCTCTCTAGAAATAATTCCACGTGCAATTCCGTCTACTAGAAGAGCCATTAAAATACTTGGTACAGTTAATTGCACATCAGTGAATCTCATGATAATCATTTCGTATTTTCCTCCGAAGTATCCTGCTGTTAATCCCAGTGATACTCCTAGTACCAAAGCAAATATAACTGCTGAAAAACCTACAATTAAAGAAATCCGTGAGCCATAAAGAATTGTTGCCAACATATCTCTGCCTTGGCCATCAGTTCCTAAAATAAATTTAGCAAGACCATCTTCTGTCCATGAAGGTGGCGTAAATGCATCCATTAAAGATAAAGAAGATGGATCAAATGGATTATACGGAGTTACTAATTCAACAAAAAAAGAACAAAAGAAAATTATTATTAATATAACAGTTGATACTATGGCAGTTGGCGATTTAATAAAGCTAAAGTAAATATCACTATCTTTAATTCTATTAAATAATGTTAAATTTTTACTATCCACTTACTGCCTCCGCTTTAACTCTAATTCTTGGGTCAATAAAATAGTATAAAATATCTACTATGAAATTTATCATGACAAAAACAAATGCGATAAAGACTAAGTAAGCAGACATAATTGGTATATCTACGAACTGAACAGCTTGAATGAATAAAAATCCCATACCAGGCCATTGAAATACTGTTTCTGTAATTATTGAGAATGCAATTAGTGTACCAATATTTATTCCTGCAATTGTAATTACAGGTATTAAGCCATTTTTTAATGCATGTTTATAATGAATGCTTTTTTCACTTATTCCTCTAGCTCTTGCAAATTTAATATAGTCAGTTTGTAATATTTCCATCATTTCTGCTCTGACAAGTCTAATGATGTAAGTCATTTGAAAAAGACTGAGAGTGACAGAAGGAAGAATTATAGCTTTTAATCCAGATATTGTTAAAAAACCAGTTGACCAAAATCCAATATCAACAACTTCACCTCTTCCAAAAGAAGGTAATACCCCTAAAATTACGGCAAAAAGATAAATAAATAATATACCAATTACAAAAGTGGGGAGTGAAACTCCGAGTAATGAGATTGCCAATATGATGTCACTCAAAAATCCTTTACGATTTATTCCTGTATAAACTCCTAACAATGTTCCTGAAACAAGTGCAATTAATGCTGAAATTAAAACTAACTCTATAGTAGCTGGCAATCTTTCAGTAATTAATTCTGAAACTGGTCTTCTTAATTGATAAGAAATTCCAAACTCTCCTTTTGAAGCATTAACTACAAATCTTGAAAATTGAACATATATTGGATCCATTAATCCTAAAGTTTCTCTAAGTTCTGCTCTTTCTTCATCAGAGGTTTCTTCTCCAACCATGTTGTTAATTGGATCACCAACAAAATTAAATAATGAAAAAGAAACAAAAGCAACAATCAGCATCACCATGACTGATTGAAACAGACGTTTAAAAAAATACTTTATCAATTTATGAAATCTTAAGTTACAAGCCCTTTTTTAAAAAAGGGCTTGTAAAAAATTAATTTAATTTACACTAGAAAAACGGAATAATGGTTCATTATTCGGTCTTATAGGTACATTAACATTTGTCTTTGATGCCCAAGAAATTACTTGGTGGTGTAAAGGTAGATAAGCAATGTTATCTCTTACTATTTTCCAAGCTTTAGCTATTGCAGCATTTCTTTTATCCAGATCAACTTCACCTTCCATTACTCTAATTGCGGCATCAACATCAGCATCGCTGAAGTTAACTTTGTTCCAGCTTGCGCCAGATTCATATAGATAGTGGAATACGTAGTGACTGTCTAAAGTAGGAACACCCCAACCAAGCATATAAAAATCACCTTGGTCATCTTTTAGTTCTTTAAAGTGTTTACTTTTAGTTTGAGCAAATAAATTTACATTAACACCTATTTTTCCTAACATTCCAACAACAGCTGTACAAATTGCTTCGTCGTTTACATATCTGTCATTCGGACATCTTAGTTCAACGTCAAAACCATTTGGATAACCTGCATCCGCTAATAGTTTTTTTGCAGCATCAACATCGTAAGGTAATCTTTTATCAAGTGCCTTAGTGTAACCAGTTACACCTGGGAAAGTTATAATTCCCGCAGGTTCACTTAAACCTCTCATAACTTTTTTCTTGATAGCTTCAATATCAATTGCTTGGTAAAGAGCTTGTCTTACCTCTTTTTTCTTAAATGGATTGTCTCCTGTATTGCCTGATCTTAATTTGTCAGCAGCCTGGTCCATTCCAAGAAAAATTGTACGCATCTGTGGTGTGCTTTCTACTTTGTGTCCAGCAGAAGCAGTAATACGTGCCAAGTCTTGAACAGGTGCATCAGTAACTATATCAATTTCTCCAGATAACAAAGCAGCAACTCTTGTTGCAGCATTCTTAATTGGAAGTAACTGTATTTCAGTTATATTGTGTTCAACATCTCCCCACCATTTACCATTCTTTTTGAAAACTGTTTTAGTATTTGGTTCTCTTAAAGTAATTTTAAATGGACCTGTACCCATTGCATTAGTTGCTGAAAAAGTTTCTTGTCCAGCATCCCAGTTTTGAGGGACAACTGCAAAATTTTCATTCGACCATTGCTTAGACATAATGAATATATTTGACAATTGGTTTAATAAAATTGGGTTTGGTTTACTTGTTTTTATTTGAACTGTGTAGTCGTCAATTGCTTTAACTCCAGAAATAGTACTGATGTATTCTTTAAAATCTGATGTAGGTTGTTTTGCTCTCAATATACTAAACACAACATCTTCTGATGTCATCTTTTGTCCATTAGAAAACTTTACATCTTCTCTTAAATAAAAGTACCAAGTGTTTGGATCTACTGCTTTCCATTTTGTTGCAAGTTGTGGTCCGATAGACATATCTAAACCTCTAGTAACAAGAGCTTCGTAAATTTGTCTTGATACTTGAGTAGTAGGACCTTCATTTTGCGCATGTGGATCTAGTGTTAAACTATCTCCTTGCATGGACCATTTAATAGTTTTTGCAAAAGATTGTGATGATGCAAAAACAAATAAAAATGCCAGCAAAATTTTTAGCAAGTTTTTAGGTTTCATTTTCCCCTCCTAATTATATTTTTTAAAAATCTAACTTAATAATTAAGGAAACTAAAGAAAAATTAATGTACTAGTTTTTTGAAGTTTTCATAAAGAATTTTAGAATATTCATTCATACTAGGCATATGTTTTTGCGAGTCTTTATCAAATTTAATTAATGCACCTTCTCCTAACTGCTTTTCTAAAGCTGATTTATACTCTGGAACACAGCCCCATTCTTCTACTGTTGTATCTTTAACCTCTATATGAAACTGAATTCCGTAAGCATGATTTTGATATTTAAAAATCTGATATTTTGTTTGAGGGGAAGAAGCTAATAAAATCACATCTTTGTTATTTTCTAAACCTTGAACTTCATAAGAATGCCACTGCAAAGAAGTTATATTTTCGGGAAATTTTGAAAATAAAGCATCTTTATTCTTACTATTAGAAAAATTAATATCTAACATTCCTATTTCTGGGTTATTTGATTTAACAACTTTGCCACCAACAACTTCTCCTAAAAGCTGACAACCAAGACAAAAACCTAAATAAGGTTTTTTTAAATCAACAACAAATTCTTTTATTGCTTTTTTTTCATCAACTAACCACGGATGTTCATTTTCCATCCAAGTATCCATGGGACCACCCATGCAAAACATGGCATCAAATTTTGAAAGGTCAGTTGGAATTTTTTCACCTTCATCTAGTTCTATTGTTGTAAGTTCAACTCCATCTTTAATCATTAAATCTTTTATAAAACCAGGATCTTCTATTTTGATATGCTGTAGAATTATTATTCTCATTTTATTTGTGAGAGTATACTAGAACGTACTTGAAACTTCTATGGTTGCACCATAATCCGGTATTTGGCTCATCAAACTATAGTTTGAACCAAATTTGAAGTCCAAACCATTTATATTTTTATTATAAGTTATTTCAGTTTGATTATTTTCTAATGGTTTATAGTTTAAAGCAAACTCTGATTCTTCTTCACCTACATGTCCAAATTTAATAAATATACTATCTTGATGACTGCTGTAATCAAGTCCTTGAAACCTTTCATAGTTCAAAGCAAACGTAGTGCCGCTTTCATACAATACTTCAAAACCAATATTTCCTTTTATATTGTGTATTGAATAAGCATGAGCTGTTTTATGTTTTGTAATATTATCATCATGGTTTCTAAATTTATAATGAATATCCGGTGTTAAATCATTTATATATTCTAAACTTCCATTTCTACTTAGTTTGCCATCATTAATTTCTATTAGATTATCAAACTTGAACCCTGCAGCAACACTGCCTGTTTCAAATGTAAGTGACTCATAAGTATCTATAGTATTGGTTGATGATGTTGCAAAGTCAGTATATTTAGAGAAATGAGTAATTCCATATTCAAGCTTAACTGTTGGCATGATATTAAAATTGCCATATCCATTTTCAGGATTTAAGTTAATAGCAGTAAAAATTTGTTTACCATTTCTTTTGCCAGTACGTGTTGATGAATAGAGTTGATCCATTTTTAACAAACTTACACCCAATAAAGCATTTAGGTTAGAATTATTATTCACAGGCAAAGTACTATACAAATTTAATGTTAAAGACTCTGTATCTAATTTTAAACCGTTAGAAGATATAAATTTTATATCATCATTTCCGTATCTGATAGCGGCTCCAAAAAATGTATTATTATTTATCTTTTTATCTGCACCAATCATTAAACCTGAAACCCTAATTTCATTTGGATTAGAGGTAGCTGTATCACCAGTTCTGCCAAATGAAATGTCGCCATGGGACCAGTAAGACCATTTTTTCGATTTATTTTCTGTGGATTTATTTTCTTTGAGTGAAACTTGGGAATATATTTTTTCATTAAACGAGCCTTTTAGTTTATTTTTTAATGTGGCTAAAACAGGATTGTAAATATTTAAATTAATATTATTACTGTTGAGATTCTTATTAGCTTCATGACGTCTCAACCATTCAAATCTTTTAAAAATTATTGATGTATTTTTACGAATTAAATTCTTAGCAAATTCTATTTGTCCACCAGTGTTTGAGAGTGTGTCGTTCTCACAAATTACAATTCCGTAAGGACAGCTTAAATCATATTGGTAAATAAAATCAGGAGGATCTGTATCTCCATTGTGTGAGTATGCTACTTGATAAAGTTTCATTCCATCAGCAGAAAAATCAAGTCCAAGCGGTAATGCTTGTCCTGTTCCATCTGCTTTAAAAAAGTTTAATAATCTACCAACATATTTAGCTGAACTAATAGCAAAAGGAGTAGATAGCTTGTAAACATAAATTTTATGGGTATCAACGGCAGCTCCTGACTCTTGTAAATACATTCTGGTTCCGTCATCATCAAACTCAAAATCTTGAATTATATCCTGATTTATATCATTAAGATCTAAAACAGAACTTACTGATGCTGTGCTTGGGAGATACGGGGTACTTAAATCATACTCAATCATTTGTTCATTAAGCCAAGCATGTATAAGGTACATTTTTGTTCCATCGTTATTAAACTCAATATCTCTGTGTGTTATATTTTCACCAATAGGATCTAAGTAATCTTTCCATTGTTTTCCATCATCAGCATCTTGAGAAACATTTGATAGATCATAAGCTGTTGTCAAAGTATGAACTGACATACTTTTTGTGGTAGCAGCATTAGATATGGCAAAAATTTTTGTTCCATCATCATTAAAAGCGAAACCTTGCAGATGAGTATCAATTGGATCATCACCGGAATTTAAATTTAACGTAACTACTGATGAAGTATCTATAGTAGTAATGTCAAATGGTGTAGTTACTGTAAATTGTTTAATGTTAAGACCACTAAATCCACTGATGAAAATTTTTGTACCATCTGGACTAAAATCAACATCCGATGGATCGTTAACTACTCCAACAAGACTTTTTGATGATTTAAATGTTGGTGAAACAACTTCAGCTTTGGCAGCATTTAAAATTAACAATAAAAATAAAGCAATCAATATTCTCATAATTAAATAAAATATTTATAATGCCCGTTTTAAAAGCTTCAACATTTTTTTGTGAATAGTTTTATTTGCAGAAAACAAAATATTTCCAGCATGTTTTGCATCTCTATTGTTCCAAGTTGAACCAAATCCACCAGCTGCAGAAATAATTGGAATTACTGCATGTACATCCCAAATTTTATTTTGACATTGAAGCACAACATCAATTTTACCTTCACAAAAATGCATGTAGCTTAAAGCATCAAAACATGGAAACTGCATAAGTTTTAAAACCTTAGGAATTCTACTTTGTTTTTTTAATGATAACCAACCATGGAAGGCTCCAGCAACTTTCATATTTTTAAAAGTAACTTTTTTATTAACCAGTAATTTTCTTTTTTTACCTCTCTCAACAACATAAGCAGTATTTTTAGAAATGTTATAATAATATTTATTTAAATCTGGAAAATTTGCTAAACCAACGATTGGATTCCCTTTATAATTTAATGCAATCAAATTACTCCATGTTGGATTGCCAATTACAAATGATCTAGTTCCATCTATCGGATCAATGACCCAAGTAAAATCACTTTTAGTTTTTTTGTGACCAAATTCTTCTCCGATAATTTCGTGTGTTGGAAATTTCTTTTTAATTTTAGATCTTATAAATTTTTCAAAAGCTCTGTCTGCTTTAGTCACTGGATCGTAACTCTTGCCTTTGCCTTTGTTTATTACTTTAAATGACTTGTTTAGTTTTTGATAATAAAATCTTGTCATGTCATTTGCTAAGCGACTTAAAAAGTTGGCAAAAAACTGGATATTTTTTGAATTTAATTCAGACATTCATCTTCACTTACTATTTTATTTATCTTGATTAAAGCTAAATTTTAAATAATCCTCAAAAACCGTTATGAAAATAAAGCTAAATGAAAATAAAATATTTTATAGTAATGGAAAATCAATCCAAGAAATTCACCCATTTTGGTTACGTGAGAGAGTTGATGGTGAAGAATTTTTAGATAAAGGAACTCAACAAAGATTATTCGATCCTTCAACAATGAATGGGGAAATAATTATTAAAAAAGCTGAAATTAAAAATGGCTTTCTCGAAGTTAATTTCAACGATGGTGTTAACTCTAAATTAGACATAAATAAACTCGAGTCTGAATTTTCAAATAAAGATATAGTAATAAAATCAATTCCTAAAAAAAAATGGGACTCAACTTTGAAAGATGTAAAAAATTTTGAATACAAAGAAGGTTTTTATGAATCTAAAGAAATGTATGATTTGTTAGTATCTTTTTATGAATATGGTTTTGTTATAATTAAAAATGTCCCTACAGAAAATAATTATATTGTTAAATTTGCAAATTCTATAGGAAGTGTAAGAAGAACTAACTTTGGTGAACATTTTAATGTTAAGTCTAAATCAAATCCAAATGATTTAGCTTATACTACTCTACACTTAAGCCCACATACTGATAACCCTTATAGAAACCCTGTTCCTTGTATTCAATTATTACATTGCATTGAAAATGAAGTAAGCGGAGGTTATTCAACTTTAGTTGATGGATATACAGTTACTGAAAAATTAAAAAAAGAAGATCCAGATGCTTATAAAATTCTTACTGAAGTTAAAGTAAGATTTAAATTTACAGACAAAAATGTAATGCTTGAAGACTGGTCCGAATTAATTCATTTAGATGATGAAAAAAATTTCAAACAGGTAAGATTTAGTCCGAGATTAGATTATGTTCCAATGCTAGAAAAAGATAAATTAGATCAGTATTATAAAGCCCGAAAAAAATTATCTGATATGTATAATTCAGAAAAAAATAGAATAGAATTTAAATTGGCACCAAATGATCTTATGATGATGGATAATTATAGAGTGCTACACGGAAGAACAAAGTATGATCCTGATGAAGGTAATAGATTTTTACAAGGTTGTTATATAGATTTTGATAGTACTGAAGGTAAATTAAGACATCTAAAAAGAAAATTCAAAATTTGACTCTTCGTGACTCATTAATAGCCGCGATAGTTCCAATTTTTTTAGGTTTTGGTTTTGTTATTGCAAAGCCTGCAATGGAGTATCTTCCTCCTTTTTTATTAATGGGTTTAAGGTTTACTTTTGTTGCATCGCTTTTAATTTGGTGGTTTCCAATACCAAAAAATTATCTTAAAAGAATATTTTTTGCTTCTCTTATAGCTAATACACTTCAGTACAGTATTACATATACAGGATTAAGTTTTATAGATGCTTCAGCAGCAGTATTACTTGTTCAAACTGAAGTTCCTTTCGGTGTTGTATTTGCATATTTTATGCTAAAAGAAAAACCAACAGTTAGAAGTTTAATTGGAATAACTATTGCATTTGTTGGTGTATATATTTTAACTGGTTCACCAAATTTAGACGACAAATTCATCGGTGTAAGTTTAGTAATTATAGGATCAGGTGTATGGGCATTAGGTCAAGTTTTAGTAAAACCATTAAGCAAAGAAATAAATCCATTAACACTCGTTGCCTGGTTAGGTTTGTTTTCTGGGCCAATATTAATAGGACTTTCTGCTATTTTTGATGGAAACCCAATTACCTACTTTAAAGCTGCACCTTTTGAAACTTGGATGATTGCAATTTATTTAGGATTTATTATGCAGCCAATAACTTATGGTTGCTTCTACTACGTTTTAAAAAATAATCCTTTATATAAAGTTTTACCTATAGTTACTATGGGTATACCTCCTACAGGACTATTAGCTGCAATTTTTCTTTTAGGAGAAGAGCCAACTAAAGAATTATTCATTGGCGGTGCTGTAATTATTATTGGTGTAATGTTGATAGTATTTAAAAAGCCAGAAAAAAAGTAGAAGCTTTATTTTTTATATTCCAAAATGCATCCAACCAGTAATAATATATTTTTTTCCGCTTTTTAAAATTGATCCAGTATGAGCATGTGTCCATTCAGCTGGCCAAATCAAAGTTTTACCTTTTTCTGGTTTAACTTTAATATCAAAATAGTCAAAATCAGTAGTTCCCCCATCATCAACATCGTTTAAATAAGTCATCCAGGCGAAAAGTCTATGTAAGTTTTGTAAACTTGTTCTTTCAGAATGTAGCTCTGCGAAGTGTCCACCTGGTAAGTATTTTTGAATATTAAAATACCCTAAATCTACTTTTGTAATAAATTTTTTCAGAAAAGGATATGTTTCTCTATAATCTTGGTAACATTTATTTAATGAATTTAAATAATCCTTGAATAGAAAAAATTTTTCCTCTTTTAAATTGTTTGGATAAATAGTTATGTCAGTTGATTTTTTAATTTTCTCATCAACTCCATCGCCAACAGCTCCTTGTGATTGCAAATCTTTATTTTCTTCAAAAAAACTAACTATCCTTTCACAAAGTGAATCATTTTCTATATTATATGCTCCAATAAAATTTGGGTTTTTGTTATTAGTAATATCTATTTTTTTCATTAAGCTATTATATTAATTTCTTTATTTTCATTTAACTCAACCATACCATATCCTAATCTTAAATAATATAAGCCTTCCGCATGTCTGTTTGCTTTCAAAAGATTTTTTCCAAGACATCCATTTAAAAATCTATTTTTTGGAAAATTATCTATTAAATTTTCTAAAAGTTTAATAATTTTATCTGGTAAATTTAGTTGATTGTATGATGCTGTTAATAATTCTATACTATTAATTTGTTTATTATTCATACTAAGTGATTTTTCTAAATATATGCAGGAATTTTTGTAATCTTTTGCTGTAAAATAAACTCTACCAATGTTATTCAAAAATAAAGGATCAGGCTTTGCATCAATACATTCTTTATATAATTTTACTGCCTTTTCAAATTCGCCTAAACCTTCGTAACAAAGTGCTAAATTATTTTTAATAGAAATTGAATTAGGGTTTTCGATTAAAATATCCTCATATTTTTTTGCTGAATCTATATATTTTTTTTCTTTAAAAAGTTGATCAGCAATATCAAATTTTTTTTGAAGTTCTGGGTCTATTTTTTTCATTTTTAATTATTTATCCTAATTTCTGTAAAAATGGTACATATTCAATGATATAAAAACCTATGGCTTGAAGCTGATTTGTAATTATTAAAATACCAGTAATTAATAATAAACTTCCACCTAACTTTGTAATCAAATTCATCTTTTTTTTTAAATTACTAGAAAATAACATAAATTTTTGAATTAGATAACCAGACAAGACGAATGGTAAAGCCAGTCCCAATGAGTATAAAGTTAATAATGAAATGCCTTTTACTAAACTTTCACTTGTCGAAGCCAAAATTAAAATTGAACCAAGTATAGGTCCTATACATGGAGTCCAGCCAAAAGCAAAAGCCATTCCAATTAAAATAGGCGCAAATATTCCTTGTTTTCTTTCTGTTTGGATTCTTTTTTCATAATTTAAAAATTTTAAATTTATAATTCCTATTATGTGAAGCGAAAAAACTATAATTAAAATTCCAGCAAATATTCTTAATTCGTAAGAGTTATTAAGTAAGATTTGGCCAATAAATGTAGCGGCAGCTCCAAAGATAATAAATATAATTGAAAAACCAAATGCAAATAAAATTATTGGTGTTAAATTTGTTTCTTTTTTTTCTAATAGTTCATTAAATGTACTTCCAGTAACATAAGCAATATAACCTGGAATAAGCGGTAAAACACATGGAGATAAAAAACTTATAATTCCTGCACTAAATGCTATTATGTATTCTAACATTTAAGTCTAAGTTTTTTCATTAAAACATTTATTTATAAGATTTAACTTTATGCTTTTGAATTCCTAATTTATCTACACCAAGTTCTACTTCCTCTCCTCCCTTTAAAAAAACAGGAGGCTTCATATTCTCTCCAACACCAGGAGGTGTGCCTGTACAACAAATATCTCCAGGATTTAATGTCATACAATGACTCATATATGACACGAGTTGACTAACATTAAAAATCATATGTTTAGTGTTTCCAGTTTGCATTCTTTTACCGTTTACATCTAAAAACATGTTTAAATTTTGAAAATCAGTAATTTCGTCTCTTGTTAATATAAATGGTCCTATAGGTCCAAAGGTATCAAAGCCTTTACCTTTATCCCAAGTTAATCCTTTATTTTTTTGAAAATTTCTTTCACTTACATCGTTCACTAAAAAAAAACCTAGAACATAATTAATTGCGTTTTCTTCACTAACATATTTTGCTTTTTTTCCTATAACAAATCCTAACTCAACTTCCCAATCGGTATGTTCTGAATTTTTTGGAACTTCAATATCGTCATTAGGTCCACAAATACAATTTGTAAATTTTGAAAAAATTATTGGTTCTTTTGGAATCGGTAAATTTTGTTCCAATGCATGATCTTTAAAATTTAAACCTATTCCTATAAATTTTGATGGATTAGAAACGCAAGCTCCTATCCTTAAATTTTTATCTAGTACTGGAAGTTTGTTTAAATCTATATTTTTTAACTTTTCTAAAGTTTCAAAATTTAGTGTGTTTCGATCTAAATCTACAACAACTGAAGAAATATCTCTAAAATTATTTTCATTATCAATTATAGCCGGTTTTTCATCTCCAGCTTTTCCTATTCTACATAGTTTCATTTCTAACCTTTAATTCCTAAATGAGTATATTTTACATTTAAATAATCTTTAATTGCCATTGAACCACCTTCTCTTCCATAGCCTGCTTGCTTAATGCCACCAAAAGGTGCTTCTGCTATTGCAACTACTGGAGTATTTACTGCTACTGTGCCAGTTTCCATTAATTCAGAAGCCTTATGTGCTTTTTCCATTGAATTTGTGCATATGTAACTTGCTAAACCTAATTCGTGGTTATTAGCTCTTTCAATCACTTCATCAAATGATTTAAATGATAACATTGGAACTAATGGTCCAAAAGGTTCTTGCTTCATAATTGTGAAATCATCTTTTACATTATCAAAAACTGTTGGCTCATAAAAAAATCCTTTATTAAATCCAGCTGGTCTTTTGCCTCCTAATAAAACTTTGGCACCCTCTTGTTTAGTTTTTTCGACTAATTCTTCAATTTCATTTAATCTTTTTTTTGTTGTTAATGGACCTAATTGAGTACTAGGATCCATACCATTTCCAATCTTTAGTTTTTTCGTTTTATCTACAAATAAATTAACAAACTCGTCTTTTTTACTTTCATGAATATAAAATCTATTAGGTGATATACATACTTGTCCATTATTTCTAAACTTTGATGCAATTGCCATATCAGCAGCTTTTTTTATATCTGCATCATCAAAAACAATAAAAGGTGAATGACCACTAAGCTCCATAGTAACTCTTTGAACTTTATCAGCAGCTTGTTTTAAGATTAATTTTCCAACTCTTGAGGATCCAGTAATTGAAATTTTTTTTATTATATCTGAAGCAATTAATTGTTGTGCAATACTTGGTGGATCACCTGATAAAAGATTAACTACACCTGGTGGCACTCCACATTCTCTACAAATATCAACCATTTGCATTATTATTCCTGGAGTAATTACATCTGGTTTAATAATAACAGAGCAACCAGCAGCTAATGCTGTTGAAATTTTTCTAGCTGATAATACAGCTGGAAAATTCCAAGGAGTTAATGCTGCTACAACGCCAACTGGTTGGTAATAAACATGTACTCTTGTATCTTCAAATCTACTTTCTACCGTTTGACCATAAATTCTTTTTGTTTCTTCAGCATTCCATTCAAAAATATCTGCTGCTCCTCCAACTTCACCTTTGGCTTCTGCTAAAGGTTTGCCAACTTCTAATGTCATCCATTTTGCCAACACATCTTGTTTTTCTCTCATTTTGTCAGCTATTTTTCTTAAAATATATGATCTTTGCCATGGTGCTGTCTTTTTCCAAACTAATAAACCTTTTTCAGCAGATTTTAATGCTCTCTCTACATCTTTCGGTGTTGCTTTTGATGCGTTTCCTATAACTTCTTCTGTAGCAGGATTAATTACTTCGTAAGTTCCTTTATCTGATGACTCTAGCCATTTACCATCAATAAATTGTCCAAACTTTTCGTACATATATTATGTAATGTAACATTACTTGAGGTTGTGTCTACTATGCAATTTAATCATTACTAGTTATAATATTTCTGTAATAATGATAATTTAATATTTTGAAAGGAGGTTGATATGGCTAAATTTATAACTTTAGGATGTTATACAGCAAAAGGTCTATCTGGATTTATTAGTAACCCAAGTACAGATAGAAAAGCTGCTACATCAGCATTAGCTGCTTCAGTTGGAGCAAAAGTGACTCGTTATGCCGGACTAAGAGGTAAGTATGATTTTATGGCAGAAATAGAAGGTACTTTTGAACAATGTGCTGCTGCTGCAATGACAGCAGTAGGAAGTGGAGCTGTTTCTGATTTTACAATTTTAGAAGATGTAGATCTAAATAAAATTGCTGGGACTGCTCAGAAAATGGCTTCAGGATATAAAGAACCAGGTAAATAAAAAATAAATGTTTAACTTCCAGTTTTTTTTAACTGGAAGTTAGATGGTTTCAAACAAAGTTGGAAACATTTGTCCACCTAGCGGGTCTCCATTTTTATATCCAGCTTCTTGCATAGCTTTTCTGTAGTTATAACTTGTCCAATCACCAACGTAGCTAATTTTTGCATCCTCTTTTGCAACCCTTAAAGTATAACGACTTAATGTTTTTTCAGGAATTGATGTACTTAGGGTTCCATGAAGAGTTCTCATATCAAATATTACACAATCACCTAATTCACAATCCCATTGTAAAAATTCATATTTATCTTTATTTCCTAGTATATCTGGTGGTAATTCATATTTTTTTCCATCAATAACACATTCTTTTCCTTCAACTTTATGACCATCTTTAAATAAAACTCTTAAAAAAAGTTTATTCCACAAATGCGATCCTTTAACCCAAACAACACCTTCATTTTTACCAGTTGGTTGCAATGGTAACCAAAGAACACACATGGTTCCGTCCATATCAAAATAACTTACATCATGATGAAAAGGAGTTGTGGATTTAGATCCTCCTTCTCTTAAAAACCAATTGTCCATTACAAGATTTATTTTTTTAGCGGACATCAATTCTGATGCTATCTGTGCATAAGGTGAATTAAATACAAAATCTTTAAACTCAGGAACTAAATCCCAAGTCCAGTAGTCTTCTAAGTAAGCTGGGACACCTTTTGAAATAGTATGTGATTTAAATCTAGGACTAGGATTTTTGATATCTCTTTCAATTCCTTTTTCTAACTTTTTTATCCAACTAATATCAAATTTTCCCTTTAAAAATATTGCACCATCTTTTTTAAAACTATTTATTTCAGTTTCATTTAAAATATTATTCATTTACCTGCAGAGTTTGCTACATAGAAAGATACAATATCAATTTCTTCTTTTGTTAAAATACCTTCTCCATAAGCTGGCATAACCCCCAGTCCATGAGTAACCATTTCTTTTACTAGTTCTTCAGTAAGAGTTACTGTATCTAGATTTGGACCAATATTAGCATCTGAACCTGCTGCTTTTAGTGTGTGACAACCGGCACACCCAGCTGTCTCATTAAAAATTTCAAGTCCTTTAATCATTTTAGCATCATCTGCTAATAGGTTTTGAATATTTAAAATGAATATAAATAAAGTAATTAATAAAAATTTACCAATTTTCATTAACAGATTTTAAAACTTTTTTTAATATTATACTACAGTAATATTTACGCTATGGTCTTTCCAGCCGTTATGAGCATAACCTCTTCTATTTTCCATTCTTAACTCTGGTTGTTTATCTCGACCATTGGATGCTAAGCTTGCAATATTATGTGTTCCTGAATCTAAAGTAGTCTCAAGTACAAACTGTCTCCACGCATATTTTCCAAGGTCAGGCCCAATGAATTTTGCTCTCTTCCAGCTTTTTCCTCCATCAACCGACACCTTCACACTTCTAATATTTCTAGTGCCTCCCATTGCAACTCCAACTATCTGAACTTTTCCTGCTTTGACAGTTCCTGTTTCGTCAGTAGGTCTTGTGATCCAAGATTTAACTGGCATTTCCCAACAGGAAGGATATTGAGATCCTTTCTTTCCTATTGGAGAGATTCTGTAACTAGATTTCATATATTTTACAGATGACTCTTCCTTAGTAAACGCAACTTTTCCAAGATGCTTAACATTATTAATTCCAAAGTATCCCGGCGTAACCATTCTTAATGGTCCACCATGAGCATTGGGTAGCGGAACACCATTCATCTCCCATGCTAACATTGCATCTTGGTAAACTTTTTTTGGAACTGATCTTTCTACCATTGCTTTTTTTGGATCTAAGCCAGTAGGTTCGTGATCAACTCCTGCAGATGTCATAAAAACGGCGTCTCTATCAATTCCGCCACATGCATCAACTACTTTCATTAGTGGCACCCCTGTCCACATAACACATGCTGCAGCTCCCGTTTTCCATTGAGATCCTCTTACTTTGTGTTCAAAAAAACCTCTTCCATTTCCTGAACATTGTAAGATTGTAGCCATTGTCGTATGTCCTAATTTTTTTAATTGAGCTAATGAAAAAGTTCTTGGATTTTTTACTCCTTGAATAGAAACTTTCCAATTATTTCTATTGCCAATTTGTGCATCAGTCATGGTTGGCATATTATTTCTAATATAAACATTTCTGTTCGGTGTAATTAAGCTTTCACCTATAGCGCTTCTATGTGTTTCAATTCCTTTATCTGAGTGAACAATAAGAGCATCTCTATCTTTCCAACTTATAAATTCTGGTAAACCTTTCGTGCCTTCTGCATGATTTGCATTTGCAATATTGATTGGAATAACTGAAGCTGTAGCAGCTAAACCGGCTATTGATGCTGTTCCAGCTAAAAAATTCCTTCTATTTAGATTTAATTTTTGTACTATTTTTTTCATTTATACCTCCAAAGTTAACTAGTATCGTTCTAATGTAAGGATACGTTACCAAAAAAAGCAAAGTTGAAAAATAAAAAAAGGAAAATATTTTCAATCTGCAGTTTTACAATTTTAAGTTGAATAAAAAGATAATTATCTTTGTTTTGTTACTAATTTTAAATTTAATAATTAATTTTTCTAGTATAAATTTATTTTATGCAGCATCATCTTCAAGATAGTTTTGGGAGAACATTTCCGTACATAAGAATGTCAATTACCGATGTTTGTAATTTTAAATGCGGTTATTGTTTACCAAACGGTTACCAGGTTGATAAAAGCGATAATAGAAAATTTCTTCATTTGGATGAAATTAAACGTCTTGCAAAATGTTTTTCTGAATTAGGAGTTTCTAAAATTAGAATTACTGGTGGAGAGCCAACAGTAAGAAAAGATTTTTTTGATATCATTAAAGTTTTAAAAGTTGAAACTGGAATAAAAAAAGTTGTAATTACAACAAACGGCTACCACTTGGATAAGAAAGCAAAGTTATTAGTAGATAGTGGTTTAAACGGAATAAACATAAGTATAGATAGCCTAGATCGTGAAACTTTTAAAAACGTTACTGGACATGATAGATTGCCAGAAATTTTACAAGGAATAAAAAATTTACAGGATTTAGGATTTGAAAATATTAAAATTAATGCAGTTCTTTTAAATGGCATTAACTCGTCTGAAAAAGATTTTGATAAATGGTCAAATTTTATTAGAGATAATAAAATAGATTTTAGATTTATAGAATTAATGCAAACAGGTGATAATTTAGATTATTTTAAAAAATACCATGTTCCATCTAAAATATTTAAGAATTATTTAACTGAAAATAAATGGATTTATCAAACATTAGGAAAAGATGCTGGTCCTTCATTAAATTATATAAACCCTGAGTATAAAGGTAGATTTGGAATAATTGCACCATACTCAAAAGATTTTTGTAAAACTTGTAATCGCTTAAGGATTACATCTAGAGGAGATTTAAGACTTTGTTTGTTTGGAAATACTGGAGTAAGTGTTAGGCATCTATTGCAAAAAGATGATCAACTTAGTGAATTAAAAGATTTAATATTAGGACAGATGCGATTTAAAAAAGAGTCTCACTATTTGGAACTTGGAGATACAGGTTCAACTAAAAATTTATCTAAAACAGGAGGATAATTGACTAAATTAAAAATATTAAATCAAGATCAATTAAAAGATTGGGCAAAAGAAATTTTTAAGAAAAACTCATTCAATATGGTTGATGTCTCTTCTAAAAAACAGACATTTAGAAGAGCTTTAGCATCAGGAAAAATTTATGTTGGTAAAGAAGTTTTTAATCTTATAAAAAATAAAAAAATGCCCAAAGGAGATCCTGTAACTTTAGCTGAAGTATCAGCTGTATTGGGTGTTAAAAAAACGAGTGAATTAATACCTTTGTGTCACCCACTTCCAATTGATCACACAGCAACAAAAATTATTATGAACGAAGTTGATAATTCCTTGGAAGTTTTTTGTGTGGTCTCTGCAATAGCCAAAACTGGAGTTGAAATGGAAGCAATTATGGGTGTTAATGCTGCATTAATTACTATCTATGATTTGAGTAAAATAGTTAATCCACATCTAAAAATTGATAATGTAAAATTACTAATTAAAGAAGGTGGAAAAAGTGGAGTGTGGACTAATCCAGACGGTTTACCCAAGTTTCTGGAAAATATTTTTTAATTATGAAAATAAAAATAGAACTATTTGGTGCAAGTAGAGATTTAAGTAATAAAGATTTTTTAGAGCTTAATCTTAAAAATAAAAGTTCAATTAAAGATCTAAGAGAAACAATGATACATTATGTAGATCAAAAATTTAAAGGAAACGAAAATTATAAAAAAATAATTGAAACATCTGCTTTTTGTTCTGAGGACAACAATATTGTTTCCGACAGTTATCAAATTACCAAAGATCAAAAAATTGGAATTATTCCTCCTATAGGAGGCGGTTAATGCTTCATGCAAAAATAATAGATCTTTCAAAAGAAAAAATTAAACCAGAAAATGCTGAAGATTTTATTGCTTCATCAAAATTTGGTGCTTCAATAGTATTTTACGGAACTGTAAGAGAAAATAATGAAAACCAAAAAGTTACTGGAATTACTTATGATAGCCACGATCAACTAGTAATTAAAAGCTTTAAAGAAATTTACAATGAAGCAGATAAAAAACTAAATATTAAAGATAAATCTGTATTTATTGAACATGTTAAAGGTTATGTTGAACTTGGTGAAGTTAGTATTATAATTGCAGTAGCTTGTCCCCATAGATCTGAGGCATACGATTTATCAAGATTCATCATTGAGGAAATTAAAAAGAGATCTCCAATTTGGAAGAAAGAACACTATAAAAATAAAGAAAGCGAATGGTTAAAGGGAAATCCTATTCAACCTAATTAAAATCTTTTTTTAAATCAAAATCTTTAAATCTTCTTTTTGAAGATACTTTTATAAATTTTGTCTCTTTTTTAAGTCTTTTAACCATAAATTTTGCTCCAAATTTTCCTTTAATATTTTTAAATTTTTTAATAATTGAAATATCAAACCCAATTGGGTTACCTACTCTATTTTTAAAACTAAGTGCATATACTAAATTTTTACTTTCTTTAATTGATTTGTAGATTTTGTTGATATCTGAAGTTTTTACAAAAGGCATATCAGATTGAGCTATAATAAATCCTTTGCAACTACTAGTTATTTTTCTTAAACCACATTTTATCGATGATGACATGCCTTTTTTATAGTTTTTATTTATAACAAAATTTATTTTTTTATTTTTTTTAATTAACCGCTTTATTTGATTTGATTGATGTCCTAGAACAATTATTATTTTATTTACTTTACTTTTTTTTATAGCGTCAATGGAATGATTAATTAAAGGTTTATTTTTATAATATTTTATTAGTTTATTTTCTCCTGGAATTCTTTTTGATTGTCCTGCGGCAAGTAAAATTACTATTATCACTTTTTACTTTTGATTTTTAACATAATCAATAATCATATTTTTCATTTTTTATATGTTTCTGCAACTAATTGAGCAACTATTGAAAGTGCTATTTCAGGCGCAGATCTTCCTCCTAATTTTATACCAATGGGACCATGAATAGAATTTATTTGTTGATCGCTATAACCAGCTTCTTTTAATCTTGCACATCTATTTTCATGAGTTTTTTTACTTCCAAGAGCTCCAATATAATAAAATTTGTTATTTAAAGCATGTTGCAATGCTGGATCATCAATCTTTGGATCATGTGTTAATGCAATTAACGCTGAATTTACATTAGTTTCTATTTCTTTGAATGCTTCTTCTGGCCATTTATTAATAATTTTAATATCAGGAAATCTTTGTTCCGATGCAAAATAACCACGTGGATCTATAATAGAAATTTCAAAGTTCAAGCTTTTCGCAAAATCTACCAAATATTGAGCTATATGAACTGCACCTACAATAATAACTTTTATAGGTCTAATATATGTTTCTACAAATATTTCTGTTTTTTCTATTACTCCATTTTTTTTTAATTTAAAAAAATTTTCAATTTGCTCTTTGTGAGTTTCAAATTCTTTGCTTAATGATTTTCCAGGTTCATATATTTCGGTTAAACCGTTTTCAAGATTGGTTACAATCGCAAATTCTGTCTTTGAAGCTTTTTTTTTGATTATTTCCTTAAGTTGTGAGTGTTTCATTTAAACAATAAAAAAATGGTAGATTAAAAGTCCAATAATTAAGCCTTTAATAAACGTTATCCAAAGCAATGCATAATCGGAAAGATTAATTTTTTTTTTAAACCAGTCTATACTTTTTTTATGCATCTCAATCATAAATTTAACTTATCTGCTCCAAATAAACTGCTATTTCGCCACCACATGCAAGTCCAACTTCCCAAGCACTTTCATTAGAAACTTTAAATTCAATTTTTTTACATGGTTTATTATCTTTAATTAAATCAATGCATTCTCTTACTACTGCAGACTCTACACATCCACCAGAAACAGAGCCTGAAAAATCTCCTTTTTCATTAACAATCATTCTGCTTCCAACTTGTCTAGGTGATGAACCCCAGGTTTGAATAACTGTAGCAAGAGCTACTTTTTGATCCGCTTTTAACCAATCATTTGCTTCTTCTAGAATTTTTTCATCAAATGAGTTTTTCATTTGATATTAAGTTAATACCGTTAGATTAAATTAGCAAGCTTCAACAGCTTTTTTTGCGAACACTCTTACCATGTTTGCTCTATATTCTGCTGATGCATGAATGTCAGAGTTCATACCTGATGATGAAATTTTAACACTTTCAATAGCCGAAGAAGAAAAATTGTTTGACAATGCTTTAGCCAAGTCTTTATCATTATAAACACAAGGTTTTGCGCCTGTAACAGCAACGTTAACTTCTCCTTTATGTTTTGCAACATAAACACCAACAACAGCATATCTTGATGCTGGGTTTGGATATTTTTGATAATTTGATTTTTCTGGTATTGAAAATTCTATTGCTTCTATAATTTCTCCATTCTTTAAAGCAGTTTCGAACATTCCTTTAAAAAATTTTTCTGCTTCAATCTTTCTGTTGTTAGTATGTATAACTGCGTTTAGAGCAATACATGCAGATGGATAATCTGCTGAAGGATCATTGTTTGCAATAGATCCTCCTATCGTTCCTCTGTTTCTAACCTGAGGGTCACCTATTCCTTCAGCTAAAGCGGCTAATGATGGAATTGCTTTTTTTACATCTTTTGAATTAGCAACTTCAACATGTTTAGTGGTGGCACCAATTTTTATAGTCTTACCACTAACTTTAATTCCTGATAAACTTTTAATATTTTTTATATTAATAATATCTTTATAAGTTGCTAAACCTAGTTTAATTGAAGGAATTGTTGTCATACCTCCAGCCAAAAAAGCAGAGTTTGATGAAGCTAACTTTGAAGCTTCTTTAACATCTTTTGCTGAATGATAATTAAATGTTTTCATATTTTATCCTTATGCCGCTTCCGAATTACTTTTTTTATTTTTGTTACATGCTTTCCAAACTTTTTCTGCAGTTGCTGGCATTGAAATTTCTGTTCCAATAGCATTCATTACAGCATTCATGACCGCTGGTGGAGCTGCAATGGCTCCAGCTTCTCCGCAACCTTTAGTTCCAAGTGGGTTTGAAGTTGCTGGTGTGCAAGTAAATCCTAAATTAAACTCAGGAAAATTATCAGCTCTAGGCATTGTATAATCCATATAAGATGCTGTAACTAATTGACCTGATTCATCATAATGACAATTTTCATAAAGAGCTTGTCCAATCCCTTGTGCTAAACCTCCATGAACTTGACCTTCAACTACTAAAGGATTGATTATTGTACCAAAATCATCAACAGCTGTGTATTTTGCTAATTTTGTTTCTCCTGTGTCAGGATCTACTTCAACTTCACAGATGTGAGAGCCAGCTGGAAAAGAAAAGTTTACTGGATCAAAAAAAGAAGTTTCCTTTAATCCAGGTTCATCTCCTTCAGGAAGAGGAGATTTTACTTCACCATAAGTTCCAGGTAAGTAACATGCAAAAGCTACTTCACCTATAGTTTTCTTTTTATTTGATTTTGCGACTACAAATTCTCCATTACTAAATTCAATATCATCTACACTCGCTTCTAACATTTTTGCAGCAACTCTTTTACCTTTTGCAATTATTTTATCACAAGCTTTAACAATTGCAGTTCCGCCCACTGTCAAAGATCTTGAGCCATAAGTTCCATATCCAAAAGGACCTTTGTCTGTGTCTCCGTGAGCAATTTCTATATTTTCTAATGGAACTCCTAATTGATCAGCTGCTATTTGGGCAAATGTAGTATCGTGTCCTTGTCCATGGCTATGTGATCCTGTAAATACAGTAACATTTCCAGTTGGATTAAATCTTACTTCAGCAGATTCCCATAAACCAATTCCGCAACCTAACATCATCACAACAGGTGATGGGGCTATACCGCAGGCTTCAAAATATGAACATAAACCTATTCCTCTTAGCTTACCTTTAGAAGCAGACTCTCTTTTTCTTTTTTCAAACCCTTTATAATCAGCTACTTCCATTGCTTTATTCAAACCACCAACATAATCTCCAGAGTCTACTGAATGAACTAAAGTTTGTTGGAATGGAAACTGAGTTGGAAAATTTTTCATACGAATTTCTGCAGGATCCATACCTAGCTCCCGTGCTGCTTTTTCTACAAGAGTTTCAATTGTGTAAGTTGCTTCAGGTCTTCCTGCTCCTCTATATGCGTCAACTGGAGCAGTATTTGTATAAACAGCTTTTACATTAGAATAAGCTGCTGGCATTTTATAAACTCCTGTTGCACAAGGACCAAACAAATAAGTTGGTGTAACAGTTCCAAATACTGAAGCATATGCTCCTAGATTTGCTATAGTTTCATTTTTAAAACCTAAAAATGTTCCATCATTCTTAACTGCAAGTTCAGCATGGGTAACATGATCTCTTCCATGACAGTCTGATAAAAAAGACTCAGTTCTATCAGCAACCCATTTTACTGGTCTTTCAATTTTTTTTGCAGCCCAACTACAAACAACTTCCTCAGCATATGGATAAATTTTTGATCCAAATCCTCCTCCTACATCTGGCGCAATAACTCTTAATTTATTTTCAGGAGCTACACCATTAAATGCAGAAATAATTATTCTAGCTAAGTGTGGATTTTGACTTGTTGTATATAAAGTTATTTCTTCTGTAGATGGATTATAATCTGCATTAGCAGCTCTGGGTTCCATCGCGTTAGGAATTAATCTGTTGTTAACTAAATCAATCTTTATAATTTTATCTGCTTTATCAAATGCTTCTTGAACTTTTGCTCTATCTCCCAAAAGCCAATCGAAACACATATTTTTTGGAATATCTTTGTAAATTTGATCTGAGCTCATAGCATCTTTTGTGCTGACTACAGCTTTTAATATTTTATAATCTACTTTAACTAATTCAGCTGCATTTCTTGCTTCATCAAGTGTCTCTGCAATAACAACTGCAACGTGGTCTCCCACATAATTAACTGTGTCGCTTGCTAATGGAGGATGAGGAGGAACTTTCATATCTGATCCATCTTCACTTTTAATTCTCCAGCCTGCTATTAGTCCTCCTATTTTATCATTTACTATGTCTGCGCCAGTAAGTATTGAAATTACACCTGGAGATTTTAAAGCTTTAGAAGTATCAATTTTTTTTATTTGTGCTCTTGCATGTGGTGATCGTACAAAATATGCAAATGTTTGATGAACAAAATTTACATCTGCAGTGTATCTTCCTCTTCCAGTTAAAAGTTTTTTATCTTCTTTTCTTTCAACTCTAGATCCTACTAAACTTGCCATAATCTTTATCCTCTCTACATTTTTGATGCTGCTTCTTTAACTGCCGCAACAATGTTTTGATACCCTGTACATCTACAAATATTCCCTTCTAACCAATCTCTTATTTCTGTATCACTTGGTTTTTTATTATTTTGCAAAAGATCTATCGCACTCATAACCATGCCTGGAGTGCAGAAACCACACTGAAGTCCATGTAGTTTTTTAAAAGCTTCTTGCATTGGATGCATTTTTCCATTTTGAGCGATACCTTCAATTGTTGTGATTTTAGATCCGTTTAAATCTGCTGCAAATGCTGTACAGCTCTTAATAGACTTTCCGTCCACATGAACTACACATGCTCCACATTGACTT